>DATLHE010000273.1:0-29434 GCA_035540335.1 Thermomicrobiales bacterium | reverse complement strand
GTCTCCTGCACACATATGCGAGGCGGACCAACGGCGGCACGGCACCGTGCCGCCGTCGCAACGCATCCGCCGAACGAATCAGCTGGATGCGAATCTACTGACCGCCGAACTGCTCATAAACCTGCTGCGCATTGTCCGAGGTGACCTCGATCGTGTCGAGCACGACTTCCTTGGGCGGATGCTCGCCGGCCAGGATCTTCATAGTCCAGTCGATCGCCTGTTGGCCTCCGGTGGGATACACGTATGTCACATCGATGCGGCCATCGATGACGGATTTGAGACCACCGTCCGGCGTCGGCAGGCCATCGATGCCGATCACCAGCATGCTGTCCAGATCGAGGCCGTTGTTCTGCGCCGAGATAATCGCCGCTTCGGCCATCGGGTCATTGTGCGCGTAGAGCACGTTCAGGTCCGGGTTCGCCTGGAACATGGCCTGGGAAACCGGGACGGCCTTCTCCCGGAGCCAATCGGCGTTCTGGCTCGCGACGATCTGGCAGGCTGGGTTGGAGGCGATCCCCGTGCGGAACCCGTCACCACGCTCCTGGGCCGGGGTCGAGCCCTCCAGTCCGCGGATCTCGCCGATCTGGCACGGGTCGAGTCCCTGGTCCTGACACCATGTGGCCGCGTACGCTCCGGCCTTCTCGCCAATCAGCGTGTTATCCGCGCCGATCCACATCGTGTATTGGTCGCCGTTCACCTTGCGATCGAGGACGATGACCGGCACGCCCTCCGCGCAGGCGCGGGCAACGACATCGGTCAGCGGGGCGGCTTCGTTGGGCGAGATGATCAGGAGATCGATGCCCTGTTGCAGGAAGCCTTCAACGTCGGCGACCTGCTGCGCGTTGTCCTGGGCGGCGTCCGCGAAGACCACATTGAGCTCGGGGTGCTCGGCCGCGGCGGCGGCAATCTGGTCGTTCATGGCCTGGCGCCACGGCTCACCCTTGTTCGCCTGCGACATGCCGATCAGGTAGGTGTCCTTCTTGGGAATCGGTTTCGTCAGGCAGGTGTCGGAGATTGCCGCCGGGCTTGCGCCCGGGCTGGCGCTCGGCGTTCCCTGGGCGAGGGCGAGGCCCGGCCCGGCGCTGATGGCGATGAGGAGGGTGGTGAGCACGGCCCAGATTCGCGAAAGGTTTCTCATCCCGGAATCCTCCTGTCGAGTCCGTGGTCCAAGTGAGCGACGTGCATGACCCGTGACGCTGGGTTGGGTTCCTTCCGGAGACCTCGCAACCTTGCACGATGGCGGCGAGGCGGCTCCCGGCCATGCCGGAGCAGGTGCAGCATGCGACGGCGCCCGATCGACGCCACGTCGTTGTGCATGACGCTACCTCCGTTGTCGTTGGAGCACCACGGCGACCACGATGATGACGCCCTTGAGGATCGCCTGGTACTCGGACTGCACGTTGCGCAGGCCGAGGATGTTGTCGAGGATCTGGAGAATGAGGGCGCCGATCACGGTGCCCGCGATCGTGCCGACGCCGCCGGCGAGACTGGTGCCACCGATGACGACGGCCGCGATCGCGTTCAGCTCGTAGCCATTGCCGTCGATGTGGCTGCCCTGGCTGACGAGCGCGGAGTGCAGGAGCGCGGCGATGCCGACCAGAAAGCCGGTGATGGCGAAGACGGCGATCTTCACGGTGCTGACGTTGACGCCGGAGAGACGCGCCGCGGTTTCGTTGCCGCCGACGGCGTACACATGGCGGCCGAATCGGGTGCGGGCCAGCACCAGCGCGACGATGACGGCGATTCCCAGGAAGTAGATTACCTGAACGGGAATTTCCAGGCCGAACACATCGATATGGCCGGCGAAGAGATCACGATAGCGAGGAGGTGCGAGGTCCGGGCCATCGCCGTACGCGATGGGGATGGCGTACCCGTCGGACCACAGCGAGGCGATGCCGCGCGCCACGCTGAGCATTGCCAGCGTCGTGATGAACGACTGGAGCCGCAGGCGCGTGGTGATGACGCCGTTGATGAGCCCGGCGGTGGTGCCGATCGCCAGCACGAAGAGGATGGTCATCGGCAGGTCGAAGTCGTACCGCATCATGCTCGCGGCGGAGCCGACGGCGCAGAGCGCGAGCACGGCGCCGACCGAGAGATCGATGCCGCCGGTCAGGATCACCAGGGTCATGCCGATGGCGATGATCCCGTTCTCCGAGGCGAACCGGATGATGTTGAGCAGGTTCCGGCTGGCGAGGAAGACGTTTTGGCCATTGCGCTCCGGGGAGAGCAGCGCCGCCACCACGAGGAGCGCGAGCAGGACGAAGTAGCTTTGGAACCGCAGCACGAATCGCCAGTTGGGGCCGGATACCCGGCGAGGGGTCGACGAGGTGTCGATCATGGCGTCAGGCATGCGGTCGATCCCCATCGGCTGATGGATCGTGCCCATTCGCTCGTCCCGTCGCCGCGGCCATGATGTTGACCTGGTTGGCGTCCCTGTGGTCGAGGATGGCCGCCTGCCGCCCTTCATGCAGCACCAGGATGCGATCGCACATCGCGAGCAGCTCGGGCAGCTCCGACGAGGCCATGACGATGGCGGTCCCTTGCCGGACGAGCTTGCCCATCAGCGTGTAGATCTCGGCCTTGGCGCCGACGTCAATGCCGCGCGTCGGCTCGTCCAGGAGCAAGATGCTGGGCTGGGTCAGCAGGCATTTGCCGAGGACGACCTTTTGCTGGTTGCCGCCCGAAAGCTTCTCCACCTCGACGCCGGTGCCGGGCGTCTTGATGCGGAGCGAGGTGACCGAGGAGTCGATGGCCGCCCGTTCCCGCCGCGGGACTGGAAAGCCCAGGCGGCAGACTCGTTTCAGCGCCGACAATGTCAGGTTCTGCCCGACGGAGAGCCGGGGGATCAGGCTCTGCGACTTGCGATCCTCCGTCACGAACGCCAGCCCATTGGCGATCGATCGTTGCGGCGACGTGGCCGAATGACGCCTGCCGTTGACGGAGATGCTGCCCGAACGCTGATGCGGGGGGTAGACCCCGTAGATCGCCTCCAGCAACTCGGTTCGGCCCGAGCCCATCAGGCCGGCGACGCCCAGGATCTCTCCCTCGCGGAGGGTGAAGCTGACGTCGTGGAGACTGCGCTTCTGCGAGGTCGCGGACGGCCGGAGATCGAGATGTTCGACGCGCATCACGTCCTTCCCCAGCGAGCCGGTGTCCTTGGGGAAAAGGTCGGCAAGCTCACGGCCGACCATCAGGCGGATGATCTCCGATTCAGTGGTTTCCCTCGCGTCGACCGTGGCGATATGGTGGCCATCGCGCAAGACCGTGATCCGGTCGGCAAGCGCGAAGATCTCATCGAACTTGTGGGAGATGTAGATCATCGTCACGCCACCCTGCTTCAGCGACGCGATGACGGCGAACAGGCGATCGATCTCGGTCTTGCTGAGCGCCGACGTCGGCTCGTCGAGGATGAGGGTGCGCGCATCGAGGGAGAGCGCCTTGGCGACCTCCACGAGCTGCTGCTCGCCGATGCGCAGCGAGCTCACCTGGCGACTGGGGGCCACGGGCAGGTCCAGCCGCGCGAGCAGGCGGGCGGCATTGCGCTGCATCACCTTGGTCGACAGTGTGCCCAATGACGTGCGTGGCTCGCGACCCAGATAGATGTTCTCGGCGATGGTGAGCTCGGGGATGAGGTTGAGCTCTTGATGGATGATCGCGATGCCGTGCTGTTGCGCGTCGCGCGGGCCCGAGAGATGGAGCCGTTCGCCGTCGAGGAGAATCTCGCCGCCGTAGTCGGTGTGCACGCCGCACAGGATTTTCATCAACGTCGATTTGCCGGCGCCGTTCTCACCGACGAGCGCATGAATCTCGCCGGGCGCGACATCAAACGAGACGTTATCGAGCGCCTGTACCCCGGGAAAAGATTTGGACACCGCCTGCAATCTCAGCATGGCAGGGGACCTTTGCTTCCGCTCGCAGGTTCTCGATCATCGTGAGTCTGCAAAGCATCGTCTCATACTCCGCAGGTGGTGTAAACGACTCCCCGGACCCGCCGGGAGGTGGTTTGGGGCCATAGTCGTTCGGTTGGAGGTGCGACGACGAGTTCCTCAGCCGGAGATGACGATGATGTTGGCATAGGGTGTCGTGTCGCCCGTGCGGATCGTCGCCCGGCCGGCATGGCTGAGATGCTTCAGCTCGAGGTGCGGCACGGTCTCGACGACGATGCCCTCCCGCAGGCCGCGCAGCTCCGCGACGTGGTCGGCCGCGTACTGCTCGGCCTCCTCGGCGACGATGATTCGGTCGATGATGAACTCGGCGTCGATCGCCCGCAGCACGTCGAGCACGCCTGGCAGGTCGTCCGTCAGCGCGAGGTCGATCCGCTCCGGCTCCAGCGGCACGGGAAACCCCTTGTCGCAGATCGTGAAGTACTCTGTGTGCCCGGTGCTGGCCAGCAGATGGCTGATGCCGGGGTGCAGGATGCCGCCGCGCTTCATGAGGCCGCTCCCGCGTCCTGGGCCGCGTCGACGGCGGCGCGCTGGTCGAGCGTGATGCGCTCGCGGAGGTTCGGCGCGGGACGCTTGAAGACCAGGTGCCCCTCGGGAAGCGTCGCGACGAGCTCCCAGCCCTCGTTGCCGAGCGCGTTCAGGCGCGAGACGTCGGTCCGCGCGCCGATCGCCTCGATGTGGTACTCCCAGCGGTCGTAGCGCGACGTCATGAGGCGGCCTTCCCGCTCAGCGGGCTCACCCCGGCGTCGCCGGAGGTCAGATCCGCCAGGACGCGCGCCTTCATGTCCAGGATGTGGTCCTCGAGCGCGGCGACGGCGGCGTCCACGTCGTGCTGGATCAACAGCTCGACGATTCGCCGGTGCTGCTCGGTCGCGATCTCCATCCAGCCCGGGATCTCGGTGCCGGCCTTCTGGAAGACCGCGATCTGCGCCCAGAGGCCGGTGACGATCGTCGTCAGCCGCTGGTTGCCCGCGTGCTCGACCATCCAGCTGTGGAAGCCCTGGTCGACCTCGAGAAACGCGCTGGCGGCCGCCAGCCGCTTCTCGTCGGTGTCGGCGGAGGCGATGAGGCCCGCGACCCGGTCGAGCTCCTCCAGCGCGCGCTTGTATTCGCCGGAGAAGTCGTTGGCGGCGACCTTGCGCATCGCGAATGCCTCCAGCGCGCAGCGGAGGTCGAAGATCTCCTCCAGGTCGGCCGGGGTGAAGGTGGCGACGAAGAAGCCGCGGTTGGGCTCCGCCACGACGACGCCGTCCTGCACGAGCTGGTGCAGCGCCTCGCGGATCGGCGTGCGGCTGACGCCCAGCTCGGAGCTCAGGCGCAGGTCGGAGAGCTTCTCTCCGGGGTGCATCTCCCGCTTCAGGATGCGGTCGCGCAGCACGCGGTAGACATCGGAGCCGAGGTTGCGGCGCTCGATGGGAAAGGTCCGTCGATCGTGCTCATCGCGTGGGGAGGAACTCATGCCGGGTCGCTCCAATTTCTTGGCGAGGATCCGCGTCCTCGCGCGTCACGGAAGATCGTGAAGCCCGGGTGATTGCCGGAGCGGACATGGGCAACGAAGCCTGAGCGTGCGTCGTGGGATCAGCGCCTCCCATGAGACCACGATTCGCGATCTGCCCTTGTGTATACAATGAACGAAACGCTTTGGCAACAGGACGCGTCGGGTCAAACCGGCGCGGTGGGCGCTGTCCCCGCCGCCCGGATCTCCGGTATGCTGACGTGTCGATGGGGGCGCGCGCGGCGTGCCCGATGCGCGTGCCAAGGAGAACGAATCGATGTCGATCAGGCTGGCGTCGCGGATGCGACGGCTCGGAACCGAAACCGCGTTCGAGGTGTTGGTGCGGGCGCGGGCGCTCGAAGCCCAAGGCAAGGACGTCGTCCATCTCGAGATCGGCGAGCCCGATTTCGACACGCCGGAGAACATCATCGAGGCCGGCGCCCAGGCCCTGCACTCCGGGTGGACGCACTACGGACCCGCCGGCGGCGACCTGGCGCTGCGCGAGGCGATCGCGAGCTACATCGCCCGCTCCCGCGGCGCGGAGTACGATCCTGCGCAGGTGATCGTCACCCCCGGCGGCAAGCCGGTGATGTTCTTCCTCATCCTGGCGCTGCTCGAGGCGGGCGACGAGGCGATCTACCCCGACCCCGGCTTCCCGATCTACCAGTCGATGATCGATTTCTCCGGCGCGACGGCGGTGCCCATCCCATTGCGCGAGGAGAACGAGTTCCGGCTCGATGTCTCCGAGCTCGCCTCGCTGATCACCGAGCGCACCAAGCTGCTGATCATCAACAGCCCGGCGAACCCGACCGGCGGCGTGCTCTCCGAGATCGACCTCCAGGCCATCGCCGAGCTGGCCGTTGAGCACGACCTGATCGTGCTCTCCGACGAGATCTACAGCGAACTGATCTACGAGGGCACGCACCACTCGATCGCCACCCTCCCCGGCATGGCCGAGCGGACGGTGATCCTCGACGGCTTCTCGAAGACCTACGCGATGACCGGCTGGCGCCTTGGCTACGGTCTCTTCCCCGAGCCGCTGGTCGACCCGGTCAGCAAGCTGATGGTCAACAGCGTCTCCTGCACATCCGTCGCCGTGCAGCGCGCCGGCATCGAGGCGCTGACCGGCCCGCAGCACGCCGTGGCCGACTTCCGCGAGGCGTTCCGCGGTCGGCGCGACCTCGTGGTCGAGGGGCTGAACGCGATCCCGGGCATCTCCTGTGTGGTGCCGCACGGTGCGTTCTACGCCTTCCCGAACATCACTGGCACCGGCAAGACGAGCCGCGAGTTTGCCGACCTGCTGCTCAACGAGTTCGGCGTCGCCGCGCTCGCCGGCACCAGCTTCGGCGCCGCCGGCGAGGGGTACTTGCGGCTTTCCTACGCGACGTCCGAGGCCAACCTCAGCAAGGCCCTCGAGCGCATCGACGCAGCCGCCCGCTCCCTCGCCGGCGTCGCGGGGTAAACGCAGGAGCCCCGGGCATTGCAGCCCGGGGCGGCTCGCTTGCGCGACCTCTTCGTGGCCCCGGACCTTGTGTCCGGGGTCCATTCATCGCGGTGGTGCCTCCGCCAGCAGCCCTGGGCTGAAATGCCACACCCGTGGCGGCGTGCTACCACGGTGGTCCGGCAGAGGGGCGGTCACTCGTCCCGGTAGCGCCGAGTCTTGTGCCCGGCGTTGTGGCCGGCCGAAAGGTGACGACGGTGCGCACCCCGAACTTACACAAGCCCCTCATTCTGAGCGTAGCAAGGGCCCGCTACCGCTTCCCGGCCGAGCGCGGAGCGCGAGAAGCGGAGCGGGCCCTTGCCTGCGGCTCGGCCGAGCGCGTCAGCGCGAGAAGCGGAGCGGGCCTTTGGCCGGGGAACCCTACGCGAAGCGGCGTGCCCAGACGCTGCGGTATGGCCCTTCGGGCCATCGGGCCAAGGGGTCGCTCCGCTTTTCGCCCCTCTCAGGGCTCACCCGGGGGGTCGCTCCGCTTCTCGCCCCTCTCGGGGCTCACCCGGAGGCGCGCCCGGCCGAACCCGGGGGGTGAGAAGCGGAGCGAGCCCTTCGCTTCTCGCGCTGACGCGCTCGGCCAGCACCCTTCGGGGTACGGCCCCTACGCCGGCGTGGCGCGGGCCGGATGGCGTGGGGGCTGTACTTGGCAAAGCCAATGTCGGCCCACGCGACCGAGGGTCGCGGTCGATCGTCATACCGGCCCAGTTTCCATACACGTGCATATTGAAGCGGAGGTAGGTAAGCCCCGGACACGAGGTCCAAGGTTACGTAATGTCCGATGATGGGTATCGGCTAGAGGTTGTTCTCCTCCAGCACCCGGTCCCCGTCCTCCTGCGCCTTCTTCAGCGAGTCCTCGGCCGACTGCCGTCCCTCCATGAACAGCTGCAGGTTCGGGATCAGCGCGTCGACCTCCATCGGCGAATACCCGGCCACCGGCGGACGGATCTTCGCGAACTCCAGCGTCTCCACCACCGGTGCGATGTGCGGGTCGTCCGTGAAGAACGCGTCCTGCGCGGCGGCAAGGTTGCCGGGGATATTCGACGCCGTCTTGCCCCACGTCAGCGCGTTCGCCGCGTCCGCCAGCCACCACTTGACCAGCTGCCAGCCACCGTCCTGCTCCTTCGCGCCCTCGGCGATCGCCAGCCCGAAGCCGCCCATGACGCTGCCCTGGTCGCCGTTCGGCCCCGCCGGCGGCGGGACCACGCCGAAGTCCAGGTCCTTGCCGAACTTCTTGTAGGTGCCGATCGACCACGGGCCGCTGAGGACCATCGACACCTTGCCGGTGACGAAGGCGTCCGTGCCCTCGCCGAGTCCGGCCTCGTAGCCGACCTCGTACACCCCGGCGTCCATCAGGTTCTGCCAGAGCTGGAGCACGGAGAGTCCCTGCTCGTTGTTGAAGCTCGTCTTGCTGTTGTCCTCGGTCAGCATCGTGCCGCCGGCCTGCCGGTGATACATGCTGAACAGCCCGACGTCGCCGAGCGAGAACCCGGCCTGCGCCAGTTTGTCGCCCTCGCGCTTGGTCAGCGCCGGCGCGACCTTCAGCAGCTCGTCCCACGTCGTCGGCGCCTCGACGCCGGCTTCCTCGAGGTGTCCCTTGTTATAGAAGAGGGCGCGGGCATCGACGGTCAGCGGCAGGCCGTAGACACCGTCCTCCCAGCTCAGCTCGCGCACGGCCTCGGCATAGAAGTCATCGATGCTGACACCGTCGGCGTCGAGGCGATCCTTGATGTTGTGGAGCACGCCGCGCGGGGCGTAGAGCGTCGTTTGCCAGCGATCCCAGACGAGCACGTCCGGCGTCTGGCCGGAGGTCGCGCCGGTCAGGAACTTCGTGATCATGTCCTGCTGGACGACGTACTCCGCCTGGTACTCGGACTGGGACTCGTTGAACAGGTCGATCATCGTCTTGATCTGCTGCTCACCCTCGCCGGACCACTCGCCCCAGACAGTGACCTTCTTCCGGTCCTGCGCCGCGGCGGGGCGTGCCGCCGGGATCGTGCCGAGCATCGCGGCGCCGGCGCCGAGGGCGCCGACCTGACGGCGGGTCAAACGAGTGCCAAGAACGTTGCGCGAGCTCATGCCTGCTTCTCTCCTTGGTGTGGGTGCATGCGTCGACACGGTCTGCATCGGGTCTCCGTCGCCTGATCACCTCCTTGTGACGCTCCGCCATGGCCCGGAATACGACATCAGGTGGCGGTCGGGTGCGTGGCGGCGAGCGCCGCCAACTCGATGACCGGCGCCTGGTCGAGCAGCCAGCGTGTGTGCGTCGTCGGCGCGGCAAGGCTCCAGTCCGGGTGCAGGAAGCCGTCCGCGTCCCGGTTCGTCGCCCAGGCACGGCTGAGGAACGCCGCCAGCGCGGCGAGATACGCCGGATCCGGCTCGGGATCGACCTCGAACAACGCCGCGTAGCCGCGCATGAGGATGCTGTTGAACCAGGGCGTGGCCGGGAACGACGGCACATCGTCGACCGTCGCCGGCGCGAAGTGCGCCAGGCTGGCGGCGGCCCGCTCACGCGCCGTGTTGAGGTACGCCTCCTCGCCGGTCGCCTTGAAGAGCAGGGCGTAGGCGTGGAGCGGCGTGCCGGCGTTGTAGGTGTAGGTCGTCCGGTCGATCGTGCCGTCCTGCTTGATGTTGTCCCAGTAGACGCCGGTCGCCGCGTCGTAGAGGTTGGCGTCGAGCCATTCCATGATCCGGATCGCCCAGTCGAGGTACACCTGGTCGCCGGTTTCCTCGAAGAGCAGCAGCGCATGGACGGCGGCGGGCCCGTTCGAGCAGGTGTTCTTCGACTCCGTCTCGTCCTCGTTCCAGTAGATGCCGCCGGCCATCTCCTCAGACCAGCCGCTGATCGAGAAGTCCCAGATGACCTTCGATGGCTCGACCAGCGCGGGGTCGCCGAGCGTTCGGGCGGCGTAGATGGCGTCGATGCCGAGCCACTGGTTGTCGTCGTAGAAGCGCGTGCCGCCGCCCAGCTCGACCGGGTAGGAGTCGTACCCCGGCGGCTCGTCCAGCGCGTCGAAGTACTGCTCGAGGTGCTCCAGCGTCGTCCGCAGGTCGGCGGCGGACGCCTCGTCCCCCCTCAGCGCCGCCCGCGCGTTCGCCGCGGAGAGCACGCCGGAGTAGGGCCAGAGATAGCTGTAGCGCTTGCCCGGGATGGGCGGGTGGTACTCGGCGTAGAGCCCCTGCTCGGGCCTGAAATAGTGCTCCTGGATCGCCGCCCACATCGCGTCGACCATCGTCGCGAACGTGGCGGCGTCGACCGGTGTTGCCTGGCTCATCGGTGTTCCCTCCGCGAAGGCCAACGCCTCCGGTGCGCATGCCGCGAGGGCCGCGAGCGCCATCGCCGGGCGGGCCCGGTGCGAGATTCGTCGCCGTCCCATCACTTGTTCCCCGTGAAGGCGATGCCCTGCGTGAAGTAGCGCTGGGCGTAGAGGTAGAGCAGGATCGTCGGCAGCGTCGCCACGACCGACGCCGCCATCAGCGGCCCATAGTCGGTGTTGTAGCTGTAGGAGAACGCCGCGAGACCCATCTGGACGGTGCTCTTGTTCGGGTCCTGCAGGACCACGAGCGGGAAGAGGAAGGCGTTCCAGCCGGCCTGGAAGGTGAAGATGCCGAGCGTCGCCAGCGCGGGCTTGCAGAGTGGGAGGTAGACCTCCCAATAGATGCGGAACTCGCTTGCGCCGTCGATGCGCGCCGCCTCGCCGAGATCGCTCGGGAGCGTGAGGAAGAACTGGCGCATCATGAACACCGCGAAGGCGCCCGCCGCGCCGGGCAGCACCACCGCCGCGAGGTTGTTGAGCAGGCCGATGCCACCCTGGCCGAGCAGGTTGTTGCCGCCGAAGAGCGGCCACGAGCGGAGGATGATGTAGGTCGGGATCAGCGTCACGACGCCGGGGATCATCATGCTCGACAGCAGCGCCCGGAAGAGCGCCTGCCGCGCCGGAAAGTTCAGCCGCGCGAACGCGAAGCCGGCGAGTGAGCCGAAGAGCAGGTTCGTCACGACCCCGCCGATGGCGATCAGCGCGGTGTTGAAGAAGTAGCGCGTGAACGGGAAGGTCTCGAACGCGCTCCGGTACTGGTCGAGGGTGAACTCCGTCGGGATCCACTGGATCGGCGTCGTGAAGATCTGGTCGTCCGGCTTGAAGGACGTGCTGACCGACCACAGGAAGGGCAGCATCATGAAGATGCCGAAGACGATCAGGACCGCGTAGTAGAGCCCCTCGCGGACGAGGAACCAGGGCGAGAGCGGCTTCCGTCGCGCCGCGCGCGATCGCGTGAGAGACACGGCCATCGGGCTCCTCCTAAACGAAGACGTTCTCGCGGTTGATGCGCAGCTGGATGATCGTCACGAACAGGATCACCAGGAAGACGATGAACGCCTGCGACGACGCGTATCCCATCTGCAGCCGTTCGAAGCCGGTCGAGTAGATGTGGTAGACGGGCGTCAGCGTGGCGTAGCCGGGCCCGCCCTGGGTCATCACGTACGCCTGGTCGAAGAGCTGGAAGGATCCGATCAGCGTGACGGTGACGACGAAGAGCGTCGTCGTGCGCAGCATCGGCCAGGTGATGTCGCGGAAGGTCTGGACGGCGTTTGCGCCGTCGAGCCGGGCGGCCTCGTAGAGCTCGTTGGGGACGCCCTGCAGGCCGGCGAGGTAGATGATCATGTTGCCGCCAATGCCCTGCCAGAGCGTGACGATGATGATCGCGTAGAGCGCGGTGCGGGAGTTCGCCAGCCACGCCGGGCCGTTGATGCCGATGGTGCCGAGCAACTGGTTGACGACACCGAAGTCCTTGTTCAGCAGCCACATCCAGACGGTCGAGGCCGCCACCGGCGAGGTGACCACCGGCAGGTAGTAGATGGCGCGGAAGAAGACCACGCCGGGCCGCTTGCGGTTCAGCGCGCTCGCCAGCAGCAACGAGACGGCGATCATCGACGGCACGTAGATCGCCGTGTAGAGCGTCACGTTCCGCAGGCCACGATGGAAGAGCGAGTCGTCGAGCAGCCGCCGGTAATTGTCGAGCCCCACCCAGCGTGCCGGGCGCAGGATGTCGTACTCCGTGAAGCTCAGATAGAAGGCGGTCACGGCCGGCAGGATGACGAAGACGGCGAAGAGGAACATCGCCGGAGCGATGAACACCAGCCCGGTCCGCGCCTGGCTCTCGCCGAGCGGTTTCGGCTTCCGCGCCGGGCGCGAGAGACCAAAGAGCCCGCCCTGCGCGGCCGTCTCCGAGGGTTGGGTGATCCCCGTTCCCGGTTGCATGGTGTCCCCCTGCTGATCGGGCCGGCATCGCCGCGGTCGGATGCGCGGAGGTACGCGCGACCCGCGCTCGTCCCGCCGCTGGCCCCGAGTAGTTAGGAAGTGCTCTGCACAGTGGGAAAGGTATACAAAGATCTATTTACATGTCAATAGGGTGTTTCTGAAGTCGTGGTGGCCCTGCCGTCGGTGGCCGAGCCTAGCGGACGCGGCGCTCCCCGCCAAACGTCATCCTGAGTGGGCTGTCACGGATCGGGATGACGGTAGGGGCGGGTCGGTGGGGACGCTGAAGCGTTGACATACAACTTCACGAATGCGAAGGATCGCCGCGCGAAACGCACCGCGCCGCAGGCGCGGCGGGGGCCACACACGATGTCTGCCCTTCGGGCAGCGGCTTCGCCGGGGGATTCTCATGGCCGAGCCCGGAGGGCGAGAAGCGGAGTGGGCCCTTGCTCCGCTCAGAATGACGGGGCGTTGCTCGTAGGCGCGCCGCTCCGCCATCGTAGCGGCGCACCCGGAAGGGTGCGCGCCTGGACCGTTACGCGGGGTCAATCGGTGAAATCGCGCGTCACCAGCACGAAGTCGACGTACTGCGGTCCGGCGATCCGCTCACCGTCCAGCTGCCGGACGAGGAGGTCCACCGCCTGGCGTCCGATCTCGTGCTCGTCCTGCTTGATGTGGACGAACGAGTGCGGGCTCATCGCCTCGACGAGGCTGTCGAAGCAGGCGATCTCGATCTCCCTCTCGCGCAGCGCGGGGTCCTGCTCCACGACGCCCTCGATGAGCAACGCGACCCCGAATTCGGAGGCGAGGATGGCGGACACGTCGGGGTGCGCCACCAGGAACGCCCGGATCCGCTCCCGGTCGCGCGCCATGTTCTCGCTCGTCGACCGCCCGGGCACGACGCTCTCCAGCGTCAGCGTCGTGAAGCGGCGATCCGGCCGCGCCTCCGCCTGCACGGCGTCGAGGAACCCGCGGTGGCGATCCTCGAGGCTCGACGTGCCCCGCACGGCGGGCGAGGCGAAGACGAGCGAGGTGTGGCCCTGCGCCAGCAGCCAGCCAGTGATCGCCTGCGCCGCCCGGTAGTGGTCGGTCATCACCGCCGGCACCGGGATGCCCTCCAGCGTGCGGTCGACCAGCACGACGGGGAAGCCGTTGAGCACCGCCCGCAGCAGCGCCTGGTTGTAGAACTCGCCGTGGCTCGGGAAGATGATGATGCCGTCCAGCCCCGCCTCGATCCACGAGGTGATCGTCCGCGCCTCGATCTCGAGGTCGCCGTGCGAGCGCCGGATGCTGAGGTCGATATCGCACTCCTGGCAGCGGTCGTCGATGCCGTTGAACATCATGACGCCGAAGAGGTCGGAGAGCTCCGGAATGATGAACCCGATCCGCCGCCGCTTCGGCGCCGGCGCGGTCGTGGCGGGGGGCGTCGCCGGCGCGGCGAGTCGCGCTGCCTGCGCGGTGACGAAGGTACCCCTGCCGCGGAATCGCTCGATCAGACCGTCCTGATCCAGCCGCGACATCGCCCGCCGGATCGTGATCCGGCTGACGCCGAACGACGTGGCGTACTCCGCCTCGGTCGGCAGCTGATCGCCCGGACGCAGGCGGCCCGCCGCGATCTCGCCGGTGATGTGGTCGCAAACTTGCTCGTAGAGTAATGGCATATAGGTCCTGCTTGTAATACAAATCCCATTATATGCCCATTCCCGAGCCGTGCGACAGGCTACGCGCCCAGCGCGAGGCGGATGTGCAGCGCCAGGTGTAGGCGCAGGCGGACGTCCGGGTCGTTGAGGTCCATCCCGGTGATGTCCGCGATGCGCTCCAGCCGGTAGAGCACCGTGTTGCGGTGCACCTGCAGCAGTGTCGCCGCTTCCTTCGGACTGCAGTTCGCCGCGAAGAACGCCTCCAGCGTCGGGATCAGGTTCGACCCGTGCTGCGTATCGTAGGCCAGCAGCGTGCCGAGCGCCTCGTGCTGGAAGTTTCCCAGCTCCGGCAGCTGCTCGGCGGCGAAGATCAGCCGGTAGATGCCCAGATCGTCGAATGCCGTCGTGTGGCCGGGGCCGTGCAGCCGACGCCCGAGCATCAGCGCCTGCCGCGCTTCCTGGTGCGAGTGACGGATGCCCTGGACGCCGGAGCTGATGCGCCCGATGCCCAGGGAGACCACCTCGGTCGCCCCGTGCGCCTGCAGCGCCGTGCCCATCTCCTGGCGCGTCGTCCGGATCGCCTCCTGCAGCGCGGCAGGGTCGGCCACCGGCCAGACGATCTCGGCGCTGGCGTTGCGCACGCGCCAGAGGATCCGCGCCTGCCGCGCCTGCGAAGCGCGCTGCAAGCCCTCCTCCAGCACCGTCCAGCGACCCTCGCGGGAGCGCGCCGTGGCGCCCGGCGCGGGGTCGAGGCGGGCGATCATCGCGCAGAAGTCCTGGCTCAGGTCGTGACCCAGACGCTGCGCCTGCTGGATCAGCGAGACTTCGCTGCGCAGCGCGCCGTCCAGCATCTCGTCGAGCACGTTGAGCTCGACCTCGCGGCGAGCGCTCGCCGCCGCGTGATCGCGGGCCATCGTCACGGCGCAGGCCGCCGCCGCGCGCGAGGCGAGGATGCTGTCCTCGAGGCGCTCGTCGCCGGCCAGGGCAAGAATCGAGAGGTTGCCGAGCAGGCCGTCGCGGCCGGTAACCGGCGCGACGATCCGCGTCCAGCCGGTCTCCGTCGTCCACGCTTGCGTCGGCGGCTCGGCCGCGCTGGAGGAGCCGACCGAGCGCAGCCACGCGTGCGCGGCCGAGCGGGTGCGCTCCAGCACCCTCCGGCCGTCGGCGTCGCTCGTCGCCCCGTTCGGCTGGAAGGCGAGCAACCGCCCGTCGCGGCCCTCGAGGGCGACGACGCGCCCGGCGAGGCGGGCGAGCTCGGTCGTCAGCTCGGTCAACGACTCCCCGGCGATCGCCAGCTCCATCAAGCGGCGGCCGGTCTCCTGCCCCTGCTGCTGGACGGCGCGCCGGCGCTCGGCGATCGCGCGGGAGGTCTCCCGCTCCAGCAGGCTGAAGTCGACGCTCGCCGGCAGCACGAGCAGCGGCAGCGCGTCCATGTCGGCGGCGTTGCGGGCCTCCGGCTCCGGGTCGCCGGTGACGGCCACGGCGGCCACGCCGAACCCCGCCAGCTGCCGGATCGCGTCCGCCAGCGTCAGGCGCTCATCGAGGAGGCTGAGCACGTCCGGCGGCAGCAGCACGATCTCGCCGCCGGAGAGGTGCCCGAACGCGGGCGGCGCCGGTCGCAGGCGGGTTGCCCACGTCACCTCGCGGCCGAGCCCGTCCTTGCCCGCGACGACGCGCGTCCCGGGCGGCAGGGACGTCTGCACGATGTCGGCAACGGAGATCATGCCGTCCTCCCCTCATCTGCCCCTTTCCCGGACCTAGAGACTGCCATAGCGCATCTGCTCCCAGGGGCTGACGTGGCGGCGGTATTCAGACCACTCGGCGCGCTTGACCGAGAGCAGCTGGTCGAAGATGTAGTCGCCGAGCGTCTCGCGGATGACGTCCGCCCCGGCCAGCGCATCGAGCGCCTCGCCCATCGTCTGCGGCAGCCGTGGCACGCCCAGCCGGTTGAGCTCCGCCTCGTCGTAGGTCACCAGGTTCTCGTCCAGCGGCGCCGTGGGCTCCTCCTGGTTGCGGATGCCGTCCAGCGCGCTCCCCAACGCGACGGCGATCGCGAGATAGGGGTTCGCCATCGGGTCCGGGCTGCGCAGCTCGATGTCGGCCGCCACCCCCGCCGTCGAGGCCGGCAGGCGCAGCAGCGACGCCTGGCTGACACGCGCCCAGGTCGAGTGCTTCGGCGCGCGATGGCCGTCGGCGAGCCGCTTGTACGAGTTGACGGTCGTGCAGAGGATGGCGCTCATGCCCTGCGCGTTGGTCAACTGGCCGCCGATCATGTGCCGCGCGGTCGGCGTCAGCCCGTCGGTGCCGTCCGGGTCAGTCAGCAAATCGTGGCCATCCGGGTAGTGCAGCAGGCGCTGGAAGAGATGCATGCCGGAGCCGGGCGCCTCGGCGAACGGCTTCGCCATGAAGGTCGCACCCATGCCGTGCCGGTGTGCGATGCGACGGATGATCTGCCGCGTCGTGATGATCTGGTCGGCGATGCGGATGCCGCCGCTGTGGCGCAGGTCCAGCTCCTGCTGGCCGGGCCCGGTCTCGTGGTGGGCGCCGTTGACGCCGACGCCCAGCTCCTGCAGCGTCGCGACGATCTCGTCCCGCGCGTCGGCGGTAATGTCCTCGCCGTCGCCGAAATACCCGGTGCTGCTGGCCGACGGCAGCAGGCTCGCGGCGCCGACACTCTCGCCCCGGTAGAGGTAGAACTCCATCTCGATCCCGACCTGGTAGTCGAAGCCGAGGCTGGCGGCGAGCTGGAGCTGGCGCTGGAGCGTCCAGCGCGGATCGCCCGCGAAGGGCTGGCCGTCCCGCCGCGTCACCCAGCAGAAGACCTGGGCGAGGCGTGGTCCCTCCGCCGGCCGCGGGAAAATCGTCAGCGTCGCCGCGTCGGGCGTCAGGAAGAGGTCGAGCTCCACCTGGCGCTGCCCGCCCGCCATCGCCGCGCCGTCGAAGCGGTACCCCCGCTCGAAGATGACCGGCATCAGGCTCACCGGCACCGTTACCGTGCGCGTACCGCCGGCGATGTCGCTGAACTGGAGGTTGACGAGCGTCACATCGTGCTCGGTCAGCGATTCCAGGGCCTGCTGGATCCGCTCCGGTGATGGGGTGACCGGGGCGAGGTCCATGTCGAACCGTGTCGCCATCGTGTGCTCCTTGTCGCTGTGTCGTCTCTTCTGTGCGCGGAAGCCAAATCGGTCGCCGCCCGTTTGTTCGCCTTTGCGCGTGTGCCGCATCGACCTGAAATCGCGGGGCCCAAAAGTGGACCCCGATGGGTGCCATAGGCCCTCAATATCGCTGGTCCGGCCCACTGTTGTGCATATGATGCACCCTCTTGGGCACATCGTCCAAATCGGCGGCGCAAGACTCTTGGCGCTCTGTACCTGTGAGCATCGGGAAGGCCCACCGTACACTCAACTTCCCCACGACGCAGTGGATACGCACCATAGGGCGGCTCAGAAGGACCGGGCGCGGACGCCCGCGACAACCGAGCCGGACCCTCGTGACGGCCACGCCACGTGTGCAGCATTTCACCATTTGTGCGTCGTGTTCAAATGCCTCAAGTTCCGAAGGCCCCACCCAACCGGTTTGGGACACGCGACGCCCTTCAGAGGGAGACGATAGATGCAGCAAACGCCCGCAACACGCCAGAGCCCGATCACCCAGGCGCCCCTCCATTCCCCGGCCTACGAGCACGATTCGTGCGGTGTCGGCCTCGTGGTCGACATCAAGGGCCGCCCCTCCCGCACGATCGTCGAGAAGGCGCTCGCCGGCCTCGTCAATCTCACCCATCGTGGCGGCGTCGGCGCTGACGCGCGCACCGGCGACGGCGCGGGCATCCTTCTTCAGATCCCCCACGCGCTCCTCGCGGAGACGCTCGGCGACATCACTCCGGGTGACTACGGCGTCGGCATGCTCTTCCTGCCGCGCGAGGACCGCCTGCGCGAGCGCGTCGTCACCCACATCGAGCAGGCGATCGCGGCGCGGGGCCTGGAGATCATCGCCTGGCGCGACGTGCCGGTGCGTCCGGAGATCCTCGGCGACACGGCCGCGGAGACCCGGCCCGAGGTCGCCCAGGTGCTCCTCCGCCGGCCGGAGTCGCTCACGGTCGACGCCTTCGAGCGCGAGCTGATGCTCACCCGGCGCGACATCGAGCGCCGGATCGAGCTGATCAACGTCACCGACGCCGACTTCTTCGCCGTCTCGTTCTCAGCGCGCACGCTCATCTACAAGGGCTTCTGCCTGCCGGAGGATCTCGCGCGCTTCTACCCCGACCTCGGCGATCCGCGCGTCGAATCGGCCATCGCGCTCTTCCACCAGCGCTATTCGACCAACACCCAGCCGACCTGGGGCCTCGCCCAGCCCTTCCGCGCCATCGCTCACAACGGCGAGATCAACACCGTCCAGGGCAATCGCGGCTGGATGCGCGCCCGCGCCGCCGACCTCGTCCTCGAAGACGGCACGACGGGCAGGGAGCTCGGCGCGCCGGTCGCGATGTCCGGCAGCGACTCGCTCAGCCTCGACACCGCGCTGGAGCTGCTCCGCCATAACGGCCGCTCGCTCCCGCACGCGCTGATGATGGCCGTCCCCGAGCCGTGGGAGCAGCTGCCGGAGATGGACCCGGCCCGTCGCGCCTTCTACGACTTCCACGCTGGCCTCATGGAGCAGTGGGACGGTCCTGCCGCCCTCGGCTTCAGCGACGGCGTCCTCGCCGGCGCGACGCTCGACCGCAACGGCCTCCGCCCGCTGCGTTACGCGATCACGGCGGACGGCTGGTTCGTCGCCGGGTCCGAGGCGGGCACGGTCGACATCGACCAGCGCACCATCGTCGAGAAGGGCCGCCTCGGACCCGGCCAGATGATCGTCGTCGACACCGCCCGCGGCGTCGTCCTGCGCAACGACGAGCTCAAGAAGGAAGTCGCCTCTCGCGCGCCCTACGCCGCGTGGCTCGCCGAGGGTCGCATCGCGCTCGATCTCGGCCCGGAGGCCGACGAGCCGCTGCCGGTGCCGGTCGACGCCGACGCCAAGACCCGCGCCGCGATGACCAAGGCCGATCCCCGCGTCGTCGCCGTGCAGCGCGCGTTCGGCTACACGGCGGAGGACATCCGCCTCATCGTCATGCCGATGGCGGGCGAGAAGAAGGAGCCGACCTGGTCGATGGGCGACGACGCGCCGCTGGCCGTCCTCTCCGACGTTCCCCGACCGCTGACCGCCTACTTCCGGCAGCGTTTCGCCCAGGTCACCAACCCGGCGATCGACTCGCTGCGCGAGCGCCGCGTGATGGCGCTCGACACCTGGCTCGGCCCGCGCGGCAACCTCCTCGCGGAGTCGCCGGAGCAGGCACGGCTCGTCCACCTGCCGAGCGTTGTCCTCGCCGCGCACCAGCTCGACGCGATCCGCGCTATGACCGACCTCACGGTGGCCGAGATCAGCACCGTGTTCCCCATCGCCGAGGGCGAGGGGGCGCTGGAGCAGGCGCTCGGCCGCATCGTCGCCGATGCGGAGCAGGCCGTCCGCGCCGGCGCCGGCGTGCTGCTGCTGAGCGACCGCGCCGTCGACGAGGCGCACGTCTTCGTGCCGATGGCGCTCGTCGTCGGTGGCATCCACCATCACCTGATCAACGCCGGCCTGCGCATGCGCGCCGATCTCGTCTGCGAGACGGGCGAGGTCTGGGACGTCCATCAGCTCGCGATCCTCGTCGGCTACGGCGCGGCCGCCGTCCACCCGTACCTCGCGCTGGAGGCCGCCGCGGCGCTCTCCGGCACGCGCGGCTACGAGACCACCCGCCCGCAGGAGCTGCGACGCAATTACATCGCGATGCTGGAATACGGCTTCCTCAAGGTCACGTCCAAGATGGGCATCTCGACCGCGAGCGGCTATCGCGGCGCGCAGATCTTCGAGATTCTCGGCCTCGGCCCGGCGGTCGTCGACCGCTGCTTCGCCGGTACGCCCTCCCGTCTCGGCGGCATCGGCTTCCGCGAGATCGAGGAGGATGTCCTGAAGCGCCACGGCGCCGCCTTCGCCGAGATGTCGCCGCGCCTGCCGGACCATGGCCAGATCAAGTTCAAGAAGGACGGCGAGTCGCACGCCTTCGCGCCGACGATCGTCAAGGCCATTCAGGAGGCGTCGCAGAACAACGACAAGGCCGCCTACGAGCAGTACCGCGAGCTCATCCGCCAACAGCCGGCGACGACCATCCGCGACCTGCTCGAGATCAGGCCGCTCGGCGCCCCGGTTCCGCTGGAGGAGGTCGAGAGCGCGGTGGACATCGCCAGCCGCTTCGTCGTCACCGCCATGTCGCTCGGCTCGCTGAGCCCGGAGGCGCACTCGACGCTGGCGATCGCGATGAACCGGATCGGCGCCCGCTCCAACTCCGGTGAGGGCGGCGAGGATCCGCACTGGTACGACGTCAAGGGCCCGGACATCCCGCACAACAAGGTCAAGCAGGTCGCCTCCGGCCGCTTCGGCGTCACCACGCGCTACCTCAGCAAGGCCGAAGAGCTGGAGATCAAGATCGCCCAAGGCGCCAAGCCCGGCGAGGGTGGCCAGCTGCCCGGCTTCAAGGTCACCGAGTTCGTCGCGCGCATGCGCCACGCCGTGCCGGGGCTTCCGCTCATCTCGCCGCCGCCGCACCACGACATCTACAGCATCGAGGACCTCAAGCAGCTCATCTTCGACCTGCGCCAGGTCAACCCGCGCGCGAAGATCGGCGTCAAGCTCGTCGCCGAGGCCGGCGTCGGCACCGTCGCCGCGGGCGTCGCCAAGGCGGAGGCCGACTACATCCTCGTCAGCGGCCACTCCGGAGGCACCGGCGCGGCGCCGCTGGCGTCGATCAAGCACGCCGGCGTGCCGTGGGAGCTGGGCGTCGCCGAGACGCAGCAGACGCTGATCATGAACGGTCTCCGCAACCGCGTCCGCCTCCGCACCGACGGCGGCATCAAGACGCCGGAGGACGTCCTCGTCGCCGCGCTCTTCGGCGCCGACGAGTTCGGCTTCGGCACCTCCGTCCTCGTCGCGATGGGCTGCGACATGGCGCGGCAGTGCCACCTCAACACCTGCCCGACCGGCATCGCTACCCAGCGCGCCGACCTGCGCGCGAAGTTCGCCGGCACGCCGGAGATGGTCATCGGCTACTTCGAGCGCCTTACCGAGGGCATCCGCGAGCTGCTCGCCTCCCTCGGCGCGCGCTCGATCGACGAGCTGATCGGCCGCACCGACCTCCTCGCGCCGAAGAAGATGGCGGGCCGCGCCGGGATGCTCGACGTCTCCGCCCTCCTGCCGGCCCCGGCCGCGCCGGAGGTCCGCCGCAAGACGGTCGAGATCGACCGCTCGAAGGAGCGCTACCTGGACGACCGGCTCTGGGAGGAGATCGAGTCGCGCCTTGCGATCTCCGGCAACGTCGAGATCGCCGCCGCCGTGCGGACCTCCGACCGCACCGTCGGCGCCCGCATCGCCGGGCGGCTGGCGGTCCTGCGGGACGCGCAGCTGACCTCGCTCGACCGCGTGACGCTGCGCCTCTCCGGCAGCGCTGGCCAGAGCTTCGGCGCCTTCATCGTGCCGGGCATGTCGCTCGCGCTGGAGGGCGAGGCCAACGACTACGTCGGCAAGGGTATGGCCGGCGGCGAGATCGCGATCTTCCCGCGCCGCGACGCTGCCTTCCGCACGCCGCAGACGATCGCCGGCAACACGATCCTCTACGGCGCGACCGGTGGCGCCGCCTTCTTCGCGGGCATCGTCGGCGAGCGCTTCATGGTTCGCAACAGCGGGGCGACGGCGGTCGTCGAGGGCGTCGGCGACCACGGCTGCGAGTACATGACCGGCGGCCAGGCCGTCATCCTCGGCCCGACCGGCCGCAACTTCGGCGCCGGCATGACGAACGGCACCGCCTGGGTCTATGACCCAAAGGGCGAATTCGCCGGTCACGTCAACGGCGAGTCGGTCGAGCTCCACCCGGTCGACGAGGCGAACGCCGAGCCGCTCTGGCAGCTCATCGGCCGCCACGTTGAGGCCACCGGCAGCCTCCTCGGCCAGTCGCTGCTGGCCGATTGGGAGAGTGCACTGCCCCACTTCGTGCAGGTCGTCCCCAAGGCCGTCCTCGAGCTCAAGAAGCTCGTCGAGGAAGAGGCCGAAGGCGCCGCCGACTAGCGCCTCACCCGGCAGGGGCGACCCTGTGTGGCCGCCCCTGCCGATGCGGCGACGATGCACGCATTCGTAGCCCCAGATTTCGTGTCGCACCCGCGGCCGAGGTCATCGTACGGGCGGACTCCATGTCCGCCCCTGCACGCAACCAGGGCGGATCCATTCGCGTTGCTCCGGACAGGCTCCTCCCCCGTACGGTCGTCCCTTGTGGCCGACCTCCGTCGCCTTGACTGACTCATGCCATGTGTCGCGACAGGCTTGCATCACGCCAGCACCACCCCAACGCCCCGCCAATCAGCACCGCGAACAGGTGCGCCAGCGCCGCCGGCAGCGATTGCTGGAACAGCAGCACCACCGTCATCGCCACCAGCACCCCATACGCCACCGCCGCCAGCCGCCCTGGCAGCAGCGTCGCCGCCACCGCATACGCCCCATGCGCGGCCGCCGACGACCCCGCGTCCGCGACGTGCAGGAGCCGCGTCGCCTCCGTCACCCCGAGGCCGGAGAGCCCCCGCAGCGCCAGCACCGTGAGCAGCGACGACAGCCAGTCGCAGACCAGCATCGCGATCAGCGTCCGGCGGCTGCCCGCCAGCAGCTCGCACGGCGCGAGCGCTGTCGCCACCAGCACAAGCATCGACGCCGCGATGCCGGGCTCCGACTGCACGAACATCCCCGTGAGCAGGTGATGGAGCTGTCCCGCGCGCAGCATGTCGTAGTCGAACCCGTACCGCTCGAGCAGGTGATGATGCTCGGCGCTCGTCTGCCGGGCGGTCAGCATCCCGACGCCGGTGATGATCGTCAGGAACACCAGCGTGATCGGGAACGCGCGAACGATGACGAGCGGCGTGCGGTCGGGCAGACGCTGGCGGACGATCGCCCGCAGCGCGTCCCATTCCCTCATGAGGTGACGTCCGCGTCATGGCGGCGTCCCTCGGTGAGCCGCGCCAGCGCCAGGCCGATCGCCGGCAGCCGCGCGTCGTGCCGGTAGACCAGGTAGCGCGGCTCCCAGACCGGCCCGAACTTGTTCTTGTACCGCCACAGGCTCTCGGCGTCGAAGAACCGGCCGAGCGGCCCCCGCAGCAGCGCCACCGCGCGATCCCGCAGCGCCGTGTCCTCGCCGGTGCCGGGATCGACAAACGGCACCATCCCCAGCGACACCTGCCGGAAGCCCCGCCCGCGCGCGTCCTCGATGGCCGCGATCAGGAGTCGATCCATCGCGCCGTTTGGCGCGTCGGGCCGGTGGCGCATCATGTCGAACGTCGTCTCGCCGGGAACGCCGTCCGGGATGACGTTGATGAACGCCTCGACCCGCCCCTCTGGTCCCTCGATTGTGTAGACCGGGCAGGCGCCGACATACGCCTCCGTGAACTGCCCGAGCGTGAAGCCCCGTTCCCGGCGCCCCGGCAGTGTCAGCCACGCGTCGGATACCTCCCGCAGTCGACGGAGCAGGTCGGCCGGCAGCGGCGGCTCGTGCCGCACCGCGCGATAGCCCGCGCGCGCGAACCGATTCGTCACCCCGCGCAGGCCCTTCATCTTCCGCCCGGCCAGCGAGAAGCGCTCCACCGGCACGATCGCCTCCGCGCCGATCCGCAGTGGCACGAGCCCCTCCTCCCGATAGAGATTCAGGAAGCGAGGACCCGCCTGATGGAACGCGGGCTCCCAGCCGATCGCGTCGCAGAAGTCGAGGAACTCGGTCAGCACCCGCCGCAACGCCGTCCGGTCAGCCGCGGCCGGATCGCCCAGGCAGAGCGCGATGCCGTTGGCCGTGCCGAAGCTCACCACGCCGTCGTTCGTCGAGGAGAAGAACTGGAGCTTGTCCGGCCACGTCTTGAAGAGGTCCTGCGATGAGCCGCCGTACGCCGCGACCAGCGCCCTGGCCCGCTCCCGCTCGGCCGGCATCGTCCTCCTTCGCCACACTAGCGGCCGCAGCAGCGACACCACCGCGATCAGGACCGAGAGCCCGCCGACGATATGGAACGAGTCGACCAGCCATTCCGCGTACGCCGTGCGCGGGGCGAGCCCGGCGCTGTCGAGGCTGAAGTAGGCGTCCAGCGTCTGCTGCGCGGCCGACCGCAGCGAGAACTCGACGCCGAAGTGGCGCCGGTCGATCAGCCAGAGGCTCCCGATGCCATAGGCGAACCCCGCGGCGAGCGTGAGCGCGAACACGGCCAGCCCGCGGCGCATCGTCGGCCGATCGCTGCGCACGTGGAAGCGGTGCCGGTAGAGCAGCAGCAGCGCGACGTTGATCGCCGCGATGATCGCGCTCAGGCGGTCGATGTCCTTGCGGAGCTGTGTGACGGCGACGACCGACGTCAGGACCAGCGCGATGACCCACGCCGTGCGCTGGCGGCGTAGCAGGCTGTAGGCGCAGAGCAGTAGCAGGAAGCCCGCCGTGAGGATGACCGTGCGCGAGGCGTTGGGCAGCGTGAGGAACGCGAGCTGGTCGACCGGTCCGTAGCGGCGCACCGAGCGTTCGAGCCCGCGCGGCATGACGGAGAGGATGGCCAAGACACCGTTGAACGCGGTCCACAGCGCGGGCAGATGGGCCGGAAGCCCGAGCAGCCGCTTCTCGTGCCGCGCCTGGAGCGCGATGCCGAAGACGACCGGCAGCCACACTTCGCCGCTCCGGAACAGCAGCGTCGCGCCCAGTGCCTGCGGCGCCGGCACCCCCAGGTGCTGCAGCAGGAGGGTCATCGAGAGCTCGACAAGCCCCAGTCCCTGGAAGATCGGCGCCACCAGCAGGAAGAGCGTGCCGGTGACGTACGCCGCCGCGGCCATCCCGGGCGAGGGGCCGGCGCCGACCGCCTGCAGTGAGGCATAGACACACCACATGCCCAGCAGGTCACCGAGCAGCCCCAGCGCATACGGCGCGGCGAGCCGGCGGACCGGGAGATCGTGCGCCTGCGCCGAGACGAGGAAGGCGCGGGCACTGCCGGGGGTGCGTCGCTCCAGCCAGCCCGGGAGCACCGCCCCGCGAACGACCCGGATCACGAGCAGGGTCACGATTCCCGCGCCCAGCAGCAACGCTCCGGCGGCGATCTCCATCGCGGTCGAGGCCGTCCGCTGGACCGCCATCCAGCCGAGCACGGGCGCCAGAACCGTGAGGAACGAGAGATGGCCGATGACGCTGAAGAGCACGACCGCGAAGAGGGCGTCGTTGTTCGTGACCCCGAATGGCGCGAACCGGCGCATTAGCAGCAGAAGCGACGGCACGCCCCCCGCCGGGACGACGGTCGACACGGTCTGGCGCTCGGCGTGCGTCACCAGCGCGGTGAGCAACGGGATGCGGAAGCCGAGCGCCGCGAACACGGCCGAGAGCGACAGCGCGAGCGCCGCGTGCATGGCGACCGCGCTGACGAGCAGCGTGAGCGTCCAGCGCCAATCCGCGTCTCGCAGCACCTCGAGCGTCTGGCCCACGGTGGCCCGCTGCCGCCAGAGGAACACTGCGATAAGGCCGGCCAGGAGCAGGGCCCAGAGGGAGCGATCGACGCGGCGGAGGCCGTGGAGAATGCGGTATGCCTGATCTCGCGCCGCTCGCGGCCACATGCCTGCCCGCGGGCCGACCTCAGCGCCCATGCCGGTGTCCTGCGTCGTGATCGTCGGGCGGGCGTCATCCCCGCCGCGCGCCAGCGCCGCGCCCGGTGCTGATGCCTCCGACTATAGCGCAGCCCATTGCGACCGATGAACGAGCGGCCTCGCATGGTCCCGTCGCACTCGTACGGTCGGCCCTGCCCCTGTGGGCCGCAGCTGCGGTCGGTGGCCGACCTCTGGCTCGCGGCTACAACCTCCCATGGCGTTGGCAGATGCTACGATCGGTCGTATCGACAAGGAGTGGCCAATGACGGACGATCAGCTCACCCCGGCCCGGTTCGGTGCCGCCTACAAGGCATTCATGGAGGCGGTGACACGCGCCGCCGCGCCGCCCGAAGGCGCCCTGTTCCAGCGCATCCGGGCCCACCTCGGCGTCGACGTGACGCAGATCCCCGTCATCGCCGAGGAATTCGATCCCTACGAGCATCCGAACGTCCAGGTCGCGCTTGACGATTACCTCGCCATGGATGGCCGCAACGCCGAGCTGGCCGGTGTCGCGGGACAGCAGCGCCACTACATGGATCTCGGCCTTTCCGCGGTCGCCGGGCAGGGTGCGATTCCTGGCTGGGCGCCGGCCGTCGAGGGACCTGTCGACTACGTGAACTTCCATCTCGCGGGTGACCAGGTGCTCCCCTGCATCCAGGCAGGCATCTATTTCGTGCGTGACGGGGACGCGCGCCTCGTCGTCGCGGTGGTCGGCCCGTCCGAGCAACGCGGCCCCCGACCGGTGCTCAAGGTCGAAGTCATGGCGGCCGAACCGGAGAAGGCGCGGGCGCTCCTGGCGGACCTGCGTGAGCGCATTATGCGGCTGAATGTTTACCGCGGCCACGTCATCTCGCTCTCGCCCGGCTCGCTCGGCATGGGGCCGCAGACGCTCGTCGCCTTCCATGCCCTCCCGGCCGTGACGCGGGACGACGTGATTCTGCCGGAGCCGCTCCTCGAGCGGGTCGAGCGGCAGACGTTCCGCTTCGCGGAGCACGCCGCCGCCCTGCTCGCCTCCGGGCAGTCGCTCAAGCGCGGGATGCTGCCCTACGGGCCGCCGGGCACCGGCAAGACGTTGACGCTGATATACCTGATCGGCCGTATGCCGGGTCGCACCGTGCTCCTCGCGGCCGGCCTCGGCGTGGGGCTGCTGCAGGCGGTCGTCCAGATGGCGCGCACGCTCGCGCCGGCGATGGTCGTCATCGAGGACGTCGACCTCATCGCCGAGGAGCGCGGCATGCCCTTCGGCCGCGGCGGACCGCTGCTCTTCGAGCTGCTCAACGAGCTGGACGGCCTGCGCGACGACGCCGACGTCATCTTCGCCCTCACCACCAACCGCCCCGAGGTGCTGGAGCCGGCCCTCGCCGCCCGGCCGGGACGAGTCGACCTCGCGGTCGAGCTGCCGCTGCCGGACGCGCCGCACCGACGCCGCCTGCTGGACCTCTACGCGCGCGGTCTGGAAGGACGGAACGTCGATCTGGACCTGGTGGTCGCGCGGACGGAGGGAGCCAGCCCGGCGTTCATCAAGGAGTTGCTGCGGCGGGCGGCGCTGCTGGCCGCGACGGCAGGGGAGGGGAACGTCGTGACTGGTGCCCGCCTCGACGCCGCGCTGGAGGAGCTTGCCGAGGGTGGCCGCCTCGCCCAGCGCCTTCTCGGCTTCCACCGCCCCGGCGACGAGCCCCCGCCGCCGATGCCGCCCGCATTCCCGCCGGGTTTCCCAGGGCGAGAGATCTAATCCGCTAGGAGCCGAACCCACGGCAGATGGTGGCTCACCGAGTTGAATAGCCGCTTGTCCCCGGTCCACAATTCGCACCCCAGAAGATCCGCCAAAGCAAGATAGTGCGCATCGTACGTGGGCTTGATGTTGAAGCGGACCGCGACATCGAGCGCCATCTGATGGAGCACGTCGTCGTGATGGAGGACGACGGGCATCTCCAGCATCGTCCGAATCGCCGCGTTCGCAATGCGGTGATCGATCTGCCGTCGCCGAATCATCTGATGCAGGGCGTTGGTGACCTCGTATCTGATGAGCCGAGGAGCGGCGAGATGCATACGCATGTCTTGCCATTCGCGCCATTGACGTACGATGCCAGGAGTCATCGACGGGCCAAGGAGCCTGACGACGAGATTCGCATCAACGCAAACCGTTGAGGAGTTCCTCATCTCGCTCCTCTCGCATCGTCTCAATCAACTCGTCGACGTCGATGTTTTTGTCTCCGAGCGCCTGCCGGAAGAGCGCGCGGGTCTCCAAAAGGCGTTCCCACCAATCATCCTCAGCGGGAGCATGTGCCTTTAGTCGTTCGTATTCCTCGACGGACATGATGACCGCCTCCGGTTTGCCGGCGTGCTCGACGGTGATGATCTCGTTCTCCCGCACGCGGCGCAGCACGTCGCCGAAATGCACGCGGGCCTGCGTGGCGCTCATGGTGGTGCCCATCGGGTTCTCCCAACACGACGGTTGATCGATGAATTCATCGATTAACGCCATCCTAGCACGCGCGTGTCGCGGCCCTATCGCGGCGTGGTCGTGCCCTTGAGCGGGATCACCTCGCCGCTTTCGTGATCCGTGATCTCCACCGCGATGGCATCACCCTCGAAGCGCGAGCGCACCGTGTAGCGGTTGAGGTTGGCGAGGTTGTCGATGTTGAACACGAAGGTGCGCTCATCCTCCCACTGTCCCCGCGCCGCCGTCGGCAGGCCATTCTCTCCCGGCGCGAAGCGGTACACGCCGTCGAGCCCGATCGCGGCCACGATCGGCGCCGGCTCATCGGCGAGGGCGATGGTGACCGTCATCTCCGTCGCGCCCGTCACCTCGAAGCGGATGGACTCGATGTTCGCCGGGTTGGACACCATCGTGTAGGCGATTCCCGAGATGCGCTCCGCGACCGCCGGCAAGGGCGGCACCTTCTCCGCCGGCGGCGCCTCGGCGAGGCGTGCGATGGTCTCGTGCAGCCTGTCCACGGCGGCCGGGTTTTCCGGCAGCGGGTTCCCTGCGTCGGTGAGCGCCGGCGCAAGCCGATCGGTCACGTCGCCTATGCCGAAGTCGCCATTGCCCGTTATCGTGACGACGAGCTTCAGCGCCGGATAGACGACGACGTACTGCCCGCCTCGCCCTTCCGCCGCATACTGCCCACCCACCTCGCTCTCGCGCTCGATCCACCAGCCATAGCCGTAGTCCTGGTTCTCCACGGAGGTCGTCGCCTGGGAGGAGACCGCCGCGTCTACCCACGCCTTCGAGACGATCCGCCGCCTCTCCCATTCGCCTCCGTTCAGCCAGAGCTGTCCCAGCTTGGCGGCATCGTGCGGCCGCAGCATCAGGTCGCCCCAGCCGTGGGTGACCCCTTGCGGGTCGGCGGGCCAGATCACCTCGCGCATCCCCAGCGGCCCGAAGAGGTACTGCCAGGCAAAGTCGAGCTCGGTCATGCCGGTCGCCCGCGTCAGGATCGCCGACAGCAGGTGCATACCGGGACTGCAGTACTCCCAGGTCGTGCCCGGCTCCGCCACCATCGGCAGGTCGAGCGTGAACTGCACCGGATCCGGACTCGCCTCCATCGCCGCCAGCGTCGGCTCGTCCGGCTGCCAGACGCAGTCCAGCCCCGTCTGCATGCTCGCGAGGTCACCGACCGTCAGGGCCTCCTTGCGCGCATCGCGATGCGCGATCGTGCGTCCGGGGAAGAACGACAGCGCCGGATCGTCGAGCGACAACCGCCCCTGGTCGATCGCGATCCCGATCAGCGTCGTGGTCACGCTCTTCGTCACGGAGGCGAGGTCGTGCGGCGTCGTGCCGTCGTAGGGATAGAACGACGCGTCAAGGAACGCCTCGCCGTCCCCGATCATCAGTAGGCTATGGAGCCGGGGAACCTGTTTTTGGATCGTTGGCAGCACGTCGGCGAGACTGGCGGAGTCGAAGC
>DATLHE010000272.1:0-4213 GCA_035540335.1 Thermomicrobiales bacterium | reverse complement strand
GGTGCGATCAGACACGGCCCTGATAGCGAGCCAACTCGGCTTGCCGTTGTTCCAGATCCTTGTAAAGCGACGCCAGGCGATCGTCGGCGGTCCCATCGCTCGAATCCGTGATCTCCTGCTGAAGCCGTCGGATCTCCTGTCGCAGGCTCGCCACGTAGTCGGCACGGCTCTGCCGTACCCCGCTCGCCGTCGCCTCGAACTGCTCCGCCGTCCGTGGGGCACGCATGGAGACGGTGCGTTTCAGTCGATCCCACATTTCGCGCAGCAGCATCATCGTCACCTCAAGGGTCTTCTTCAAACTGGCCGGTATGGATCCGAGTCTAGCGGGTGGGCCCGGTTCGCGCAGGTCTCTTCCCGGTATCGTCAACCTGGTCGATACAACGACGCCCTTACCCGTTTCGGATCGCCGCCAGCACGCGCTCGGGCGTGTAGGGGATCGCGCGCAGGCGCGCGCCCGTCGCGTCGCAGATGGCGTTGCTGACGGCCGCCGCCATCGGGCAGATCGCCGGCTCGCCGGCGCCCCACGACGGCTCCCCCGGCCGGTCGATGAGGATGACGTCGATCTCCGGCACGTCCGGGAAGGTCAGGATGTGGTAATCGGCCCAGGTAAGGCTCGTCACCTCGTGCCGGCCCCACGTGACCTCCTCCAGCAGCGCCCGGCTGATGCCCTGGATGACGTTGCCCTCGATCTGGTTGGTCAGGCCGTCCGGATTCACGATCGCGCCGCAGTCGTGCGCGACGACGACGCGCTCCACGCGCACGGCGCCGCTGGCCGGGTCGACGGCGACCTCGGCGACGGTCGCGACGTAGGCGAACGCGGTCTCGTAGCGGGCGAAGGCGACCCCGCGCCCGATCAGCAGCCCATCGGACCGCTCCGGCAGCGGGCCACCCCAGCCGGCCCTCTCCGCGACACGCTGGAGAACGTCCACAGCGCGCGGGTCGCCCAGATGACGCAGCCGGAACGCGACCGGATCGGCGCTCGCGAGACGCGCCAGCTCATCCATGAAGATCTCGTTGGCGGTGGTGTTGTGGAACCCACCGAGACTGCGGAGCGACGATTGCCGCAGCGTCGGCGACGACACCCACTCGACCGTCACCCGGTTGTTCGGGACGGTGTAGATCGTCGGCGCGTTGCGGTCGCCGCCGACCTGCCCGTACGGAGCGGGCGCGACCGGCGGATCGATCAGCTGGGCGGCGAGGAGCCGCGACGGCTCGCCGCCGGGGCGCGTCCCGTGGGTCGGCGTCCAGACGCGGTAGTCCCACGCGACGATGTTCCCCCCGGCGTCGAGGCCGGCGCGGATGTCCGACGTCATCGCCGGGCCCTTCGGCTCCCACGCGAACTCGTCCTCACGCATCCATTGCACGCGCACCGGGCGCCCGACGGCCCGGGAGAGCAGCGCGGCGTCGGCGCTGACGTCGTCCGCGCCGTTATGCCCGTAGCAGCCGGACCCCTCGCGATAGATGACGCGCACCCGCTCCGGCGCGAGGCCCAGCAGCGACGCGAGCGACCGGGCGAGCGCGTAGACGTTCTGCGAGCTGGCGTAGATGGTCGCGCCGTCCGCGCGGACGTCGGCCACCGCGCAGGAGGGACCCATCGAGGCGTGCGCCTGCCACGGCTGGTCGAACGTCGCCGCGTGGGTGACGGCGGCGGTCGCGAAGGCGGCCTCGAGGTCGCCCGCATTCACCGGCACACGCGTCTCGGAGGGCATCGCGCGCAGGCGGGCGTGCTCGTCCGCTTGGGCGGGAAGCTCCGGCAGCGCCGACCACGTGACGTTGAGCGCCCTCGCCGCCGCGACCGCCTGCTCCTCGCGCTCGGCAACGACGCCGACGAAATCGCCGTTACGGACCACGGCAATGACCCCCGCGATGTCCTTCAACGCGCCGTCGTCGACCGCGACGACGGACGCGCCGATACCGTCCCGCGTTCGCACCCGCGGGCGGACGACCCGGCCGTGGAGCATGCCCTCCAGCCGCACGTCGTGAACGAAGGCCTCGCCGCCGGTCAGCTTCGCCAGCAGGTCGCGCCTGGGAATTGATTGGCCGACGACGCGGTAGTCCGCCGAAGCCTTCACGGGCGCGTCGCCGGTGACCGGGTGGTCGAACGGCTTGCCGGCGAGCTCGCCGTAGGCGACGCTCCGCGCGTCGGAGCGCACGACGCCATCGGCGACGCGGAGCCGGTCGACCGGGACGCCGAGCTTCTCCGACGCGCGGTCGAGCAGGATCCGCCGCGCCTCGGCCGCCGCCTGCCGCAGCAGCGGCCCGGCGACCTGGAGCGACTTGCTGCCAGCGGTCGTGCCCTGGTCGGGCGTGGTGGCGGTGTCGCCCTGGACCAGCGTCACGCGGTCGAGCGGGGCGTCCAGCTCCTCGGCGACGATCTGCGCCAGCGCGGTCGCGATGCCCGTGCCGAGCTCGACCTTGCCGACGCGGACGGTGACCTGCCCATCGGCGGCGATCGCCAGGTAGGTGTCGACCGTGTCGGCGGCGACGTTGCGGGTCTGGACGTCCTGCGGCGTCTGCGTGGGCGGCATCGCGACGAGGCCGGGCTCCCGCGCCAGCGTCCGGGGGCGCCGGACGAACGCCATGACACCAAACCCGAGGAGCAGGCCGGCGAGGAGCCGTCGTCGCGTGCGGGGCGTGCGCATCACGATCCCTCCTTCGCAGCGCGCGCGGCGCGCTCGACGGCGCGGAGGATGCGGACGTGGGCGCCGCAGCGGCAGAGGGTGTCGCGCAGGGCCTCGCGGATTTCGCCGGTCGTGGGTTGCGGGTTCTCGGCCAGCAGGGCCGCTGTCGTCATCATCATGCCGGGGATGCAGAAGCCGCACTGCGCGGCCTGCTCGTCGAGGAACGCCTGCTGGATGGGGTGCAGCTCGTCGGCCGAGCCGAGGCCCTCCAACGTGATGAGCTCGGCGCCGGACACCTCGCCGACCGGGACCTCGCAGGCGCGGATGGCCGCGCCATCGCGCAGGACGGTGCACGCGCCGCAGCGGCCGAGGCCGCAGCCGAACTTCGCCGCGTTCAGGCCGAGCTCGTTGCGCAGGACGTAGAGCAGCGGCGTCTCCGGGGCCGCCACGACCGCGTGCCGCGTGCCGTTGACCGAGATCTCCGTGCGCGATGCCTGTGTCGTGGTCATCCGTCGTCCTCCGGTCGTGTCGCGTCGTGTCCCATCATAGCGGCCTGTTGTTGCGAGGGGCAGACAGGAGAGGAATGGTCAGACATCAGAGTCTGCCCCTACCCCGCACCCGTCATCCCTCGACACCGTTCGCGGCACGGTGTGCCGTTCCCTGGCTCGGGATGGCGGGGGTAGGGGCGCGGCGTGCGGCATCGCCACGCTGCAATTGGGTGCGGACGCCGGCCACAGGTGCGGCACACGAGGCCCGGCGCTACCGGGGCCAGCGCAGCGTCCGGTAACCCCGGCCTTGGGTGGCCGAGAAGGACGCCGACCTCCCCGAGCATTGCAGCCCGGGGCTACTGGTTACCGTACCTAGAGATGATCCCATTCCCACCAGTTGGCCTCGAGCAGGTTCCCGTCGCCGTCGTGGAAGCGCATCCACCGCGCGCCGCCGCCCTCGTCGCTGTGGACGATGGCGATGCCCTTCTCGTCCAACCGCGCCCGCAGGGCGTCCATGTCGTCGACATTGATGCCCAGAACCGGCACGGTGGTCTCTCCTGGCCGCACGTCCGGCCCCTGGATGAGACCGAGAAAGGGGCGCGGCGCCGGCTGGTCGGCGAAGTGGTGCTCCGCCATCCACATGTCGTCGCCGCAGGCGAACTTCGGCTCGAACGCGATGCCGAGCACCTCCCCATACCACGCGATCGCCGCGTCGATGTCCCGCGTCGGGATGTAGAAGAGACCGGGCTTGGTCCTGACCACGCTAACCTCCTGCCGCGCCACACACAATGTGTCTCACGCATGGTGCACGGGGCGACGGCGCCACGCAACAGCAACCGGGAGCGGCATGTGCCGCTCCCGGTTCAGGCATACGCCCGGAGGTGTGCCTGGCGTCAGGAGCCCAGCTTCAGCGCATAGATCTGCGGCTTCAGCTCCTGCTCGGCGGAGGGCGGGGTCGCGGGTTGCACGCCGGCGGGACCGCCCGGCGTCGCCTCGGCCGAGACGCCCGGCTTCGAGAAGATCGGGGCGCCCGCCGCGAAGACGATGAGGTCGCCGGCGACCGCGGGCGGCGCGTTCAGCCCGGCGGACGCCTGGAACTCCCAG
>DATLHE010000271.1:0-5593 GCA_035540335.1 Thermomicrobiales bacterium | reverse complement strand
ACTCCTCCCACGTCTTCGGGAAGTTCTTCTCCGGGTCCGCGACGCCGGCCTGCTCGAGGTAGCTCTTGCGGTAGACGACGGCGATCGACGACGTGCCGTGTGGCACCGAGAGCCACTTGCCGTCGACGGCGGCCGTCTTCGTCACCCAGTCGAAGTAGCCGCCCTGGTCCTTCTCCGCCTTCGCCGCGAGGTCGCTCATGTCGACGAGGTTCTCGGAGAAGAGGTAGGGGATCGTGTCCCACATCTCGACGATGTCCGGCCCCGACCCGGCCTGGACGGCCGAGGTCGTGCGCGGCTGGAGGTCGGGCCAGTTGATGAAGTCGACGGTGACGTCGACGCCGTTGTCCTTGCCCCAGGTGGTGGCCTGTTCCTGGAAGTAGGTCTGCGCCGCGGGCACGAACGCCGTGCTGATGAGCATGTTCAGGCTGCCGCCCTGCAGGAACGCCGGCGCGGCGTTCGCCGCGACGCGGTGCCCAGTGGCGCCGAGCACGCCGGAGACGGCGGCCGCCGAGAGTCCCATCGCCGAGGCGCGCTTGAGGATGGTGCGCCGCGAATAGCGCATCGCGGTGGCTTCGGCAATCAGCTGGGCGGATCGATCCTTGGTCATCAGTAAGCCTCATTTCCAGCGCCACGGTCCGCGGGGCGCCATGATGATGTCGTCTGATTGTGTCCCGAACAGGATCTGCACACGGGGATGGTGCGAAGCGCCTCCTTCTTGGGTCGGCCAGCGCGGTGCGGGGGAATGGGTGACAGGCCATGGGACAAGCCGCCCACCACGCGTCACGACGCTCATGCCTTGTGCGAAACCGTGGCTTCATTGTGACAAGGAACGCCCCATCCGCCAATATCGTGATGGGTTTCACGATCTGCTCGTCCTGTCCAGGGAGGCCACCCCCACGCGTGCGGGGACACGCGGCCATCCTTGAAACGACGAGATTTCGGGGCGCTCCGGAGACAGACGCAAGCCCGGCGCGTGTGTGGTGCACGCGCCGGGCTTGGTCGCGGGGCGACAAACGGGATGGTGACCGCGGCTAGACTGCCTGCTTCGTCAGGCGCACCTGCCAGACCTCCGGCCCCTCCTCAAGGTACTCCCAGCCGAGCTGCCCCGGCCGCTCCGCCATGAACTGGTAGTAGAGCGGCTTCGGGTCGTGGTCGTTGACCAGCCGGAACGATGTTCCTGGCTCCAGCTCGTCGAAGGTCCGGAACAGCAGCGGGTGCCGCTCGCGCGGCGGGATCTCCCTCACATCGATCGTCTGGACGTCCTGCGACATGAATCTGTCCTCCTGTGTGCGCCCTCGCGCACTGTTTCCCGCCCCGCCACGCGGCCGGGCGAATCAATCGAACGCTCGCTCGCGCAATCCTCGGAATGGTTGCGTCACGTCGTGGTAGGGGCAGACCTCGTGTCCGCCCGGGTCGACACGAGGTCCGCCCCTACCGGGCATTGGTCGCAACAGATTCGCGAATCACGTGCAGGGTCGACGGCCACCTGCCAGCTATCCAGTGCCGCGCGATCGCGATCACGTTGACAAGGAAGCAGCCCGCGCCGCCGATGAGCGGCAGCGCCACCAGCCGCAGCGCCGCGACGTCGAGCAGGATGAGCACCGCGCCGGCGACGATCGCCGTCGTCCACAGCGCCCAGCCCGCCATCGCCAGGCGGCGGTTGTAGAGCTCCTCCAGCTTCGGCACCGGCCGCGTGCCGGCCACCGGCGCGTACTGCTTGAGCCAGACGAGGAAGGTCGCGATCTTGTAGAAGAAACCCTGGATCGCGGAGCCGGCGACCCCGAGGATCGCCAGCCAGCCCACCGCGATCCAGAGCGGGTCGGTCGGAAGGGAATGCCGCAGCAGGCCGATGGTCAGCAGCGTCGCGGCGACGACCGCCAGCGCGCCCGCCAGCATGGCGAACGGGATGTGGATGTCGAAGCTGCGGCGCATCCGCCGGCGATAGAGCCGCGCCATCTGCGCGGCGAAGCATCCAAAGCCCGCCAGCACGGCCACGGCGCCGAGCTGGCCCGCGATGGCCGGCAGGGGCACCGCGAATCGCAGCGCCAGCAGCAGCGTGCCGCCGCCGACAAGCGCCAGCTCCAGCCACGCCAGCCAGGCAATGAAGAATTTCTCGGAGAGCGTGAACATGCCGATCAGCCGGTAGGCGACGCCGGTCAGCGTCAGCCCAACCCACCCCGCGAGCATGACGGTGATGTGGGCGCCGAGCAGCCCGAGCAGGCGGTCGCCCAGCATCCCGGTGCTCTTGTTGATCGCCAGCAGCACGCCGAGCGACATCCCGGCCCCGGCGCCGATCAGCCCCAAAAGGATGTGCCAGGCGACGACGTCGCGGTGGGGGGCGCGGCGCCAGGTCGCGGCGATGACGCCGAAGTAGAGCGCGAAGGCGACGCCGAGCAGCGTGCCGCCGATGGACAGTCCCGGCAGCCACGTTCGCGTCAGCCCGGCGAGGAAGAGGCCGAGCCCGCCGGCGTAGAACCAGAACGACGCCCGCCCAAGCCGCACTGAGCCGAGCGGCGACTGGAGGGCGACCGGAACCAGCTGGTAACTCGCGCCGATGATCATCGCGCCGATGTACCCGAGCGTCAGCAGGTGCACGAAAGCCAGCAGCGAGAACGCGCCAAACCCGCCCCGCAGCAGCGGCAACGTCCACGGCGACGAGAGCACGGCGACCGTGAAGGCGGCGATGCTCAGGGCCATGAAGCGGGCGGGGAGATCCAGCGCCGGGGCGTTTCGTGAGTTGAGCCCCATCATGAGGCGTCGCCCGGCTTCTGGATCATCACCTCGACGCGGTCCGGCGCCAGCTCGCGCGTCGCGTGTGCGTAGCCCATCTCGTCCAGCCGGTCGTAGAGGTGCATCGGGCGACGCACGTGGTGGACGAGCAGCCGCGCGCCATCGGGCAGCGTCTCGAGCGACTGCAGGACCTTCACCATCGGCTCCGGCGGCACCAGCTCGCTGACGTCGATCGTCACCTCGGCCGAGGGCGCGTCCCAATCCACCCCGGTGGACGCCGTCGCATGCGCTCCGGCCGCGCGTTCGCGATAGAAATCGACCTGCCACGCGTCGCCGTCGGGCCGCGCGTGATGGGCAAAGCCCTGCCTGGCGAGTGCGTCGTAGAGCGGCAGCGGCTCGAAGCCGACCGTCAGATGCAGGACCGACCCGACCGGCACCGCCCGCGCCGCGCCCATGATCGCCTTGAACGGCTCCTCGCCCCGCGCCAGCAGCGGCCGGACATCGAGCGTCGCCGCCACCGGCGCGGTCCCGGCCCACGGCGGCGCGACCGACTCTGCTGGCGCGGAGGCGGCGACTCCCGCGTCGTCCGGCGCGGTGATCCCCACCGCCTGGTTGAGCCGGCGCGTGAGCGCGGCGGGCTCGATCCCGGCGATCCCGGCCGCCTGCTGCACCGTCACCAGCCGCGTCTGCACCTTCCGCAACATCGGGTTGCGCAGCTTCGCGAACGCGGGCGAGAGGTCGATCAGCACGTCCAGCAACTGCGGGTAGCGGCGCAGCACCTCGCTGATCTTCCAACTGGCAAGGATCGGCTCCTGGTCAGACGTCATGGTCGTGATCCTTCCATGTATGGATGGATGTGTCTGGACGATCTCGACCGAGCTCCGTCATGTCGATCCTGTCCAGGAATGCCCATCGACGCCGGCGGCTGCGATACGACGGGTGCAGGAACGAGTGCCCCATTACGGCCTCACCGGCGGCCGGCACGCGACGGCTGCTGTTGTGAAGCGAGGATGAATCGTTGTGGCTCAGGGGAGCGTTCCGCATATGCTTCTCCATCTCGGGCCTACCATCCCAGCGCGTGGCGACCGGCTGCGGTGATGCGGTCCGTGTCCCACGGCGGGTCCCAGACAAGCTCCACCGCCACGTCCGTCACTGCCGGATGCCGCGTCTCCACCACCCGCCGCACTGCCGCCTCGATCGAGGCGTGCAGCGGGCAGCCGGGCGTCGTCAGCGTCATGACGACCCGCACCGCCGCGCCCTCCAGCTCGACGCCGTAGACCAGCCCCAGGTCGACGATGTTGATCCCCACCTCCGGATCCATCACGAGCATCAGCGACTCGCGGACGTCGTCGGCGGTCAGCCCGGACGCCGGATCGCGCCGGGTGATCGGCGCCAGCATCTGCCGGCGTCCGTCCTCGGTGATGAAATCCGGGCTCCACGCCGGCTCCCAGACGAGATCGACGACGATCTCGTCCAGCCCCGGATGGCGCCGCCGCAGCACCTCGTGGATCTGGGCGACGATCTCCTCGCGCGCCGGCGAGTCCGGCGTCGTGAGCGTCATCTGGATCGTCGCCGCACCCGGCGCGACCTCGATGCCGTAGACGAACCCCATGTCGACGATGGTGATGCCGACGACCGGGTCGACCACCCGCGTCAAGGATTCGAGCACGTCCTCCGCCGTCAGCACTGCCGTCGCCATCGTCACTCACCGCCTGGGTTGTCCATCGCGAATTCCGACTCATACGGTCGGCTTACCTCTCCAGTGTACGGCTCTCCCCACGCGCTGCCACCATCCACAGGGGTAGGACGCATGACGGGAGAAACGCCTGTAGCCCTGGCCCCGGGTGGCCGGGGTCGTCTGGCTACGGGGCGATCCGATGGTGCTGGCACCTCCCCACGCCCGTCATCCGAGCGATGTCAGCCGACATGCCCGGTCCAAAAGAAAGCGCCGTGCCCGGCCAACCCGAGGAGAGACCGGCGCTGCGGCGCCGGGGGATCCTTCCCTTCGGTCAGGATGACGTGGGGTGGGAACAGGCATGAGCGTCGAACGGGGCTATGGCGATTACCTCTTCGCGTCGGGTTCACCGGCCAAAGGCCCGCCATGGCCGAGGCGAGGCCGAGCAGCGGAGCGAGCCCTTCGCTTCTCGCGCTGACGCGCTCGACCGGGCCGCAGGCGAGAAGCGAGCCCTTGGGATGACGGGCAGGGAGGGTGCTATCATCCCTCCCGCGAAAAACGATCGCGGCACGACACAATGCATGGAACATGTCGTGCGACGGGGCATCGTCATTGTCCTCGCTCGAAGATCAGCAGGAGCGCAGCCGGGTGAAGTCGTCGGTTCATGAACCCTTCCGCTACCCCGTGGCGCGTGCATCGACCCGCACCGTCCCTCCCCGCACCGCGCTTCGGCCACGCTTCGGCTCCTACGTGAGCGGCTGGCTGCTCAAGGGTCACCCGCGCGAGATGGCCGGCCCGCACGACCGCGAAGGGCAGCACCCGCAGCATCCCTGGTGGCAGGTGATGTGCCTCACCGGCGTCGACTACTTCTCGACCCTCGGCTACCAGCCCGGCATCGCCGCGCTGGCCGCCGGCGCCCTCTCCCCGATCGCCACCCTCATCCTCGTCCTCGTCACCCTTTTCGGCGCGCTGCCGATGTACAAGCGCGTCGCCGAGGCCAGCCCCTATGGCGACGGCTCGATCTCGATGCTCGAGCACCTGCTCTCGTGGTGGAAGGGCAAGCTGCTCGTCCTCGCGCTGATCGGCTTCGTCGCGACCGGCTTCATCATCACGATCACGCTCTCCGCCGCCGACGCCACCGCGCACGTCACCGAGAACCCGTACACAGACTTTCTGCACGGGTACGAG
>DATLHE010000270.1:0-3765 GCA_035540335.1 Thermomicrobiales bacterium | reverse complement strand
GGCCCGTCGGCTCTGGCAAAGGCGTCGATGAGATCGGCGAACGGCCTCATCCCGGCGCGCGATCCGGGACCTGCGCGCGCCACTCTGTCCTCAACCACATGATCTTGCTTGTATCCATGAACGCCGAAAATCCGGCGGGACACGAAGGCCCGCTCTCACCCGCAAAGATAGGGCCTCGCCACCCCTGCCGCCAGTGTCGAGCCCGATGCTATTCCGCCGCCTCGAGGTCGAGGAATCCGCCCGACTGCCGGCCCCAGAGCCCGGCATAGAGCCCGCCCCGCGCCAGAAGCTCGCCGTGGCTGCCCTCCTCGACGACGCGGCCGGCGTCGAGCACGACGATCCGGTCCATCCGCGCGATGGTCGAGAGCCGGTGCGCGATGGCGATCACCGTCTTGCCTTGCATCACCCGGTAGAGCGTGTCCTGGATCGCCGCCTCGACCTCGCTGTCGAGTGCGCTCGTCGCCTCGTCGAGTACCAGGATCGGCGCGTCCTTCAGGATCACCCGCGCAAGTGCTATCCGCTGCCGCTGGCCGCCCGACAGCTTCACGCCACGCTCGCCGACGTGCGCGTCGTAGCCCGCGCGGCCCTCGGGATCGACGAGGTCCATGACGACCTCGTGCACGCTGGCACGCTGCGCGGCGAGGATCATCTCCGCGTCGGTGGCGCCGGGCCGGCCGTACTTGATGTTGTCGCGCACCGAGCGGTGCAGCAGCGAGGTGTCCTGCCCGACGACGCCGATCGCCCGCCGCAGGCTCTGCTGGGTCACCGAGCGGATGTCCTGCCCGTCGATCCGGATCGCACCGGAGCGGACGTCGAACATCCGGAGCGTCAGGTTGACCAGCGTCGACTTGCCGGCCCCCGAGCGGCCGACCAGGCCGATCCGCTCGCCGGGCGCGACGGTCAGGCTGAAGTCGTCGACCACCGTGCCCCTGTCGCCACGCCAGTAGTCGAACGACACGCGGTCGTAGGTCACCTCGCCGCGGCCGACGACCAGCGGCCGGGCGTCCGGCGCGTCGACCAGAGTCAGCGGCTGGGCGATCGTCACCATCGAGTCGCGGACCGTGCCGATCTGGCGGAAGACGTTGGAGCCAACCTCGAGGATCCAGCCGGAGATGTTCATGATCTGCAGCACGAACGGGATCGCCGTCGCCACCATCGCCGTCGACATCCGCCCTTCGTCCCAGGCCGCGAGCGCGATCCAGGTCACCGAGCCGACGAGGAGCGCGTTCAGCAGGAACAGCAGCGACCAGCTCCAGGTGAAGATCGCCATCAGCCGCCGGAAGGCTATGGCGTGCGCCGTCACCGACTGCGCGACGTAGGCGTCCTCCTCGCCGTCGTCGGCGAAGGTCTTCAGCGTCTGGATGTTGGCGTAGCTGTCGACCATCCGCCCCGACATCACCGACCGCGCGTCGGAGACCGCTTCGGATTCGCTGTCGACCTTCGGCATCGTCCAACGGAACAGGACGCCGTAGCCGACTAGCCAGAGCGCGATCGGCACCAGCAGGAGCGGGTCCATACCCGCCAGCACGACGATCGCCACCACCACGAAGACCGCGGCGTACCAGACCGCGTCGATCGTCAGGTTGACCACAGTCTCCAGCGACTCGCCCGCCTGCAGCACCTTGTTGCCGATGCGGCCCGCGAAGTCGTTCTGGAAGTAGGTCCAGGACTGCCGGATGACGTGCCAGTGGCTCTGCCACCGCACCAGGTCGACGAGGTTCGGGGTGATCGCATGGTTGCGCACCAGCGCGTCGGCCACGAAGAACACCGGCCGCAACAGCACCACCGCGAGCATCAGCGCCAGCGTCGCCCCATGCTCGGCGAGGAGCTGCCCCGGCGCCGTGGTCGAGAGCATGCCGATAGTCCAGCCGACGAAGATCGGCAGCATGGCGTCGGCGAGCGAGCCCGCGGCGACCAGCACGAAGCGCGCGATCAGCCCGCCGCGGAACTGCTGCAGGAAGTAGCCGAAGAACGCGCGGGTGCCGGCCGGCGGCTGCCGGTCGGCCGCCAGCGCGGTCGGGGAGTAGAGGGCATCGAAACGGGCGGTGACGCGGTCGAGCATGACGGTCTCATCGGAAGGCCCCGCGCCTGTCCCGGAGGATCAGGGCCGGTGCCGTTGCATCGGAAGGGTTGCTGTCGGAGCGATACGCGCGCCGGGGTTGTCCATCCTGGTCCTCTTCATTCCGCAGCCTCCAGTTCTTCGCCGACGTCGATGAATCCGCCCGACTGCCGGTTCCAGAACCGCGCGTAGAGCCCGTCCCTCGCCAGCAATTCCGCGTGCGTGCCCTCTTCGGCGATCGCCCCGTCGTCCAGCACCACGATCCGGTCCATCCGCGCGATCGTCGACAGCCGGTGTGCGATGGCGATCACCGTCTTTCCTTGCATAACGCCGTAGAGCGTTTCCTGGATCGCCGCCTCCACCTCGCTGTCGAGCGCGCTTGTCGCCTCGTCCAGCACCAGGATCGGCGCGTCCTTCAGGATCACCCGCGCCAGTGCGATCCGCTGTCGCTGGCCGCCCGAGAGCTTCACGCCGCGCTCGCCGACCCGCGCGTCGTATCCGGCGCGCCCCTCGGCATCCGCCAGCCCCAGGATGAACTCGTGCGCCTCCGCCCGCTTCGCCGCCTCGATCATCTCCGCCTCGCTGGCGTCCGGCCGGCCGTAGAGGATGTTCTCCCGGACCGAGCGGTGCAAAAGCGACGGGTCCTGCGTCACCATGCCGATCCGCCCGCGGAGCGAGTCCTGCGCGACCCCGCGCACGTCCTGCCCGTCGATCCGGATCGCGCCGCCCTCGGTGTCGAAGAACCGCAGCAGCAGGTTCACCAGCGTCGACTTGCCCGCCCCCGAGCGCCCGACCAGCCCGACCTTCTCACCCGGCCGGATCGCCAGCGTGACCTCGCGCAGACCCCCGGACGCCCGGCCGTAATGGTGGCTCACATGGTCGAACACGATCTCGCCCTTCGCCACCTCCAGCGGCCCGGCGTCCGTCGCGTCGGTCAGCGCGATCGGCTGGGCGATCGTCTCCATGCCCTCGCGGATCACCCCGATGTTCTGGAACAGGGACGACAGCGACCACATGATCCAGCCCGTCATCGCGTTCAGCCTGAGCGTCAGCGCCGAGGCCGCCGCCACCGTGCCGACCGTCGCCGCCCCCTGCTGCCAGAGCACCAGCGCGAAGCCGATCACCGCCACGATCAGGAAGCCGTTGATCACCGTCAGCCCGAGGTCCATCAGCGTGATGATCCGCATCTGCGCCATGAAGGTCTTGCGCGCGTGCTCGATCGCCTCGCCGGCATAGGCTTCCTCGCTGCGGGTGTGCGCGAAGAGCTTCACCGACTGGATGTTGGTGTAGCTGTCGACGATCCGTCCGGTGATCTGTGAGCGCGCGTCCGAGAAGGCCTTCGACGCCTTGCCGACCCGCGGGATCGTCCAGGCCACCAGCCAGACGTAGAGCCCGAGCCACGCCACCAGCGGCAGCCCGAGCCGCCAGTCGGTTCCGGCCAGCAGCCACAGCGCGCCGGCGAGGTAGATCACCGCATAGACCATCGCGTCGAAGGTCTGGAACGTCGCCTCGCCCACGGCCGGCGCGGTCTGCATCATCCGGTTGGCGATCCGCCCGGCGAAGTCGTTTTGGAACCAGCCGACCGACTGCTTCAGCACGTGACGGTGCGCGCGCCAGCGCACGATGGTGCCGACGTTCGGCATCAGCGCCTGGTTGATCAGCGCCGCCGAAAGCGTCTGGATCAGCGGCCGCGCGAACAGGATGAA
>DATLHE010000269.1:0-4727 GCA_035540335.1 Thermomicrobiales bacterium | reverse complement strand
CCATCTCACCGCCCTGTTGGGGCGGGAAGTTGGTGTCCCAGATGTTATTCAGCGCCCAGGAAATGATGGTAGCCGGATGCGCTTGGTTGTCCGGGATGGTCGTCGGGAACGGCGCGTAGGGCAGGTGGATGTTGCCGACCTGCACCAGCGGCGCCTCCCGCGTCGCCCAGGCGATCCGCGAGCCGTTCCCCGTCAGTGTCACCCACTGCCGGATGGCGCGGAAGTGGTCTGCGGATCCCGGCACCCGTGGGGAGTCGTCACGGACCACCCCTCCGGTAACCTCGAAGGCGATTTCGGGATCGCCGATGGCGAAGGGGAACGCGAAGTAGACGCTCTCCTTCTGCATGGTAACCGGCTTGTGGAGGCGATTCTCGATGTGGAGTCGAGGAACTCCGTGCGGGAGCGTCAGGGTCGTATCGATCCAATCCGCTCCTGCACCCGACGCCCGGACGGTGATGCGCTCCCAGACGTCGTTGCTCTCTCGCGCGGTGACGACCCCGTAGCGGCCTGTATCACGCGAGCCGAGCAGCCATGGGCCCGCTGATCCGATGCGGCTCGACAGGTGGTTGAACCCGGGAGCGCTGGCGTACCGGTCGTAGATATAGGCGTTGAACCCGAACGGGGCGTCGCCCGCGACGAGCTCCGTGCCGGTCGCGCGGTCGACGAGGCTGCGGATGGTGGAGGAGGGCAGATCGAGCTCGACCGCGAGATGTTCATTGGCGATTCCGGTCGTTGTGCCACCCGATGTGGGGTCGGCACGAGGGGATGAAGTGCTCGTCGGGCCACCCGCACGTAACCCGTAGCGCGCGTATCCTATGGCCGGGACATCTCTCGCCAGGAAGCATACGTGAGCCCCTCGTGGACGGTGGGACGCGTTGGCCTGCGGCTCGACAATGAAGGGAATGGTCTCGCCGCTGGCGAGATCGACGAGCTCGAATGACTCTGGTGTCAGCCCGCGGTCGGGCAGGAAGACGCGCACGAGGTCGGTGCGTGCGAATGAGCTGGGGTTGACGACGAGCAGCGTCGCGACGTCCTCCTGGGTGCCAGGCACTGCCCCCAGCGACGCGATGCGTCGCAGGCCACCGTCCAGCAGCGTGCGGACCCGCTCCGCGGCGGTGTAGGCGAAGGCGGCCTTGCGTGTCCACTGGTGCTCGCCGGACGCCATGCCGACGGCGCCGCGCTCCCAGGGGTTGGCCGCGCCCCAGGTGTGCTCGTCGAAGAGCGCCATATCCTCGTAAGCACTTTCGACCTCCTGCGCTATCTCCGGCCGGGGCTCGTCCGTCACCACGTCGGCCAGCGCATTGAGCGTTTGGGCGGTACGAATGTCGTTCTGCGCCTGGCGGTTCACGCCAAGGGGGACGGCCGCCGAGCCAATGCCGTCGGCCCACCAGTCGGTCCAGTCGCCCTCGAATGTTGCGATGCTGTCACCAAGCCGCGCTTCCGCGTCGGCGAAGAAATCGCGGTTCAGCGACATGCGGAGGCGAGGCCATGCCCACTGCTGCTGCCATTCGCGGACGATCTCAGCTGGCAGGAGTGACGCGGACGCGTTGTCGGCGAAGGCGCCCTGCACCCGGAGATGCAGGATGTCGTGGGGATAGGGCTCCTTGGTCAGCTGGAGGCCGGACAAGCTGCCCGACAACCAATCGCCCGTGTGTCCATAGGGATAGGGGAGTTGGGCGAGGGCGTTGAGGTATTCCGGGAGCGTGCTGACGACATCGTCATACCCCGCGCCGAATCCAACCGTCATACCTTCCATGTAGGCAACGCCGTAGAGGGTGTCGGTGTACCAGACGAGGAGCCGGTCGCCGTCCGGCGCCTGCCAAAAGAATGGCCGCGTCAGCTTCTGCCCGTCACGCAGGTGGGGGATCGACCGTCCCGCGTAGTTGTGCGCGACGGAGAGGTATCTGATCCCGGCATCGGTGAGCAGCGTCGAGAGGCCGATCGTGGCACCGGGCACATCCGTCTGCATCGCGGTGACGATATCGATGCCGTAGTCTTCTCGGAGTTCCGCGGTGAAGGCAAGCTGACGCGCCAGCTCATCGAAGGAGTAGGCCTCCGTGTGCATGCTGAACGGCAGCGCATGCACTTCGATCCGCCCTTCCCGGATGCGCTGGATGAGCGAGTCTCGCGCCTGCCGGGGCCTCGTGCGGAGCCACTCTCGGAGTGGCCAGTTCACTTCGATGTTCCATCGGAACCTGGCATCGTCCGGCCAGTTGTCCGTCACCGTCGCGAGCTCGAGCGCGCCGTCGATGTAGGCGAGCTGCGAGGCCATCACCTCGGCCTGCGGATCGGTATATCCAATGTCGTAGTGGGAATGGTGGATGAGATGGATCGTCCACTTGCGCTGCGGGACGACGTCGAATGCCACCTCGCCGACGACCGCTCCATCGACGTCGGCCTGGAAGGTCAGGCGCGTCGCGTCCTGTACCTCCGGCACGAGCAGGAAGAGGGATTGAGGGCGCTCGGCACGCTCGGCTTCCTGCTCGTCGATTACGTTCTCGCCGTCGCGCAGCCGCACCACGAGCGTTGCGTCGGCCACCGGCTTTCCGATCCGCACCCGCACTGCCTGGCAGAGCACGTCGCCGTTACTCCGGAAGAGGGGCACGTTGCTCAATCGCATGGTGAAGGGTCCGGCGTTGACGTCGACACCCGCCGTCGCATCGATGAGCTGATGTCGATAGTTCGTCGCGGACCGAGTGGCGTGGGGATCATCGCGATCAACAGGCATCCGTCTCTCCTTGCTCGTCAGGTGGCTGGAATGCGGCCAAACCGATCGTCTGCCCCACGCCGATCGGTCGCGCGTCGGGGCCAACTCAATGACTCAGAGCATCAGCCCCACCGACCGGCAGAACCAGACCGGTCGCTGCCGTCTCCACGACCGTGACATGCCACCGGCCCAGATTGGCGATGAACAGCTGGTTCCCACGGAACGCGCAGTTTGTCGGATGGCAGAGCATGTGCGCCTCGGGATCGGCAACGAAGAGCTCCAACGCCCCATCCTGCCTGAGCCGAAGGACCTGAGACGGCTCGTAGCAGGCGATGTACAGCACGCCATCGCGATCGAGCGCGAGCCCGTCGGGCAGCGCCCCATTCAGCTCGACGACCGTCTCGGGTTCCGACGGCGTGCCATCGGCGCCGATCGGAATGCGGAGAATGCGCCGGCCGAACGTCTCGGCAACGTACAGCGCGTTGGCGTCCCCGGACAGGGCCATCCCGTTGGCGAAGGCGAGGGGACGATCGAGCCAGAGGCCGCCCGCACCGGAATCGAGGTCGAATCGCCAGACTCCTGGCCCCGGCTCGTCCGGACCGAAGCTCTCGGAGACGTACAGCACGTTCCGGCGGGCGTCAACAACGGGCCAGTTCGGTGGCCCCGTCGCCCTGTCGGTGTCGAACCGCGCGAACTCCTCGAGCGCGCCACTCGCCGGATCGTACAGGAAGACGCACCTGTGCTTGAGGTCGCAGGTGTAGAGGCGGCCGGCCGCGTCGAAGGCGATGCCGAGCGTGAAGCCGCCGGTGCTGGCCATCTCCTCGAGACGCGAGCCGTCCGCCGGGATGCGGTAGATCTGCCCCAGCTCTCCGCCACACCAGACGTTGCCCTCGGGGTCCACGGCGACGGCCTCTGGATGCAGCAGGCGAGGCTCGCTCACGGTTCCATCGTAGAAGGCCCGGCATCGGTCGAGCGGCAGAACCGGATTCATGGGGATGCGGCTCCTCTCGTTCTGTGTGTGGCGTCCTGACGGTCGGCGCGCACCTTGTCAGTCTCTCGGTGATGTCAGCGACGGCGTCCCGCCGATGGTGGGATCCGCCCAGCGGTCGTTCGGTACCAGCGCGTACCAGCCCGGTCGCCCCGGGTCGCGATCGTAGGGATCCCCGCCGAGCTCCTGGTACAGCTCGGCGAACTCGCGGACCTTCTCGCGATCAAGCTGCACGCCAAGGCCGGGTCCATCCGGCACCCGAATCCGTCCGCCCTCGTACTGCATCTTGCCCCCGGCGATGATGTCGTCGGTGAGGTGGTGGTAGTGCGCGTCTGCCGAGAACGACAGGTTCGGGAGGACCGCGCCGAGGTGAAGCATGGTCGTGAGCTGGATGCCGAGCTCGCCGGAGGAGTGCACGGCGATCCCGAGCTGGAACGTCTCACAGACTGATGCCGCTTTCACGCACTGCCGGATGCCCCCCCAGAAGGTGGTATCGAGCAGGATCACGTCGATCGCGGGCGCGAGCACGTTGGCTGCCAGTTGCTCGAAGTTGACCACCACGGTATTTGTGGCGGTCGGGATGTCGACGATCGACCGCACCCTGCGCATCCCGGCCAATCCCCACGTCGGGTCCTCGTAGTAGTCGTTGCGCAGGTGCTCGATGGCCTTCCCGAAGCGAATGGCCTGCTCGACACTCAGGGCGCCGTTCGGGTCGAAGCGGAGGCTGTCGCCAGGAAACGCATCGCCGAGGGCGCGGTAGGCCTCCAGTTCGTAGTCCGGGTGGAAGACGCCACCCTTCAGCTTGTGGGAGGTGAAGCCATATCGCTCCCGCAGGTCTCGCGCGTGGGCCACGAGCTGCTCGTGCGTGCGCACTTCGCCCTCTCCCGTTTCTGGGTTCGGATACCGGTAGAACAGGTAACTGGCAAAGCTCACGGAGTCCCGGAGCTTTCCCCCGAGGAGGGCATACACGGGCAAACCGGTCTTCTGCCCCATCAGGTCAAGGCAGGCAAATTCGATGGCGGCAAGGAGCTG
>DATLHE010000268.1:0-4051 GCA_035540335.1 Thermomicrobiales bacterium | reverse complement strand
GTTCTGGTGCAGCTCGTAGAAGCCGAGGGCGACGTCGAGCGGCGGGGCCTTGGCATCGCGGTGCTGGCGCGAGAGATCCTCGAACAACCGCTCCGCCGGCACGGCGAGATCCCGCACGCCACCCTCGAGGAAGTAGCCGGTCAGCGCCGCTTCCGGCGCCACGACCAGGTCGGGCGGCTCCGCCCACCCTCCCGCTTCCCGGAGGTACGCTCCGAGCCGGCAGAGATTCTCCTCGTAGGCGCCCTTGTGGGGCCGAAGCTGCGCAATGGCTAGGCGAAGCACGGGCGAAATGTAGACTCCTGTTGGCGGTCTCCGCCAATTGTTGTGGCGCGCGAATGACATGGGATTCCTACGCGCAGGCAGGACATAGCGGTGCAGCAGGTCCAACTCTTGCACCAGGTGCTTTTCACTCACGCGACATCCTCGGGTCCCACCTCCTGCCGGACGCACTCCGTGCCCTCAGACATCGAACCGCCCCCAGTGATCCTGGTCGTGGACGACGAGGCGGCCGTGAACCGCGTGGTCACGCGGTACCTCACGCATGTAGGCTATCGGGTCCTCGAGGCGCGCTCGGCGGAGGAGGCTCTCGAGCGGGTTCGGCGACAGGATCCCCGGATCAATCTGGTCCTCGCCGATGTCGTCATGCCGGGTGCAGGCGGGATCGAGCTGGCGGCCGCGCTGCTCTCGAGAGCACCCGGACCCAGTGTCATCCTGATGACGGGTGTTCTGCCTGAGGATGTCGAGCAGATCGACGTGAACGGTCAGGTCGTGCGGGTGCTCAGAAAGCCGCTGGACCTCGACGAAGTCCAGCAGGTGCTTCGGGTCATGCTCGAGGGCTACCCTTCGGAGGGCGAGTCCGACACGGTGCACCGGGCCGGGTAGCCGCGGGCCTCTTGGTCCGGCGGCCCCGGGGCTGATAGTTTTTCGGCATGCCGAACGCGTTCCAAGCTCTCCAGCAGGTCCCCAACGCCTGTCAGATCCTTCCGAACGTCATCACTGGCGGCCAGCCGACCACGGCGGACCTCGAGGCCTTCCGGACAGCCGGGGGACGGGTCGTCCTGGACCTGCGCGACCCCATGGAACCAAGACCGCTCGATGAGCCCGCGACTACCCAGCGGCTCGGCCTGGAGTACGTCGTGGTCCCTGTGACCGCCGGAACTATGACCGATGCGACACTGGAGCGTATCCACGACGTGCTCCGCCGAGCTGACGAGACTCCCGTGTTCGTCCATTGTGGCAGCGGGAGCCGGGTTGGCGGCGCGCTGCTCCCGCATCTCATGCTGGAACACCGCCTCACCGAGGATGACGCGACAGCTCAGGCGATGCGGATAGGACTGCGCAGCGCGGATCTGCTGGAATGGGGGCTCGACTACGCCCGACGAAAGTCTCTCCGCGCTACCGAATAAACTCGAGAGGGGCCACCGGAATGCTCCGGAGGCCCCTCTCGACTCATCAGCGTGCACCCGACTTAGTGGCGTCGCCCGCCACCAGACGACGAAGCGCCGCCTCCACTCCGACTACCGCCGTCCCCACCACCGGACGGGCGGGATCCACCCCAGGTGCCGTCTCCGCCGGAGGAGCGCGGCTCACTGCGGGGCTCCGGCCTCGGCTCGACACGGGTGCCTCGCGGCAACTCATCGCTGCCCGATCTGCGAGCGGTGCGACCACCCCCATCATCCTGGCCCGACCGCCGCGGCGAGATGTCCACCGGCATGGGATCCTGTTGACTCCTGTTGCCGGAGGTGCGCGGGCTGTCCGCAGGCCTGGCCCGACGCGCCTCGATGGTACCGAGTTCCGTCGGACGCTCGCTCCCATCCGAGCCCGACCGTCGCGGGGAAACATCCACGGGCATCGACTCGTGACGGCTCCGCGTACCCGAGGCTCGGGGGCTCTCGGCCGGACGCGCGCGACGAGCGTCGGTCGTTCCGGCATCGGTGGAGCGCTCGCCTCCGCCGTTCGAGCCCGAGCGCCGGGGCGACACATCCACCGGCATCGGGTCGCGCCGGGTCCTCGTATCGGAGCCGCGCGGCGTCTCGGCGGGCCGAGCCCGGCGCGCCTCGATCGGGCCGACCTCGGTGCCCCGCGCCCCTGTGCTCGCAACCCGTCTCCTCAGGGTGGGCTCACTGCTGGCGACGACCTCGCGATCGAGTGTCCGACGCAGAGGGGACGAGGTCTCCGACTCCGTAAAGCGCCTCGGCGGCACGTACACCGTATTCACCGCACTGCCGAACGTGTAACGGCGATCCCGGAAATCCGTGTTCGCGACCGTGGCGCCCCGGAACCGATACGGATTGTAAGGCTGGTTGCCGTAGTTCGGACCATTGACCCGCGATCGGTAGCGGTATGGGTAGCCGCCGTAGCCGCCGCCATAGCCGCCGCCGTAGTAGGGATACCCGGAGCCGAAACCGTGGTGGCCGTAGTAGGGGTAATACGGGTAGTAGTGAACCGGCCGATAGTAATAGGGGTAATAAGGGGAGAACGGATAGTACGTCGGGTAGTATCCGTAATACGGGTAGTAGTAGGGCGAGTAGTAGTACGGGGCCCCGAAGGCCAGACTGAACGAAAACCCGCTGCCGCAACCCCAGTAGCCACAGCCGTAGCTGTAGCCGACCGACGGAGTGTAGTAGGAGTCGCTCGCGTAGGTGACGCTCTCGACTACGTAGTAGTTCATCAGGTCGTAATCGAAACTTCCCTGGGCCATCTTCCGGACCAGCTCGGTCAGATCCGATTCGGGATCCTCGGGCAATTGCTGAGGCTCCAGCGCCCGGTAGTCCCAATGATTGCTGACCACGAACTGATCGAAGCGGAAGGGAGCCCGAGAGACGGCGGCGTAGATGGTGCCGTGGCCGGTGCGGGGTCCCACGTCGAACGCATCGCGCCCGCCACGGGTCCTCACTTCGTATTTCTTACCGCCGCGGAGGAAGCTGTCGTCGGCAGGATCGATCGGGAACAGAACCTTGAGATGGCCCTCGGTGTCGGCCTGGAGAACGACAAGGTAGCCGTCGTCCTCGGCCCACACGTGAACCGTGGCGCGATCGCCCCTTAGAAAGCGCCCATCGTTGCTGATCCAGATGCGGAGGGGGGGCTCATCCGTCGCGGCCGCCGCCGGCTTGGCCGGCTCGCCAGCGAGGAGAAGGGGAAGTAGCAGGGTGAGGGACATGGCGCCTCCCGAACCTTCAAACTATCACCGAAAATTGAAACGGGGCACCGCGTTAGCTGACTGTCCCGACTGATGCGAACCGCGTGCCATGGTCTACGTGCAAGAGACTAAACCACTTAGCTGGAGAGATCGTTCCCGGAGCGTCCTCCGGCGAGGGCTCTATGCCGTTAGGACGAGGACACTTGGAGGGCGTTAACGGTCAGCGCGGTTCCGCGGTGAGACGCGCGAGCGCTTCCCGCGCTTCGGAGACACGGCCCTGGAGCTCGGGGTCGGCCTTGTCCCAGAGCCGGAGGAAGCGGCCGTAGGCCAATGCGGCCGAGTCGGGCTTGTCGGCGGCCTCGTAGGTGCGTCCCAAGACCAGGTAGGTGAGCGGGAGCAGGGAAAAGGCCGTTCCGTTGAAGCCGTACCGCAGGTGGGTGATCCCTTCCGCGCGGGTGCGAGGATCCGCCGACAATGCCAGGGCGAGCTGAAAGCGCAGGGAAGTGCTCGCGGCGCCCTGAGGACCCCCGGTCACCGACAGACCGGTTCGCAGGTCGGAGATCCCGGTTGTGGTGTCGCCCTGGACCAAGCGGGCCCAGCCGATCGCCGCGCGCAGGAGTCCGCGAGATCTCGTGGAGTCCTCGGTGGAAATTGGGGCCCGGATCGCATCGGTCGCCCGGGACACGGCCGCCTCGGTCCGACCCTGCGCCACGGCCCGGATGGCGTCTATATAGGCCGCCATTTGCGGGCTCTCGTTCTCCGACCTGTCTCGCGCCAGGAGGGAGTCCATCCTGGTCCGGTCGGCGGACGAGGGAGCCAGGCCGAGCGCCACGGGCCAGCCCAGCAGACCGGCCGCCGCTCCGGGTGAGATCGCGGCCACCGTGTCCACGAGGGCCCGCGCTTCGCGGAGAC
>DATLHE010000267.1:0-9991 GCA_035540335.1 Thermomicrobiales bacterium | reverse complement strand
CCTCTGCTTCGCGCCCGGCTTGAGCAGAGCGCCCCACGAGTGGCCGAGATGCTCCGCGAGCGAGGCGTCGCCGCTGATCGTTACGACCGCATCGGCAAGCTCGGAGCGTGACAGCGGCTCGCCGTCGAGCGCCTTGGGCACGGTGGCGAGCAGGGTCTGCATCTGCTCAGCGGTGATACGGAATCCTCGTAACCATGCCGGCTTCGTCGTGTTCTCGGGCCGGTGCGAGAGCAGTGCGAGGTAGTCCCCGTATTCCGCTGTCGGCAGCAGGTGGAGCGTGCCGCGCATCGCCCACGTCTTGACCAGCGTGCGGTCGTCCCAGAGCGCGGTCTCCAGCGCGCCCGGGGTGTGACCGTCGAGTCGCGCCCAGAGCGTGAGGTCGGCGGAGGACGTCACCTGCGCGTGGAGCCCGCAGAGGTCGGAGGCGACCCGCAGGAGGTCGGCCGCCGGCGCGCGTCGGTCGAGATGCTGGCGACGCATCCGCCAGCCGAGAACGGTGTCCCAGGGAAGGGTGGCGACGGGTTCGGGCGTCGGTTTCGCAGATGGCATGGGGGCTCCTGCAATCGCACGGATACATCAGGAACGGAAGCGTAGCAGGTGCCGGAATTGCCGGGTGCGCTTGCCGACTTGTCCCGGTAGCGCCAGGCCTAGTACCCGGCGTCCGTCATCATGATCCAACGCCGTGTCTGGCAGCGCAGGGCCGGCACAAGGCCGGCCCGTACGGGAGGCCCTGCCCCGGTGCGCCATAGCGGCGGGCGGTGGCCTCCCGCCGTGGCTGGTCCCACCGATGGAGGACGGGCACACGCCGGCCACAAGAGCCGGCGCTAACGGGGCGAGCGGTCGTTCCGGTAGCGTGGGGTGGTGATGGCGATACGGCCCCGGGCATTGCAGCCTGGGATCAAGGGGGCGTGCGGGCTGCGGAATCGCTACGCCGCGGTCACCCATGGACCCCGGACACAAGGTCCGGGGCTACGAAGACGCCGTGGCGCGTTCCCGGAAGCGGCGGACGCGCTCGCGGTTGCCGCAGCCCCGGGTGCTGCAGTAGCGGCGGCTGCCGTTCTTCGTCGTCTCGAGGAAGAGCCGCTGGCATGCCTCCCCGGCGCACCGGCGGATGCGCCGGGCCTCGGGCGAGCGCAGGAGATGCTCGGCGGAGACGGCGATCGGCCAGAGCAGGCGATCCAGCTCCGGCTCGTCCGTGAATGCCCATGCAAGGACGCCATCCTGCGCGCGGAGGCGCGCGTTGGCGCGGGCGGCGTGGATCTCCCGCTCCAGCGTGGCGAGATCGTGCGCATCCGGCGTGTCGCCGTCGGCAAGGGCCGTCGCGATCCGGTACAGCGCTTCGCGCAGCGCCACGGCGCGCTTGCGGACCTCGGCCGCGACGCGCGGCTCCCTCTGCGCGCGACGCCGCAGGCGCTGGGCCATATCGGGTGGAACTACCCGTGCCTCGTTACACCAGGCGAGCAAGTTGACATAGCCCGGATACAGGTCGTCGCTGGCCGGTGAGCGATCATGGGCGTCGACGGTGTTCACGAAATCGAGGCAGGGCGCGCCGCCGCGACCGTCCCCGCGCTGCGCCGGGAACGCCGCCATCCTGGGTTGTTCGACGCGAGAAGACATGACGCTGCCTCCGTGTAACGAGCAAAGATTCGATGAAAGATTACCATGACGGAAACGCAGCGGTGTGTAACGGACAAAGATCGGATGGCACGTTCCATAGGCTGCTGGACCCATTGGGAACGGCATTCCGCGACCCGTAGCCAGCGGCGGCGGACTGTGTCACGATGTGCGCCGGCATGCATGTCCGCCGACGTGGTCCGGGCACGTGCCCGGACCACGTGTCGTCACTACCCAGGGAAACTCCGGTGCCCATCATCGAGGTCGATCAGCTCGTCAAGGATTTCCAGCGTCCGAAGCGCTTCGACGGCCCGCTCGGCGGCCTGCGAACCCTCTTCACCCATCAGTACGAGACCACCCGCGCGGTCGACGGCGTCTCCTTCACCATCGAGGAGGGGGAGCTGATCGGCTACCTCGGCTCCAACGGCGCCGGGAAGTCGACGACGATCAAGATGCTCTCCGGCATCCTCGTCCCATCCGGCGGCACCGTGCGGGTCGCCGGGCTGGTGCCGTGGGAGGATCGCGAGAAGAACGCGCTCCAGATCGGCGTCGTCTTCGGCCAGCGCACCCAGCTCTGGTGGGACCTGCCGCTGAGCGACTCGCTGCGGCTGATCGGCAAGCTCTACCGGCTGGACGACGCCCGCTACCGGCGCAACCGCGACCGGCTGGTCGAGCTGCTCGGGCTGCAGTCGTTCCTCGAGACGCCGGTGCGCCAGCTCAGCCTGGGCCAGCGGATGCGCGGCGACCTCGCGGCGGCGATGCTCTACGAGCCGCGCATTCTCTACCTCGACGAGCCGACCGTCGGCCTCGACGTCGTCGCCAAGGAGCGCACCCGGCAGTTCGTGGAGGAGATCAACCGCGACACCGGCACGACGATCATGCTCACGACCCATGACCTCGCCGACGTCGAGCGGCTCTGCAAGCGGATCATCTTCATCGACAAGGGGACCGTCCTCTACGACGGGCCGGTGGAGGAGCTGAAGCGGCGCTACGCGCCATACCGGATGCTCGACATCACGCTCGCGCCCGACGGCGAGACGCCCGCGCCCGCGTGGCTCGGCATCGACGGCGCCGAGGTCGTGGAGGAGGGTGACGCCCGGCTGCTGGTGCGCTTCGACCCGGCGCGGGTCGCCGTCACGGAGCTGATCCCGGCGATCATGGCGCGCCATCCGGTGACCGACATCGCGATCGTCGAGCCGGACCTCGAGGGTGTCGTGCGCGAGATCGTCGAGGCGGGCGAGGTCCGTCGATGACGCTGGCCCGCAACCTCGACGCGCTCGTTGCCTACGGGCGCATGGCGACGCGCCGGATGTACATCTACCGCTTCAACGTGATCATGATGATCGTCCTCACCGGCATCACGATCTACCTGCTGACGCTGCTCTGGAAGGCGGCGTATGGCGACCGCACCGAGGTCGACGGCATTCCGCTCCAGTCGATGCTGGTCTACCTGACGATCGCGAACCTGCAGCTGCGCTTCCTCTCGCCGGAGATGGACCAGGACATTCAGGAGCGCATCCGCGAGGGGCAGATCGGGTTCGACCTCAACCGCCCGGTCGGCTACCCGGGCCAGCTCGTGGCCGGCGCCGCGGGGCAGATGATCGGCCTGCTGCCGATGCTGGTCGTCGCGGTCCCGATCGCGTTCGTCGCCGGCGAGCTGCGGCCGCCCGCGTCGGTGGAGGAGGGGTTCGCCTACCTCGCCAGCCTGGTGCTCGCGTGGCTCGTCGCCGTGCAGATGAACCTGCTGATCGGCCTCGTCAGCTTCTGGACGCTGGAGATGACCGGCTTCCGGATGATGTACCGGCTGATCGGCAACTTCGCGACCGGCGCGCTGATCCCGCTCTGGTTCATGCCGGACCTGCTGCGCTCGATCGTCCAGCTGCTGCCGTTCCAGGCGATCGCGTTCGTGCCGGTGTCGATCTACGTGGGCGAGCCCGCCACCGGCGGGATCTGGTCGGCGCTGGCGCTCCAGGCGTTCTGGGCCGTCGTGATGGTGCTGGTGATCCAGCTCGTCTGGCGGCGCGCCTTCCGGCACACCGTGATCCAGGGGGGCTGAGATGGCGACGGTGGCACAACGCATCTCCATCCTGCTGACGCTGGCCGGGGCCTCGCTGCGGTCCGAGTTCCAGTACCGCGCGAACGCGGTCAGCGCCGTCATCAGCGGCATGATCTACCAGCTCACTGGCTTCATCGCCGTCTGGATCATCGTCGCCCGCTTCAACGAGATCGGTGGCTGGTCACTGGCCGAGATCACCTTCCTCTACGGCATGCGGCTGACCTCGCATGGCATCTTCTACGCCTGCTTCAGCCAGCTCTTCGAGGCGGACCGGGTGATGGTCACCGGCGAGTACGACCGCTATCTCCTGCGGCCGATGCCGCCACTGCTGCAGCTCTTCACGCGCAAGCTGCGGGTGAACTGCTTCGGCGACCTCATCGGCGGCCTGCTGCTGCTCGGGTTCGCCTCGGCGGGGGTGGACGTCGCCTGGTCGCCGCAGACGGTGTTCTACCTGGTGCTGGCGGTGACAGGCGGAGCGCTCGTCGAGGGCGCGGTGCAGATCATGCTCGGATCGCTGTCGTTCCGGTTCCTGCAGACGATGTCGCTGCGCGTGACGGTCAACGAGGTCTTCAACCTCTACGGCAACTACCCGTTCACGATCTTCCCCAAGGCGCTCGAGTACCTGCTGACCTTCGCGCTGCCGGTCGCCTTCGTCGCCTTCTTCCCGGCGTCGGTGGTGCTGGAGCGGGAGGACGGGCTGCATGTCGCGCCGTGGCTGGCCGTGATCGCGCCGCTCGTCGGCGTCGGGTTGTTCCTCGTCGCGTTGCGGGTCTGGAGGCGCCAGAGCCGGCACTACCAGAGCTCGGGGCACTAGGGCGGATCGCAGCCCAGGCGTCCGCCGCGGGGCGTCAACCATCCCGAGACCTGCCAGAGCGACCGCGGTGGACCACCACGCCAGATGCCTTCGCCGGGTCCTGATGATTGGCATGCAGTCTGCGGACGGCGTTGGTGTGCCGCTCCCGAGCGGAGTGCATCAAGGTTGACGGGCCAAACCGGGTATTCCCGGCGTGTCGAGGGAGGAGCGAATCACCCGGGGGCAGACCGCTGGACCATCGCCGGGATGCGTGCCAAGGCGTACGTTACTCATCCGTTGCGCAATGCGATCAAAGGCAGCGCGGACACGCCTATGGGGCCCGGCCGCTGCAGATGGGGAGTCGAGGTGAGGGGCAGTGTCCACACAAGCAGCCGCACCGCAATCACCCCGGGCTGACGCCAGCCCGTCGTTTGTCGGAAATGACCGCGTCTTGTTCGGCATCATCTTCGGTGTCCTCGGGTTCTGGTTGTTCGCCCAGACCACGCTGAACATCTCGCCTGTCATGGCGGAAGACCTGGGTATCGAGACCAGTGTCATGAACATCGCCGTGTCGATCACGGCCCTGTTCTCCGGAATCTTCATCGTCGTGATCGGCGGCCTGGCGGACCGCTTCGGCCGCGTGAAGATGGTGCAGCTCGGCATGGTGCTGAGCATCGCGGGCTCCCTGCTGGTCGCCCTGACACCCTCCGGCGGCCTCGCGGAGCCCATCCTGATGCTCGGCCGGATCCTGCAAGGGTTGTCCGGCGCGTTCATCATGCCGGCCAGTCTCGCCCTCATCAAGGCGTACTGGGATGGCGCGGCGCGCCAGCGCGCCGTTAGCTACTGGTCGATGGGATCGTGGGGCGGCTCCGGTTTCGCCGCGCTGTTCGGCGGCCTGATGGCCGAGAATGTCGGCTGGCGCTGGATCTTCTTCGCCGGCGCGGCCATCTCCCTCCTCGGGATGTTCATGGTCGCCGGCACGCCGGAGAGCAAGGCGCCCGCGAAAGAGGGCTACACGTTCGACCTGGCGGGCGTCCTCAGCTTCATGGTGTTCATGGTCGCGCTGCAGGTGTTCGTTACGCAGGGCGGCAACATGGGCTGGACGAGCCTGCCGAGCCTGGCGCTGCTCGCGGTCAGCATCATCTTCGCGGTGCTCTTCTTCCGGATCGAGTCCGGCAACCCGAACGGTTTCGTCGACTTCGGGCTCTTCCGCAACATGACCTACACCGGCGCCACGATCTCGAACTTCCTGCTCAATGCCACCGCCGGCATCCTGATCGTCGCGATGACGCTGGTCCAGGTCGGCGGCGACATGACCGCGCAGGAGGCCGGCTTCCTCACCCTCGGGTATGGCATCGCGATCGTGGCGTTCATCCGCCTCGGCGAGAAGCTGCTGCAGCGGTTTGGCCCGCGCAAGCCGATGATCTGGGGCTCCCTCATCGTTGGCGCCTCGATCGTCTGTCTGATGCCCACCAACGTGACGCTCGATGCCTACAAGGTCCTGGCGGTCATCGGGTTCACCCTGTTCGGCCTCGGCCTTGCGTTCTACGCGACCCCATCAACGGACGCGGCGCTCTCCGCGCTGCCCGATGCCCAGGCCGGCAGCGGGTCCGGCATCTACAAGATGGCGTCGTCGCTTGGCGCATCCTTCGGTGTCGCCATCTCCGCGACGGTCTTCACGGCGCTGAGCGCGAGCGACGACTCGGTCGACTGGATCGAGGGAGTGATCAGCTACGTCGGCCGGCAGGACAACCTCGCCATCCGCGAGGCCGCGTTCTTTGCGCTGGCGGTCAACCTCCTGATGGTCGTGGCGGCGATCGTCTCGATCATGGCCACCATCCCGGAGCGCACGCGCGAGGGCGACACCGTGACCCAGCCGCAGGTGGCCACAAACGATCCTGCCGCCGGCACGCGGTAGTCACGGCGTGGCGATACCAGGAGAGGAGCGCGATCAATGGACACAGCCCCCAAGGCGCTCGACGTCGACCGCGACCAGATGCTGGCGTGGTTCGAGCACATGCACCGCAATCCCGAGCTCTCGATGCACGAGGACAAGACCGCCAGATTTATCGCCGACACCGTGCGCCAGTGGGGCTACGAGGTCGAGACCGGCATCGGCAAGCATGGCATCGTCGCCTCGATGACCGTTGGCGACAGCGCCAAGGCGATCGGGATCCGCGCGGATTTCGACGCCTTGCCGATCCAGGAGGTCAACGACCTCGACTACAAGAGCCAGACGGAAGGCGTCGCCCACCTGTGCGGCCACGACGGTCACACCACGATGCTCCTGGCGGCCGGCAAGCACCTCGCGGAGACGAAGCACTTCAACGGGACGGTTCGCCTGATCTTCCAGCCGGGCGAGGAGACGATGGAGGGCGGCCCGGCCATGATCGGGGACGGGCTGTTCGAGCGTTTCCCGGTCGACGCTGTCTTCGCCATGCACAACATGCCCGGGCTGGGGGCGGGGAGATTCTATTTCACCCCGGGCGAAACGATGTCGGCCGTCGACAACTGGGAGATCGAGCTCACCGGGAAGGGCGCCCATGGCGCCATGCCGGAGCTCAGCATCGACCCAGTGGTCGCCGGCTCATCGCTGGTGATGGCGTTGCAGACGATTGTCTCGCGAAACGTCTCGCCCCAGCACCAGGCGGTCGTCACCGTGGGGGCGTTCCAGTCCGGCACGGCGGGCAATGTCGTTGCCCAGTCCGCGATCCTGCGGCTGTCGATCCGGACCACGACCCCGGAGGACCGCGCGTTGGTCCTGAACAAGGTCCGGACCCTCACGACAACCCAGGCCGAGGGGTACGGCTGCTCCTGTGAGATCCGCGAGGGGATACCGGGCGCCGTGCTGGTCAACGATCCCGAGGAGACCGTCAAGGCCTACGAGATCGCGCGCGAGGCGTTCGGCGACGAGGATGTCGTCTACCCTGGCCCGACGTTCCTGGCCTCGGAGGATTTCGCCTTCATGCTGGAGCGGAAGAAGGGAACGTACTGCTTCCTTGGCAATGGCGACACGCCGATGGTCCATCACCCGCAGTACACCTTCACCACGGACATCCTGCCGAAGGGCGCGGCGTACTGGGTGGCCCTGACCGAGGGCTACCTGCGCTGATCGGCGAGGCAGGTGAGAACTCGCCTGCGCCGCCACGATCAGAGCCCGGGCACCAGGTTCAAGCATCCTCCGGTATGATCGGGATGGTGGCCGGTTCTCCAACCGCGAGGGACGTCCGTGATCGATCTGATCCGTGAGAACAAGGAAGAGCTGACGGCACTTTGCCGCCGCTATGGGGTGCGCACGCTGGACCTGTTCGGATCGGCGGCCCGGGGAACGTTCGACCCCGCGGGGAGCGACCTGGACTTCGTCATCGACTTTCTCGATTACGGCCCCGGCATCGCGCGGCGATTCCATGGTTTCGCCACGGATGCCGAGGCGCTGTTCGGACGACCGGTCGACCTCGTGTTCGACTCCGGGATGAAGAACCCCTACTTTCGCGCCACCGTCAATGCTGAAAGGGAGCCGCTTTACCGTGCAGATCGAGACCGCGTAGCGGCTGCATGACGCCATGAGCGCCGCCGAAGAAATCTCGGCGTTGGTCGCAGGCGAATCGGCGACATCCTTCGGTTCGAATCGCGTCCTTCAGTTGGCCATCGAGCGCCCGCTCGCGGTCGTCGGCGAGGCCTTGGCACGGGCGATTCAATCTGACAGCAGTCTCAAACGCGCCTTTCCGGACGCGCCGTTGATCGTGAGCACGCGAAACCGCATCGTTCATGACTACGACGATATCAGGATCGACATCATCTGGGACATCACGCAGAGCCATATTCCGATCCTCTGCGGGCAGCTTCGCACCGTGTTGGATGAAGCCGGTCCTCCGTTGCCCTGACCACAAAGAGACACGAAGGCTGATGTCGTGCTCTTTACCCACGCGACCCCCGGCCTCGGGCTGTTCCTCGGCGTGCTGCGGGTCTGGAAGCGCCAGCGCCGCCGCGATCAGTGCGCGGGGCACTGATTCGGGCATGTGAGGTCGCCGTCAGCCGAATGCGAATACCTCCGGCGGGTCAATTCCGGTTACACAGGCATATGACCTCTTGCCTCCCTGATTCACGCAGTCCATAGTGGCAACAGTTGTATGCACGATTGGTGCATGGGTCGTGACGGTGCCACCTGACGATGCCATTGGGCCGGGTTCTCCGTCGCTCCTCGGGTCCCCATTGTCCGTAGGCAAACCCAAAGGACATCGACCATGATCCACAAGAACTCCTGGCCCACCCGGCAGGTCATCGATCGCCGGCGCGCCCTCCGGTGGGGCGCAGGAGGCGCTGCCCTCTCGGGCATGTCGTGGCGATCGGCCGCTGCCCGGGTGGACGCGACACCGGTTGCCGAGGGCGACCAGCCGGTATCCGGCGAGCCCGTGGCCGAGCTCTCACCATTCGATACGTTGATGCTGGCGACCATGGCGAAGCACAGTCTCCCGGGCGGCCAGCTCGCCATCGCCCGGGACGGACGGCTCGTCTACGACCGGGGATTCGGGTACGCCAGCGTCGAAGACAACGAGCGCGTCGACCCCGACCACCTGTTCCGGATCGCCAGTACCTCCAAGCCGATCACGGCGGTCGCCATCCTGAAGCTGGTCGATGCGGGAGACCTGGAGCTGAAGACACCGGTCTTCCCGCTCCTCGCGCTGGAGCCACCCCCGAACGCCCCACGAGATGCCCGGCTGGACAGCATCACCATCGAGCACTTGCTGGTGCATGCCGGCGGATGGAATAGCGCGTCCGGCGTGGACCCACAGTACTTGCCGTGGCCGATGATGGCTTCCCTGGTGCTGGATGCGGAGGTGCCCGCCGAAGCCGAAACGATCATCCGCTACATGCTGAGCCAGCCGCTCGATTTCGATCCGGGCACGGTGAGCGCGTATTCCAACTTCGGCTTCAACGTGCTCGGCCGCGTCATTGAGCGGATATCCGGACAACCGTATGAGCAGTTTGTGGTCGACGAGGTGCTCACGCCGGCCGGGATCACGACGATGAAGATCGCCGGGACGCGGCTCGACGAACGGGCTGCGGGGGAGGTGCGCTACTACTCCCCGCCCGGCTTGTCGATGCGGGAAAGCGTCTATCCGGGAGAGGGATTCGTGCCCGTGGGGTATGGATCGTTCTACATGCCATCGCTCGACGCCCACGGCGGCTGGATTGCCTCGGCTCGTGACCTCCTCAAGTTTGCACTCGCCATCGACGGCAAGCGCGGCGATGCGCTCCTGACCGAGGACGCCGTCGCCGCAATGGAGACGACGAAGCGGCCGCCTTCCGCGGCGGCCGGAGCCGGCAATGCCGACACGTCGCTGGGACTTGGGTGGAACAGCCTGCCCCAGGACGATGGATACGAGTGGTCGCATGCCGGGGCGCTCGAGGGATCGAACTGCTCGTGGCTCGTGCGGAAGCCGGATGGCACCACGCTGGCCTGGGTGTTCAACTCGCTTCCTCAGGACTTTGGTGCGTTTTTCGGCGAGTTCATTCCCGCGGTCCAG
>DATLHE010000266.1:0-14463 GCA_035540335.1 Thermomicrobiales bacterium | reverse complement strand
TCATGGATCCGGGTGAATCCATGAACCTGCGGCTGGTGATGGGGGATGTTGCGGATAGCGGTCGGCTCGATTGCAGGACACATACTGGCGGCGGCGTTCTCAGGACACTCTACTTCCACGGGAAGATGGCAGATGCCATTGAGCAGTTGCCTGTCGACCAGTCCATCTATCTCAACCCCGTCTATCGCATCGACGACACAGAGGCGCTGGACCACATCGAGATCATCACCGACACAAACCAGCTGCCAGAGGACGTCAGCGCTCCAGAATGCCCTGAAGAAGCTTCCAACCACCTCTTCCTCTCCGTCCGTCCGGACTGGCGAGACAGCACGAGCCTGCTCGGCTACTACAACCCGCTCACCGAAACGTACGAGTGGACCGAATTCCTGCGATTCCTGCTGCGCGCCGTCGAGAGCCACAAGGCGGAAGACGGACTCGCCTGGTTCGTGATCCTCGACGAGATGAACCTCGCCCACGTCGAGTACTACTTCGCCGACCTGCTCAGCGTCATCGAGTCCGGGCGCGAGAAGGACGGCCGCTCCCGCGAGCCGCTCCGCCTCACCTTCCCTGACACGCTCATCGACAACGCGCCGCCGCCCGAGATTCACCTGCCGCCGAACCTCTACATCATCGGCACGGTCAACATGGACGAGACAACGCACGCCTTCAGCCCGAAGGTGCTCGACCGCGCGTTCACGATCGAGCTGACGGCCGTCGACTTCTCCGCCTACCCCGGCAGCCCGAACGGCGCGACGGCCGCAATCCCCGACGACGCCAAGCACGAGCTCCTGCGCGCCTTCACGCGCGACGGGCGGTTCGCGATCGTCGACAAGGACGACATCCGGCACGTCGTGGAGGAGCGTCCAGAGATCCGGCGGTGGCTGCAATCGCTGAACGACCTGCTGAAGCGCGACCGCTTCCACTTCGGCTACCGCGTCTTCGACGAGATCGCCCAGTTCGTCGCCAACGCGGACATCAACGGGATGTTGGCCTTCGAGGAGGCGTTCGACCACGCGGCCCTCATGAAGGTGCTGCCGAAGTTCACCGGCTCGCGCGCCCGGCTGCGGACGCCGCTGCTCTCGGTGCTCGCCTGGGCGGTGAACCCCGAGGCGCCGGAGCCGAAAGCGATCAACGAGCTGTTGCTCACGATTCTGGAGGGCGAGGACGCCAACCGCCCGGCACTATCGAGCGATGCCTTCTTCCCGCACGTCGCGACACGGGCCCTGCAGATGCTGGAGACGCTGGAAACTGACGGCTTCGTCTCGTTCGGATAGTCGCTCAGTTCGCGGGCATCCATTGGTCGAGGAACGCGGCGACGGTCTCCGCGTACAGGTCGGGCGCGTCGACGATCGACATCGCGTGCTCCGCCCCCGGCACGATCAGGAGCGCCTTCGGCGCCGGGCAGGCGTCGTGCAGCGGGTAGACCATGCGCGTCGGCACGAATGCATCCGCGCCGCCGTGGATGAAGAGGATCGGCGTCGCGCCCTTTCGCACCTGCTCCAGCGCGGATGCCTCGTCGAACGCGTACCCGGCGCGACGCTTGCAGATCAGGCTGGCGAGCGGGAGCAGCGGGAAGGCTGGCAGGTGGTACATGCGCCGGAGCTCATGCCGGAGCTGCGCCCCGGCGCTGGTGTACCCGCAGTCCGCGACGACGCACGCGACCTGGTCCGGCAGCCGCTCACCGGCGGTCATCATCACGGTCGCGGCACCCATCGAGAGACCGTGCAGCACGATCGATGTCCCCGGCCCGTGCCGATGGATCATGCAGTCGATCCAGCGCAGGTAATCCTTCCGCTCCGGCCAGCCGAAGCCGATGTAGCGGCCCTCGCTCGCGCCGTGCGCCCGTGCGTCCGGCAGGAGCACGTTGCAGCCGAATCGCTCGTGATAGAGCTCGGCGAAGATGCCCATGTCCTTCTTCGCGTTCCCGCGATATCCATGCGCGAGAATGACGACCCGGTTCGTCGACGACGGCGCGGCGAGGTAGGAGCCGCGCAGCGTCAGCCCGTCGTCGGAGATGATCGAGACGTCCTCGAATCGCTGGCGCGCCATCCACGTGACATCGGGATCGGGCGCATCCGGCTCAGGCACGTCGAATCCGCGGTAGCGCCGATCCACCGCGATCGTGAACAGGTGATGCGCCACCAGGAGCACGGCGGGCACGACCGCAACAAACAGCACCGCCAGCACCGGCATCCTTGCCCCCTCGACGTCCATCCAAGGCCCCACTACATCGGGACTCTAGCGCGGACCGGAGGGAAGGGACAACATGGGAGACGAGCAGGCGTCTAGCCGGAGCCGGACTCGTACCACCCCGGCTGCTGCCACTCGCCATCCGGCACCGGCGAGGCCCCCGGCACAGGTGTCGCCGACGGATGCGCCGTGTTGCGCTCCGCGGCCTCCTTCAGCACGTCGACCACGAAGCTCTTGCGTGGATCGACGATGCGGTGCCAGATCCCGAACTCCAGCTCGCGCACCTCAAGGTGCAGATGGTCGCCGTTGTCGCCGCCCGAGAGCCCGACGAACTGGCCGACCTCCACGCGGTCGCCGGCGTTGACGGCGATGCGTCCCATGTGCCCAAGAATGACCTCGTCGCCGTCGTCCGTCTCGATCAGCAGCTCGCCCACGTTCGGGCTCCCGTTGCCGTAGAAGGTGTAGTAGGGCGTCCCGCCGGAGATCTTGACGGTCCCCTCCACTGGCGAGTAGAGCCACGTGCCGGCCGGCATCGCGACGTCCAGCCCCGGATGCTCGTAGCCATCGAGCCCGTACCCTAGCCCATAGGCGTACCACGCGAAATGCAGGATCGAGAAGTCGGTGTGGCCGAACTCCTGCGAGATCGGGAACTCCTTGTTCCCCCAGATCGTCGCCAGCCCGTCGAGCGGGCCACCGTCGACATTGATCGCGAAGTTGCCCGGCGGCGGCCACGGCAGCTCGAGCGGGGCCGGGCTCGGCTCCGCCTGGGGAGTCGTTGGTGTCGAGAGGGGCGTCGGCGTCTGGCCCGCCGCGGGTGTAACACCTTGCGTCGGCGTCGGAGGCGTCGTTGCGGGCGTGAGCACGGGTTTCGGTGCGCCGATCGGCGACACGGTAGCCGTGGGCGTCGAGGTCGGCGACGCCGCCGCTCCACCCTTCACCGGTGTCGGCGGCGCGGCGGTCGGTGGCGCCTGCGTGGGCGAATCCTCCGTTGGCGCCCGGGTGGGCGGCGCCTGCGTCGGCACCGCGGTGGGCGGAACCGGGGTCGGCGTGGGCGGAGGAGCCGTCGGCACCGGGGTTGGCGGTGGAGGAGGCGGTGGGTTCACGACGACGTGGAACCCGACGGCCACCGCCCAGTTTCCAGACGCATCCTGCGCCGAGCAGGTCACGAGCGACGTCCCGACCGGGAAGAGCGCGCCGCTGCCCCAGTCGCACCCGACGAACACCGACGCGTCGACGTTGTCCGACGCGGGCGGGGGGGCGAAGACAACCACCGCGCCTGAACCGTCGACGGCTTCGACCACGATGTCCGCGGGCTGGGCGATGATCGGACCGGTCTGGTCGGTCACGGTGACGCGGAAGCTGACGGCCGCCTCGTTCTGCGCGGCGTCCCGTGCCCGGCAGGTCACGAGTGTTGTCCCGAGCGGGAAGCGTGCCCCGGGGGCCCAGTCACAGGTAACCGGGACCTGGCCGTCCCGGTCGTCGTTCGCGATCGGGACGGTGTAGTCGACGTTCGCCCCGGTCGCGTCTACCGCGACGGCGAACACGTCCTGCGGCTGATTGATCGCCGGCGGTGTCGTATCGGACGGTGGCGGCTCGGCCGTCGCGGGCGACTGGTCCACGGCTTGCGCCATCGTCAACGTAGGCACCGTGAGAGCAATGAGCAGCGAGAGGGCGAGCACGAGGGCAATCCACGCGCGGTGCGGAGCATAGGGGGTACGGCGTCGTTCAGTCATCAGCGGGGTCGACCTCGTCTGTCCGGGCGCTCGCCCACCCGGGCTCACGCCGGATGGCGCGTGTTTCTCAGATCCATCTTCGCCGCCGAGCGAGAGCAGCACCAACCATCAGGATACCCGCCGAGAGGGCAAGCCCGAGCGCCAGCCCGTCCATGCCTCCCTGCCCGTCATCGCCGGAGCCGGAGATCGGCATGGTGGTGACGCCCGGCTGCGGCGTGGGAAGCGACGCCGGGGGCGTCACCGCCGCCGGGGCGCCCGCGCCACCGGCGGCCAGCGGAATCTCGCCGCACGAGAGGTAGGTGGTGAGCTCCTGGGGAGACTTGTGCACGAGGATCACGTAGTTGCTGCTCTGCAGTTCCGCCAGGGGCACGTCGACCGTCGTCACGCTCTTGCCCTCCTGGTTCAGAGATTGCAGCACAACCGTCTCGAGGGGGTAGAGGGGATTGGGGTCGAAGTTGTCGCACGTGCCGGTGTGGATGTGCGTCGGGTGGTTGCCGGTGATGCCCGGACCCGACAGCGTCATGTCGACGACCGTCTGATCACCATTGGGCGTGAGCACCGCCGTCCCTGAGACGCCGGACGCATCGAACTGGTTGACCGTCACGGTCACCGGTGTCGACCCGTTCTGGGCGGAGACCGGGATCCCGAACGGGGCCATGAGGGCCAGAAGGAGGAATGCCGCCAGGGACACGCGTCGTACTCGCGCTCGAGTTGCACCAGATGCCATGGTTCTCTCTCCGCTCCCGCCGCCTGGGATACCCCGGTCATCGCTCGCCCGCGCTGAGGGGTGAGCGGTCTGGCCGCGATGACAGCCGGCTGTGCACACGTTATTGATGCTTTCCAGTTCTCTGTCCCAGATGTAACATACGATAACATCTGGAAGTACCACGTCAACATGGTCCGAACGTACCGCCTTGGGAGCGACCGTGCGTTCGGGGAACATACGGGTCCGGAATACTGGGGCGGCATTGGCATCCGCCGGGCGCAACGCGGACACGGTCCTGCCGCCGGCAGCGACTATCAGGGAATGCAATGCGAGGAAAGCTGGTACCAGTTCACGTCCTGGCGTTGGGCCTGCTGTTGGGCGTCATTGCGCCCGGCGCTATCCCGGACCTCCCGCGGCCACCGATGGCCCTCCAGTCCGCCGGCGCGGGTGGGGCGATGTTTCGGGGCGATGCGGCCCGCACCGGCACGCAAACGGGACCGATGCCGGCGAACCAACCCAATGTCTGGTGGGCGTTTCCAGCCAACGCCCCGGTGGCATCCTCGCCTGTCGTCGCCGGCGACGCGCTGTTCGTCGGCGGAGAGGACGGCAACGTCTATGCGCTCGCGCTCCGGGATGGTTCACAACGGTGGGCATTCCCGACCGGCGACGCCGTCGTCTCCTCGCCGGCCGTCATGGACGGCGTGGTCTTCGTCGGCAGCCGCGACGGCAATCTGTATGCCATCGATGCGGCGAGCGGTGCCGAGCGCTGGCGCATGGCCACCGGCGGCCCGGTCGAGTCGTCGCCGGCGGTGAGCAATGGCCTCGTCTACCTCGGGACCAGCAACGGGGCCCTCCTCGCCCTCGATGCCGCCTCGGGAGACACGGTCTGGCGCGCACCGACCAGCGGCCCGAACGCCACGCCCGCCGTGTCGGGCGACGCCGCGTACGCCGTGAGCGACGACGGCACGGTCTACGCGTTTGACGGCGCGACGGGCGCCGTCCGCTGGCAGGCCGAGGCCGGCGCCAGCATCTCGACGTCGCCGGCGGTGGCCGATCGCCAGCTGGTCATCGGCGACACCTCCGGCACGCTCCACGCGCTCGACACGGCCACCGGGACGGAGCGATGGCGGCAGGAGATCGGCTCGGGCGTCATCTCGTCGCCCGCGATCGCCGGCGGCAGTATCTTCGTGGGCTCCGCCGACGGCGAGCTGCACGCGCTCGACGCGGCCAATGGCCGCGTGCTCTGGCAGGTGGACACCCGGGGACCGATCACCTCATCGCCCGTGGTCGTTGGGGCCACCGTCCTGATCAGCGACGGCGAGCACACGCTGCAGGCGCTGTCCACGCGCACCGGCACCGAGCGCTGGCGGGTCCCCAGCATCGATAACCTGTCGATGTCGCCCGCGGTGGTCGACAGCCTGGTCTACACCGGCAGCTCGGACAATCATGTCTATGCGCTCAGCGCGGCGCCGCCACGGCCCGAGGCGCCCCCGACGCAAGCAAGCGCCATGCCGACCACCCCGGCCGCCTCACCATCCCCCGCCGTGACACCGGGCGCGCCGGCCGGCGTCGCCTGCCTGCCGGAATTGCGGACGTTCGGCGCCGTCGCCGATGCGCTCGTCTCGCAGGCCGCTCCCGCCAGGAACCTGGGCGGCAACGTCGAGTTACGGGCCCGGAGAAGCGACACGGCGCAGGACGAGTCCTTCGTGCGATTCGATGTGTCCGGCACCAGCAACGGGATCATCAGCGCCCAGCTGACGCTGACGAGCACTGGCTACGCCGGATCGGAAACGACAAGCGCGCCGGACATCCGGAGCGTCGACGGGGAATGGGAGGAAAACACCATCACCTGGGACACCCGCCCGGCAACCGGCGACGTCATCGCGGCCGGCGGCGGGAGATGGGATCTCGACTCGCCCTACACCTGGGACGTGACCTCCGCCGTCACCGGCAACGGGCCGGTCGCGTTCGCCCTGGTCGCCACCAGTGACGACGAGGTGAACGCCCGGAGCAGCGAGGCGGGGGCCGGACGCCCGGTGCTGGCCGTCACGTACGGCTGCGGCGCCGCCGCCGTCCCATCGGCGCCCACCAGCACGCCCGCGCCCACGGCCACGGCGACACCGGCACCGACGGCGACGCCATCGCCGTCGCCCACCGCCACGAACACGCCGACTCCGGCACCAACCGCGACCGCGACCAACACACCGCCACCAACGGCCACGAACACACCGGAGCCGACCGCGACGAATACGCCGTCGCCGGAGCCGACCCCGACCACGACGCCCGAACCGACGGCCACCAACACGCCGCAACCAACCGCGACGAATACGCCCGCACCAACGCCGACCAACACACCGGCGCCAACGAATACGCCCGCCCCGACACCGACCGACACTCCGGCGCCCACGGCGACGAACACCCCTGCCCCACCAACGGCCACGCCAAGTCCGGAACCGACGAACACGCCCGAACCGACCAAGACGCCCGCGCCGACGGCAACCAATACCCCGGAGCCGACCAGTACACCATCACCGGAACCGACGGCCACCAACACGCCCGCGCCGACGGCGACACCCTCGCCTGAGCCGACCGCGACGCCGAGTCCGACGCCGCCACCCACCGCCACGCCGTCTCCCACCGCACCGCCGACAGCGACGCCCTCACCGACCCCGGCGCCGACACCGACCCCGGCGATGTTCCGGGGCAACGCCGCCCACACGGGCGTCGCGACCGGGACAGGCCCCACCGGCGAGCCGGCGCCCACCCCGGTCGGACAATTGGGCGAGACCGCGTCCTCCCCGGTCATCGTGAACGGCGTCCTCTACGTCGGCGGCCTCGACGGCAGCGTCTACGCGGTCCACCTGGGCTCCGGCGATGTGCGCTGGCAGTTCCAGACCGGCGACGCGATCTCCTCGTCACCGGCCCTCTCCAACGGTGTGATCTACGCCGGCAGCAACAACGGCAGCCTCTACGCGCTGGATGCGGCCACCGGCAAGGAGATCTGGCGATTCGCCTCGCAGGCCAGCATCGCCTCGTCGCCGACCGTCGTCGGCAACGTGGTCTACATCGGCAGCTGGGATGGCTATCTCTACGCCCTCAACGCGAGGACAGGCAAGGAGCTCTGGCGGTTCGCTATCGGCGCCGAGATCTTCGCCTCGCCCGCGGTCGCGAACGGGCTCGTCTATATCGGCGGCGTCGATGGCGCCCTCCACGCCGTGCAGGCGAAGGACGGCGTCGAGCGCTGGCAAACCGACGTGGGCGCGAGCCTCAACTCGTCACCCGCGGTAGTCGACGGGCGCGTCTACGTCGGCGGCGGCAACGGCTCCCTCGTGGCGCTCGACGCGACGACCGGCGCGCAGGCATGGGAGGTACCCATCGGCGACCGCATCTCGTCGTCGCCGGCGGTCGCGAACGGGGTCGTCTATGTCGGCGGCGATACCGGCGTGCTCTACGCGGTCAACGCCACCACCGGCGCGGTCCGCTGGCAGGCCGACACCGGCGGGGAAATCTTCGCGTCGCCAGCGGTCACGAGCACCAGCGTCATCATCGCCAATCTCGACGGCGACGTGGTGGCGCTCGCGACGTCCAACGGCGCGGAGCAGTGGCGGTACGCCGCGGACGCGCCCGTCTACTCCTCGCCCATTGTGGTCGGCCAGAACGTGTTCATCATCGCCAGGGACGGCACCATCACCGACCTCGCCGGCCCCTGACATCCAGGGCCGGCTCAGGCGAACGCGGCGATGACTTCCTCGGCGAAGCGACCGATCGGCTCGCGGTCGTGCGCCAGGTTCGGCATGTAGACGATCACGTAACCGATGCCGGCGTCGGCCAGCGCCTGGATGTGCGCCCGGATCCGGTCCGGCGTGCCCACGACCGTGCCGGCCGCGAAATCCTCATAGGAGCGCGCGCCGCGGACGTGTGCGGTCGCCTGTTCCGGATCCTCGCCCTCCCGCAGCAGGAAGATGTCCGCCTCGGCGGAGGTGATGATCTCGTCGTAGTCGCGGCCGACCGTCTCGCAATGCCGCTTCAGGACGTCCAGCTTGTGGCGGCAGACGTCCGGGTCGCGCCCGACGTTGCAGGCATCGCCGTACTGGGCGACCAGCTTGAGGGTGATCTTCTCGCCCCCGCCGCCGATCCAGAGCGGGATCTTGTGCCCCGGCCGGGCGCTCTTCGGCTCGTTGATCGGCCGGTTGATCGTGTAGAACTCACCGTCGAACGTCGGATAGTCCTCTGTCCACATCTTGTCGATGATCTGGACCGCCTCGCGGAACATGCGCATCCGCTCCGGTACCTCCGGGAAGCCATAGCCGTAAGCGCGCCACTCATGCCGGTACCAGCCGGCGCCGATGCCCGCGTTCAGGCGACCATGGCTCGCCACGTCCACGGTGGAGGCGATCTTGGCGTAGAGCGCGGGGTTGCGATAGCCGTTGCAGCCAACCATCTGCCCGATCCGCACCCGCTCGGTGTCCCGCGCCAACGTGGCGGAGACGGTCCATGCCTCGAACGTCGTCTCCAGCGTCGGTTTCGGCACGGTGTGGAAGTGGTCGTAGACCCACACCGAGTCCCACGGTCCCGCGTCGGCCGCCTTCGCGACCGCTGTCATCGCCTCGTACTGCTCCACCGGGTCGTCGATGCCGACCAAGTCCATCTTCCACCCCTGCGGAACGAACAGGCCGAACTTGACCGTCATTGCCACTGCTCCTTCGCGCATACCGTTGCCAAACGGCGCTGCTCCTGCACAATCGGGGCCAGATCGGGACGGCGACCGGCTGGCAGGAGGGAACGAGCATGCGGATTCATCTGGATACGGATCTCGGCGGCGACCCGGACGACCTCTGCGCGCTGGCCATGCTGCTCGCCTGGCCGCACGTCGAGATCACCGGAATCACCACCACGCTGGACGTCGACGGCATGCACGCGGCCTATGTCACCCACTGCCTGAGCCTCGCCGGGCACGACGATATTCCGGTCGCCAGCGGCGCCGGGCTGTCGCTGACGTCGCTGCGACGCGCCGATCCCGTCGTCAACGACCTGCGCTACTGGCCAGTGGACCTCGAGCCGTTGCCCTCGTCGCCGGGCGCCGCGCTCGACCTGCTCGCGCACAGCATCGACGCCGGGGCGATAATCGTCGGCATCGGCACATTCACGAACCTCGCGTTGCTCGAGGTCGCCCGGCCCGGGAGCCTCCGTCGCGCGCCGATCGCGCTCATGGGCGGCTGGGTCCATCCCCCGGCCGATGGCCTGCCCGCCTGGGGACCGGACATGGATTGGAACGTTCAGTTCGACCCGCGAGCGACGGAGATCGTCGTCGCCAGCGCGGCCGACCTGACGCTCGCGACGCTGCCGGCCACGATGCAGGCACAGGTGCGCCGCGCCGACCTGCCCCGCCTGCGGGCGGCGGGGCCGCTGGCGAAGCTGATCGCCCGCCAGAGCGAGGCGCGCGCCGCGGACGCCGCGATGGCCGCGCTCGCCGCCACGCACGCGGCGCTGCCGGCCGATCTGCTGAACTTCCACTTCGACCCGGTCGCCTGCGCCGCCGCCCTTGGCTGGCCCGGCGCCTCGGTCGAGGACATGCGCCTTCGCACGGACCATGAGGGCGATGTCCTGCGCTTCGTGCCCGACCCGGGCGGGCGCCCGGTTCGCGTCCTCGTCGACGTCGACGGCCCCGCCTTCGCGGAGATGTGGCTGGAGCGCGTCACGTCTCCGCGCTGAGCGGCAGGACGACGGTGAAGGAGCTGCCCTCACCCGGCGTGGAGGCGACGATGATGCGCCCGCCGTGGGCCTCGACGAGCATCTGCGAGATGTGGAGCCCGAGGCCCAGCCCGCCGGCGCCCGTCAAGTCGGCGCGATAGAACCGTTCGAAGAGCCGGGGCAGGTGATCGTGAGCGATGCCGACGCCATGGTCCTCGACCCGGAGCCGTGCCTCGCCGCGCGATGCCTCGACGCGCACGGCGATGCCGCCACCCTCCGGGCTGTACTTGACGGCGTTGGTGAGCAGGTTCTGCAGCACCTGACCGAGTCGCTGGCGATCCCAGACCCCGACGATGGGCGCCTGGCCGTCCGGGATCCGCAGCACATGGCGCGTCGTCTGCTCCTGCACGATCGCCGCCTGCTCGCGGGCGAGCGCGACGAGGTCGAACCGCTCGCGGTGCAGCCGGAGTTGCCCGGCGTCGACCCGGACGAGCTCAGCCAGGCCGTCGATCAGGCGCTCCATCTGCTCCACCTGGTCGAGGATGCTGCCCACCGCGCCGTCGACGCGCGCGTCGTCCGGCGCGCGCCGCCGCAGCAGCTGGGCGCGGCCCTTGACCGCCGTCAGCGGGCTCCGCAGGTCATGGGTCACCATCGCGAGAAAGTCGCGCTGCAACCGCTCGAACCGGCGTCGCTCGCTGATGTCGCGCACCGCGGAGATGATCACGGGACCATCGGGCAGGTCCACGACGGTGGCGCGGGCCTCGACTGGGATCAGCGCTCCGTCCTTGCGGACCATGTCGACCTCGCCCTGCCAGCGGCCGTCGGACTGGAGCTGGGCGGCGATCGCCTCGGCCCACGCCTCCGAGGCGGGAATCAGCTCCTCCCAGCGCCGTTGGAGCATCTCGGTGCGGCCGTAGCCGAGCAGCGAGAGTGTCGCCGCGTTGGCATCAAGCACCCGTCCATCGCCGTCCGCGATGATGATCGTGTCCGCGACGCCCTCGAACACGCCCCGATAGCGCCCCTCCGCCGCCTGTGCCCACGCGCGCGCCTGCCGCTCGCGCTCGAGCAGCGCGGCGAGCGCGAGCTCGGCCCGCGCACGGTCGATGCCGACGGCGATGCCGTCCACAACCGAGCCAAGGACGGTGAGCGTGGTCATCTCCAGCGGCGTGCGCGCGAACAGCGCCACGACACCCAGGAGACGGTCGCCGACGAGCAGCGGATAGCCGGCAAAGGCCAGGATGCCCTCGCGCCGGGCCCATGCCTTGGCATGGAAGCTCGGGTCGGTGTCGACGGCGTTGCTCAGGTGCGGGCGGCGCTCCATGGCGATGTGGCCGATCCGCATCTCGCCGATCGGGATGCGGCCATACGGGCCATCCAGGGACGTGTACATTCCGGCGCTGGCGCACATCACCAGCATCCCCGGATCCTCGTCGTCCACGATCCAGATGCGCGCCAGCGCCGCATCGAGATGCGCGGCCAGCGCCTCCGCGCAGTGCTGGAGCTGCTCGTTCTGCGGCAGGCGCGCGGTGAGCGCGGCGCCGATCGCCGCGCCGAGCTCGGCCTGCCGCGCGCGGTCCCGGCGGATCGTGATGTCCCGCGCGATGCCGTGGATGACCGTTGGCTGCCCGTCGGTGGCGGCCAGCCGCGTCCGCACCTCCAGCACCACGCGCCGGCCATCCGCGGCGAAGACCTCCAGCTCGTACTCGCTCAGGGGCTCGCCGCCGATCTTGCGTTCGAGCATGGCGTTCGTATAGGGAACATCCTCCGGAACGATGATGTCGTCGATCGACCTGCCGATGACCTCGTCCGGGCGATAGCCCAGCACCTGCTCGACGGCCGGATTGACCGTGAGCACGTCCCCCGCGAGGGTCAGCGTGTAGATGATGTCCCGCGCGTTGTCCACAAGATCCCGGTAGCGCGCCTCGCTCGCGCGCAGCGCGTCGGCGTCCTGGCGGCGGTCGTCGATGTCCACCGCGCTCGCCACCCACCCTGCGTGGTGCCCGGCCGCGTCGCGCACCGGCGTCACCCGCGCCAGATGCCAGCGATAGGCGCCATCGACCCGCCGGAAGCGGTACTCGACCTCGTAGGGGCTACCGGACTCGGCCGCCTGTCGCCAGGTCGCGCGGATCGACGCGAGATCGTCCGGATGCACGGCCTCGGCCCAGCCATCGCCGAGCGCCGCCTCCCCGATCAGGCCGGTGTAGGTCTGCCAGTAGGCGTTGGCGTAGTCCACGGATCCATCGGGGCGCACGGTCCAGACTGGCTGCTCCAGCGCTTCCACGATCCCGAGGGTCCCGTTCCCGTCGTTCACCATGCGTGCTCCGGATGCCGCGCTGCGCGTCAGCTCGGCCAGTTGCCACCGTCGACGTTCAGCGTCTGCTGCGTAATGTAGTCCGCCTCCGCCGACGCGAGGAAGACCGCCGCGCCGGCCACATCCTCCGGCTGCTCGATCCGCCCAAGCGGGATGCTCTTGACGAATGTCCGTTTCGGCTCGCCAATCTCCATGTTGAGGAGCTTGGCGAACTGCTTGTCGACCTCGTCCCAGAACGGCGTGTCGACGATGCCCGGCGCGATCGCATTGACGTTGATGCGGTGCGGCGCGAGCGCCAGCGCCATCGACTGCGTCATGCTGATCACGCACGCCTTGCTGGCGCAGTAGGCGAGCACCAGCGCCTCGCCCCGGCGCCCGGCCTGCGAGGCGAGGTTGATGATCTTGCCGCCTCGCTCCTGCGCGATCATCTGCCGCGCTGCGGCTTGGCTACACCAGAGCAGACCCTTGCAGTTGATGTCGAAGATGAAGTCCCAATCCGCCGCGGTGGTCTCCAGGAACGGGATGATCTTGCCGACCCCGGCGTTGTTGACGAGAACGTCGAGCCCGCCAAAGCGCTCCACGGCGGTGTCCACCATCCGCTGCACCTGTGCCTGGTCGCGCACGTCGACCGCAATCGCCGCCGCCGTGCCGTCCGCCGCGCCGATCTCCTTGGCAACGTCCTCAGCGCCCTCCACATTGCGATCCGCAACGAGGACGCTGGCGCCCTCCCGCGCGAAGCGAAGGCTGATTGCCCGCCCCATGCCCTGCGCCCCACCGGTCACGATCGCGACCTTGTCGGAAAGCCTCACGATGCGCTCCTCTCACGGTGAACGACGGATCTGTGTTCCGGCCTCACGCCGGGCGGTGTCGATCGACCCGGTAGCGCTCGACCGTCCGCTGGTTGAGCGTGACCCCCAGCCCCGGCCGCTCTGGCAGCCGAACCACGCCGTCGGCCGCGGGCGCGATGACCTCTTCGAAGAGCTCGGTGCGCAGCGGGTTGGGGTTCTGGTCGAACTCCAGCAGACCACCGTTCGGCAGCGAGGCGATGAGGTGCATGTTCGCCACCGTGCTGACCGCGGAGGAGAAGACGTGCGGGATGACCGGCAGGCCATACGCCTGCGCCAGGGCCGCCACCTTGCGCGTCTCCGTGATCCCGCCCGTCCAGATCACGTCCGGCTGGACGATGTCGACGGCGCGCCGGGCGATCAGCTCGCGAAAGCCGGCCAGGCCGGTCTCCGTCTCGTACCCCGCGACCGGCGTGTCGAGCTGGTGCGCGACGAGCGCGCTGCCCACGATGTCATCGGTCGGCACCGGCTCCTCCAGCCAGCGGATGCCGAAGGGCTCGACCGCGCGCATGAACCGCAGCGCGACGTCGGGCGTCCACGCGTTGTTCGCGTCGACGGCGAGCCCGACGCCCGGCCCGAGCGCCTCGCGCGCCACTCGGACGCGCTCGATGTCCTCCTCCAGCGACGCGGTCGCGTAGGTCGGCTCGACCATGTCGTGGAGCATGTTCGTCATCAGCTCGGGATTGCGGCCGACCTTGATCTTGACGCCCTTGAACCCTTGGGCGGCGTACCCGCCGACCTCCTCGGCGAGTGAGCGGGCGTCTTTGTCACGGGCGTAGAAGCCGGCCGAGGCGTACGCCTCCAGTGTGTCGCGGTAGCCGCCGAGCAGCCGGAAAAGGGGCGTGCGGGTGGCTTGGCCGATGATGTCCCAGAGGGCGATGTCGATGCCGCTGATCGCCATCATCAGCATGCCGCGGCGGCCCCGCTGGTGTGCGCGCGAGGCCATCATGCTCCAAAGGCGTTCCACACGGAATGGATCGCCACCGA
>DATLHE010000265.1:0-14018 GCA_035540335.1 Thermomicrobiales bacterium | reverse complement strand
GTCGCCTCCGCGAGGGTGGCGAGGTCGGCCCCGGTGATCACCTGGCCCTTGCGGAAGCGCATCTTGGCCGGCCCGGCGCGCAGCTCGCGCGTGACGACGGCCCCGACGAGCTCGCGGCCCCGGGTGGACATCTCGGATGGACGGACGGCGATCGGCTGCACGCGGGAATGACCTCCTGAACCAGTACCCAGCCTCCATTATCGCTCATGGATTTGGACAGGAGCGCACAAGAGCATGGCACAGCCCTCGATGATTCACCGGAGGGCGTGCCATTTTCTGACCTGTGGGGAACGGGAGTTAGCCGACGTGCCTCAGGTGTGTCCCCTGCGTGGGGGCCGTGTGAGCGTCAAGGAGCCGCTGGTCGTCAGAGGTGAGGACGAGCGCCCCATCGTCATAGGCGTCGTCGTCCACGTCCACAAGCTCCGACCAGCCGTCGGGAGCAACCAGCCGCCAGCACGTATCCGGATAGCTCGGCGCGCCGACGTCGGTCATGAGTGCCACGCCCAGGTTCCGAGCGATACGCTCAACGATGCGGAGCGGCCCATCGACGGCATCGTCCTTCAGCGTCACGCTGAGCTCGATCGGGAACTGGTCCCGAGCGTCCTCGTCTCGTGTCACGCGCTCAAGCAGGATCCTGACGGCGTCTTTCTGCCACGCATGCATCCCTTGATCGGACCCAAAGGGAGCGACGGCGACCGCGTCGTCAACGATCCCGAAGGCGGACGCAACGGCGCGGGCGATCACCTCATCCGGAACATCGTGAGCAAGATGCAGGTCCGTCCAGTACATGTCTCAGCTCATTTCGTGCGGTGCTTCCAGATGCGCAGCGCCTCGTCGCGGTCGTGATCCGTGATGCTCGGTGAATTCTCGATCTGCGTCATCGCGGCCTCCGTGGGGCCACCGAAACGCGCGAAAACAGTCAAGGCCCGGTAGGTCTCACGACCAGCATACATCAGCCCATCACCAGCTTCCGGAATGAGCAGGCCGTCCGGCTTTTGCCTCCACACCCGGTTGTTGATCGCGTATCGATCGCCGTCCCGGATGGCCTCGCCGGCATTGATCAGAGCCGTCTCCGCGGGCCCATCGACCCCCGGCAGGATCACGGTGTTGTGCTCCTTGACACGTGAGGTCCCCTTGATGCGGTCGAGATAGTGCCGATCATGGGGTGGCCGCGCCTCTACGCGCGGTGTGTTCGCCGCCCGGTCATGACCGCGTTTTCCCTCGCCGATCTCCGTACCCTCCGATCGTGCCAGAGGCTGCCCCCGGAACAGCGGAAACGGTGTCCTCCCCACCGGATGACCCCGATCGGACACATCGAATCGGCGACCGGCTGCGGCGAAGATTGCCCGGAACGTACCCCTATCTCCCATTATTGCGCATGTTCTCGGGAAATCAGGCACCAATCGTGAGCGATTCACGACGCTTGACACCCCGCGCCGCCGGGTGTGTGCTGGGTGCATCGACCCCTCCTGGCCCGCCGAGGAGACCCGAGATGGCCCGCAAGCGCCCCGCAGCGACCGCGACGGATGCCAGCTTCGCGCCGCTGACCGAGCGCGACGTCGGCGCGCGGACCGACAGCGGCAGCTTCAGCCGCATCTACTTCCGGCAGGGGCACATCCAGGACACCGCCCTGCGTGGAACGACGCTCCAGGCGCTATGCCACGGCTCCGGCATCGTGCCCTACCACGTCAGCGCGACGCTGGCGCTGCGCGGCGAGGAAGGCGAGAACCCACGCGCGTTCGCCTGCACCTGCCCTCGGGGCGGGTTCTGCAAGCACGTCGTCGCGCTGCTCCTGACATGGCTCGACGACCCGGCGCGGTTCGTCACGCGGCCGCCGAGGAGGAGGCGCCCGACGAGGCGGTGGCCATCTATCGCCAGCTGGCGGAGCAGATGATCGCCCGCCGCGAGCGCTCCCACTACCGGATCGCCGCTGGCTACCTGGACCGGGCGCGGCAGACGCTCGAGCACCACGGCCGGGCGGGCGAATGGCGCACGCTGATCACCGACGTGCGCGCCACCCACACGTCCCTCCGCGCGCTCCAGAGAAGAGCTGGACACCCTCGACCTGCGATGAATGTGGGAGATGGCTCCCTGGCACACATTTCGAGCAGAATCGTGACCTCTCCTTTCCGTGACCCAAGGCCCGTCGCTCGTTCGGCACAACAATGGCTAGGCGGAAAGGATTGACAATCGGCATACGTCATAGGAAGATGCGTTCTAGAGTTCTCTAGACAGCTCTATAGACAACGTTTAAACGGTTCGGTATCCGCCGACACCGATGGGACCTACTGTGCGTGCGCGACCAGAACGCTGGTCACCTGAATGTGCTCAGGAGTATGTCTCATGGAGGTTTGTTGCGTCCGCGGCGGGGCCGCCGCGTCCATTGTCCTTGTGCTGTTCCTCGTGGCTGCCGTCCTACCGGCCTGGGCCGCGCCGGCCCCGCCCTCCGACCATGGCCTGCCCCTCATGCAGGACGCGGACGGCGACGGCATGGACGACTTTCTCGACGACGATGATGACAACGATGGCACGCCGGACAATGAAGATCCCGCGCCACTCGATCCCACCGTCACCGGAATCGCGCCAACGCCCGGCTCGCTCGACGCCGATCAGGATACGGACAGCGACGGCATCCCCAACATTCTCGACCCCGACGACGATTCGGACACCACCCCCGACAACGAAGATCCCACACCGCTCGATCCCGCGCCGTTTGATCCCGCGCCGCAAACGCCCGTCGCGACCGAGCCACCGTCCGCCCCGCCGCCGGTCGATGCGCCACCGGCCGCCGAGGCGCCGGTCGTCGCCGAGCAGCCGATGGTTCATGCGCTCCCCGTCACCGGGCACGGGCCGTCTGTCGCCGGCGACGCCCCACTGCCCGCCGCAGTCGGCCTCCTCATGCTGGCGCTGGCCTGCGGGCGGTACGCTCGTCGGCCGATCGGACGGTAGCCCATGGGAACACCACGACACCGGCGCGTCCGCGCGGCAATCCTGCTCCGGGCGCGGCTCGCGACGATGACGCCGCCAATCTCGTGCGGCTTGCGCCAACGTTCTCCTGGCCACCGGGAGGCCCGTCGCCGCTCTCCATCACCTCCTGTCTGATCCTGATGACCGATATCGGCGGCTTCCCCAAAAAGGGATCCCGTGCGCATGACGTTCGAGCACGCCGACGACCTGGAAAAAGACGTCTTCGTCGAGATGCTCACGGTCTACCTGATCACGTCCGAGGCCACCGGCCCGGTGATCGTCGCGGGCACGCTCCTCGATCGCCGGGGCGACACGTCATGACGCGCATGGACGCCCGACACTCGCCCTCCTCACACGTCTCGCCCGCGCGCATCTGGGATACTGGGACAGCGCTTGCGGCGGGATTCGTGAGGAGGGGCAGGACCGATGGCCACCGCGCCGGACGCTGCACCACCCACCCCATCGCCACGCCTGCGCCTGCGCGACGGCTGGCTGGCGACGCTGGCGACCCTCGCCGCCGCCCTCGTCCTGCTCGGCCTCGCCCGCACGTCCGTGATCGCCGCGTCGGACGAGCGCGATCTCTTTCCCTTCGCCGCCGCGCTCGCCGCCCTTGCGCTGCCGGGCCCCATCCTCCGCGCCTGGGACGTGCCGGGGCAGATCCTGCTCTGGAACGCCGCCGGCTGGTGCCTCGGGCTGCTGGTGATGGGGCTCTCCTCGGTCGGCGCGCAACCGATGCTGCCGCTCATCCTGCTGCTCTTCGCGCTCACCTTCTGGCCACGCACCGAGGGCCGACCGGTCCTCTGGCTGCCGGGCGCTATCGCCTTCCTCGGTGGCGCCGGGGCCTGCATCCTCGCCTGGGAGGAGATCGCCCCGGCGATCCCATTCATCTGACCAGCCTGGGGGCTGTATGATGCACCAGGCGGCAGATGCCATGCCCCGACGCTGGCCGCGGGACCGCTCGATCTCGGTCACCGCGCTGGAGAACTACCGCCGGTGCCCGATGAGCGTCCGGCTCCAGTACGTCGAGAAGGTCGTCGCGCCGTGGCGCTACAACCTCGCGTTCAACAAGGGCCGCGCCGCTCACCTCATCCTCAAGCGCATCGCCGACGCCCATACCTACAGCCGGGAGGCGATCGACGAGGACGAGATGCAGCGGATGGCGCTGCTCCACCTGCCGCGCCAGAACTTCCCTACGGAGGACGAGTGGCGCCGCCAGGCGCGCGACGTCGTCCGCGGCGCGTCCTATGGCCGCCGCTATCTCGACCGCATCCCCAAGGGGCGCGACCACTACCTCGTCGTCGAGAAGAACCAGCGCCGCGAGTGGGCGATCACCCCCGGCCAGGCTCCGTACACGATCATGGCGCGGCCGGACGTGATCGTGAAGCGCGAGGACGACGACGGCGCGCCGCTGATCGAGATCATCGACTACAAGACCGGCAAGGTGGAGCCGCAGCCGGAGCCGCCCGTGCTGATGCGCTTCGTTGTCCGGGACCTGCTCGAGCGGCACGCCGGGCGCGCGTCCGACGCCCGCGTCCGCTTCACCTACCTCTGGCTCGACGCCGCCGAGCGGACGCGGGTTGACCTCTCGCTGGAGCATTGCCACGACCAGTGGACGGGTATCTCCCGCACGCTGGAGAACCTCGCCGGCGAGACGGCGTGGCAGCCGCGCCCGTCGCGTTTCTGCCGGTCTTGCCCCTACTACCAGAACGCCTGCCCGGCGGTCATCCCGCCCGGCGAGGGCTGATCACGCCGCGCCGTTCCCGTTCCGCATTCCCTGGGCGCGGAGGAGCCCCATCACGCTGCCGCCCATCAGCAGGACGCCGAGCGGGATGTGCCACGCCGCCATCCCGGCGTCGTCGCGCGTCGCGAACCCGAGCATCATCTGCGCGAGGTAGACGAGCAGGACCACGATCGAGCCGACGAACGCGCCGCGCCCCGCCACACCCCGCTGGACGAGCAGCGCGTACATGACGACCTGGATCGCGATCAGCAGCACGAGCACCATGCCGAAGACGCGGTGGACCGAGATGAACCCCGACTCGCCTTCGAACAGGCCGTAGCTGGCGAGAAACGCCTGGATCGGCAGACCGACCACGATGATAGCCGCGATTCCGACAAGCGCGTTCAGCAGCCCGTCGCGGCGCGATCCGGGTGCGGATGTGGGAGATGTCATTGTGCTCATGTGTCCTCCTTCAATTCATGCTGCCGATCGCGAATTGGTTGGTAGGGGCGACCCTGCGTGGTCGTCCCTACCGCCCGGCCAGCTGCCTGACCACCGGCGCGATCTCGTCGATCAGCTCCGCGCCGACGGCGATGTAGTTCAGCCCCAGCACCTCCCGCCGCCGGTGAAGCCCCTCGACCATCGCGTCGACGGATCCCATCAGGAAGCTCGGCGCCTCGCTCGCCTCCAGCTCGGCGCGCCGCTCCGCCATGCCGCGGACGTAGCTCACCATCCGCTCGCCCACGCCGGAGAGGTTGAGGTTGATCTCCGGCGACCGCTCCCGCCCGGCCGCCGCCGCGTGGATCACGCCCGTCAGTCGCGACGCCTCGTCGAACGGCGTGTCCGGGCGGATGCCAAGGGCGACGGTGTCCGCCCGCCGGCCGGCCAGCGCCAGCATCCGCGGTCCCGACGCGGCGACGAGCAGGTGCGGCTGCGGCGCGCGCGCCAGCACCGGTCCGAGCGTGGCGTCGTGGTCGATGGGCTCCCCAGCGAAGAGCCGGTCGATGGCATCGATCGCCCCCTCCAGCCGCGACACGCGCTCGCCTGGCGTCCCCATCGGCACGCCAAGCTCCGCGTAGTCGCGCTCCGCGCCGGGCCGCCCGGCGCCGAGGCCGAGTTCGAAGCGCCCACCGGAAAGCTGCTGGAGCGTCGCCGCCTCCCGCGCGAGCTGCAGCGGATGGCGCAGGTCGGCGACGGCGACGTAGGTGCCGACGTGCAAGGTCGTGGTTCCGGCGGCCGCCCAGCTCAGGGTCGAGAAGAGGGCGGGCGCCGCGTGCGGGTTGTCCGGCAGCAGCAGGGTGCCGAACCCGAGCGCCTCGAGGCGCTTCGCCAGCTCGGTCCAGTCCTCGCCGCGCGGCCCGGTGTTGGCGACGACGCCGAAGCGGAACGCGTGCGGCGCGGCGGCGGTGCTTGTTCGGTCGCTGGTGGGCTGTGGTGATGTCGTCATCTGCATCCTCCGGGGTGCGCGGGCGCGTGGTTGCCCGCCGTCACCATCCAGTGAAGCGCGGGCGTATGAACCGGGCGGGATGCGTTTGTGGAGATGATGTGAAGACGCCGTGCGGCGGATCGACGATATGATGGGGAGACATGTCAGCGGAACGCATCGTCAGGAGGGCAGATCGTGGTCCAGATCGAGGTCAGGAACAACGCCGACGCGCTGGAGGTCGTGCGGACCGTGCGGCAGGTCCGGCAATACGAGGAGGGGAGCGTCTCCCCGGACGCGCTGAACCAGATCCTGGAGATCGCGCGCTGGTCCGGCAGCTCGCGCAATACGCAGCCGTGGCGCTTCATCGTGATCGACGACAAGGCGATGCTCGAGCAGCTCGCGAACCTGCGCCCGAACATCACGTGGGCCGCCGAGGGTGCGCTGGCGATCGCGATCGTCCTGCCCGACGAGAACCCGCCGCACGAGGCGTACGACGCGGGCCGCGTCACCGAGCGGATGATGATCGCCGCCCGCCTGCTCGGCCTTGGCGCGGGCACGGCGTGGTTCGGCGAGCCGGAGCGGGAGGCCAGGGCCAAGGCGCTGCTCGGCGTGCCGGAGGGGATGAGCTGTCACTCGATGGTCGTCATCGGCCCCTACGTCACGTCCAAGGACCCGCGCCCGACCGGCCCGAAGCCCGGCCGCACGCCGCTCGACGAGCTCGTCAGTTACGGCAGGTACGGGGAGAAGCGGTAGGGCCGACGTCCACGCTCTCGCGCTCGTTGCCGTGCTTGAAGTGACCGGTGGCGCGGGCCAGCAGGTGCTGCACCTCGCGCCGGTCGGCCCCATCGAGCCGCGCGATCAGCTGCCGGGCGCGGCTCCCCGCCAGCGTCGTCACGATCCGGCCCTGCCACGAGATCAGCACCTTGCCGTCCTTCGTGACGCGATGGGTGAAGATGTCGTCATCGAACCGGTTCCGGGCGTCTTCCGGCACGGGTCATCCTTTCGCTGATGTGAGCTGCGTGAGGCGGTGCGCGAGCCAGGCGCGGTAGGGGGTGTGTGGGCGGCCTGACTGGATGGCGAGCGCACGGGCGCCGATGGCGAGGGCGTGCAAGCGGATCGCATGCATCGTGTCGCCGGGGAGCGGCGTGCCCTGTGTGTACCCGGCGAGCAGCGACGGCAGGAGGACGGGGCGCCCGCCCTCGCCGTCGTGCAGCAGCAGGTGGCCGAGGTCGTAGAGCGGGTCGGCGCCGCGGATCTCCCCGAAGTCGATGATGCCGGTGAAGGGTTTCTCCGCGCTCGCGGGGTCGACGTAGAGGTGCGTGGCGTCGAGATCGCCGTGCGTGAGGCGACTGATGGCCGGGTCCGGCAGCACGGCCCAGCGCGCGACCGCGGCCGACACCGCGTCCGCGATGCCGGAAGCGAGGATGCCCGAGGCCGCGACCGTCTCCGCCGCAGCGAGATATTCCGCCGCCCACGCGGCACGGGTGGGGTGGGCGGCGAGGAGCGCGCCGTCGTCGTCAATGCCCGACACCCAGCCGTAGCCGCGCACCGGGAGAGCGTTGACGCGAGAGAGGGCATCTCCGGCGGCGCACGCCACGTCCGGCAGCCAGGGGCCAGTCGACGCGTCGGCCAGGGCGACGCCCGGCACCCGGGTCGTGAGCGCGAGCGAGCGGTCGAGATCCGGCGGGTCCGGCTCGTAGCGGACGATGCGCGGCACCGGGACGCCGCTGGCGGTCAGCAGCCGGTGGACGGCGACCTCGGCGTCCCGCCGCTCGCCGGGGTCCTCGGCGAGCCGGGCGAAGAAGGTGTGCCCGGCGACGCGCACGGCGAAGACGGGTGTCGAGGTGCCCGACCCGGCACGCTCGATGGCGATGTCCTGGTCCGGAAACCAGCGGGCGATGACGGGACGGATGGCGTCAGGGGTCATGGGCGCGCTCACCGTGGCAGCCACGTGAGCCCGTCGAGGTGAGCGAAGGGAAGGCGTCCCCGGCAACGCCGGTGTCGTGAAACGGTCGACGCTCCAGGCGATACGCCTCGGCAGCGGAGGTCGCTTCGCGTAGGGTTCTTCGCTGCGCTCAGAATGAGGGTGTCCTGATCGAAGGCGCGACCGTCATCGAAACGGGCAATCATCCCGTGGCACTCCCCTTGGCCCGGGCGACGACGGTGATCTCGTTGCGGTTGTGGTGGAGCTGGCGGGCATAGACGATCTCATAGGCGCGGCGGAGGACCTTGAACGTGTCGCGGACGGTGCGCAGCGCGTCGCGCGGGGCGAGCTTGAGCGTCATGATCGCGAGACCGTCCGGCGCGAGATGGCGCGCGGCGGAGATCATCACCTGCGCCGAGAGGCCGGGGATCATCCGCATATCGTTGACGACGAGATCGAACGCCTGCTTTGTTTCCGCGAGGAAGGGTCCGGCCGTCGTCTCGACGTGGTGCAAGCCCGGTGCGTTGGCGAGGCGCGGATCCAGCGCGGCGGGGTCGACGGCCCAGACCTCGAAGCCACGCTCCAGGAGGATGCGGCTCCAGCCGCCGGGGCTGGCGCCGAGGTCGAGCGCCGCGCCACGTGGCGGCAGGGCCACGGCGCCGGAGCGGAAGAGCTCCTCGAGCTTGAACTCGGCGCGGGAGATCTGCCCCTTCGGCTTCGCCAGCCGCACCCGCCCGCCCGGCCAGTCGGCGAGGGCGTTGGCGCGGCCGTTGGAGCCGAGGAGGATGCCCTTCGGCGTCACGCAGGCGGACAGGATGTGCGACTCTCCGCCGCGGGCGACGGCGATCCCCGTCTCCGTGAGCACGCCGGCGAGGTGCCGCCAGAGCTCGTCGGTGCGGTAGGGCAGGTCAACGTGCCCGCTCATCCAGACGTGAAGCGATACGCTCGCCGGGATGGGGAACTGCCGCCAGAGGGCCAGCGCCTGCTCGCCGAGCGCGTCGCGGTCGGCCGTCTGGGCGAGCTTGACCTGCCCGACGCCGCGCATCAGGTGGCGGGTGAAGGCGAGGTGGCGCTCCTGGATCGTCGTAGCGAGGGTGGCGATGGAAACGCCCTCGTCCTCGAAGGCGCCGATGTCGGGGCCGATGAGGTCGATCGCGGCGCTCGGGAAGGCGTGGCGGAGCTCGTCGGCGGCGACAGCGAGATAGTCCTCATCGGCCGAGAAGAAGATGCGGGAGATGGTCAAGCGGTGGCGTCCTTGCTCTCAGGATCGTGCGACTCGTTACGAGCATGATAGCGGGATGCGGCGGCATCGGCAGTTGGCGGGTGGGAGCGCGGATCGTGGGCGAGGATGTTGCGGGCAGCGTCCCGGCCGATGCCGGCCATGAGGGCAGCCTCCTTGAGACGTGAAAGGAACCAAGGCGTGACCGATCCTGTTGCCGATGCAAACGCATGCACAACCAGCTTCCGGCGTCTTGCGGTCCTGACACCGAACGACGATGGGAGCTACGACGTCGGGATGCAGGTCGCCGGCATTTCGGTCCACGACTGGCTGGACGAGCGAGGGCTGAAGACGCCCGCATGGACCTACGGGGGCGCCATGCCCGGCGATGTGATCGAGGTTGCCCGGGGTCAGGAGACCACGGTCCGCTATCACAATGACATCGCGAGCGATGCGCCGACGCCGTTCGCCGCCGCGCTCGACCCGGACGGGGACGACGATGACGCCGGAGCGACATTGACGAACCACGCTCACGGCGCCTGGATCCTCTCCGGGCTGCAGCCCGAGTTCGTCACCCACCTGCATGGCGCGGAGGTCGCGGCGATCTACGACGGAAACCCGGGCATCACCGCGCCGACACCACATCGCGGCACGCAGGTCGGCATCTATCCCAATGAGCAGCGGGCAGCGTTGCACTGGTTCCACGATCACAGCATGCCGCAGACGGCGGGGACGGTCTACGCCGGTCTGGCGGCGCCCTACGTCATCCGCGACGAGCATGAGCATCGTCTCGTGCGGGAGGCCGGGCTGCCGGTCGGCCTGCGGGAGCTCTTCCTCGTCGTCCAGGACAAGGGCTTCGAGCGGGACGGCGACGGTGCCCTCACCGGTCGTTTCACCTATCACGTTGAGCCGAACAAGGAGTGGGCGGGCGAGCATTTCCTGGTCAATGGGCGACTGCGGCCATCGCTGGCGGTGGATCAGCAGCCGCATCGCGTTCGCCTGCTGAACGCGACGAATGGGCGGTCGATCAAGCTCTACTTGCGGCGTGGCGACGACAACGGCACGTTGACGGTGGCCCCGATCGTCTGGATCGGGTCGGACGGCGGCTTCCTGCCGGAGGCAATTCCGGCCGATCCCGGTCAGGGCGTCTTCCTGACGACGGCGAACCGTGCCGATCTCGTGATCGACTTCGCGGCGCTGGAGCCGGGACCATGGACATTGGTCAACCGGATCTTCGAGACGCTGGAACCCTACGGCAACGGCGATCTGGACACCTCGGACGAGGCGGATATCGACGTGCTGATGCAGTTCGAGGTGACGCCGTCATCCGAGCCGTACCGGCCGTTCACGCCGCCGGACCGGTTGGCCGGCGACATCATGTCGCGCGGGGAGCTGCTGGCGGCGATCGATGCGGGCAAGATCGCCCCGCGGGACGTGCCGATGGACCTGACCGAGATCGAGGGGCCGCCGCTGATGCAGCTCATCAATGGCGTCGGGTTCCATGCGCCGCTGATCCCTGAGCGCGAGCAGTTCCGGACGGGCGAGTGGATCCGGCTGAACATCCGCAACACCACGGAAGACGCGCACCCGATCCATGTGCATCTCGTCAGCTTCTGGGTCGTGGGACGATCCGAGGCGGCGTTTACGCCGACGCAGGAAACCGGGCTTCTGGACACCGCCTGGTGCCCGCCCGGCTCCGACCAAAACGATGTCACGTCGATCGTGTTCCAGCTGCCGGACAAACCGGACCTGCGGGGGCGGTACATGTTCCACTGTCACATCCTCGAGCACGAGGACCATGACATGATGCGGCCGTTCGTCGTCCTCGCGAGCGAGTGAGACGCGGGACAGGCTCGCCGCCCACGGCCGGCGAGTGGGCGATCACGACTCCCGCTTGGCCGGGCCGAGGCCATGCGGGCCGAAGACGGCGTCGACGAAGGCGGCGACGTCCTGCCGCTCCTCGGTGCCGTCGAGCACCATGCACTCCAGCACGTCGACCAGATCCTGGTTGATCTCGCCGAGCTCCTGGATGATCGGCCGGTCGTTGCGGCTGGGCTTCGGATCGGTCACGAACCCGTACATCGCGTCGGTGAGGTCGTCGAGATCGACCTGGAGCCTGAAGAATTGGGACATGGGCGGGTGGTCCTTTCCGGCTGGTATGTGTCCTGCGTACGTCACGCATCTATCGTACCGCCCTCACCCCCACACGCGCGGGAGGATACGATGCCGCACGGGCGCGCGGTTGCGGCGCGCCGAAGCCGTCATTATCGGGGCACAACGATCGATGTTTGCGCTTGAGAACGTGCGCTACCGGGATATCCTCTCCATCCCCCGCCTCGAGATCCCGTCCGGCGAGGTTACCTGCATCGTCGGCCGGAGCGGCAGCGGCAAGACGACCCTGCTGCGGTTGCTGAACCGCATGATCAGCCCGGACGAGGGCTCCATCCGCTACAAGGGCGACCCGATCACCGCCATCGACCCGGTCCAGCTCCGGCGCCAGGTGGTGATGCTGCCGCAGACGCCCGTGATGTTCGACGGCACCGTGCGCGACAACCTCCTGATCGGGCTGGAGTTCTCCGAGCGCGAGCCGGCCGGCGACGACGTGCTCCGCCGGGTGCTGGAGGTCATGGACCTCCCCAAGGGGCTGGACGACGACGCCGCGACCCTCTCCGGCGGCGAGAAGCAGCGGGTCGCGCTGGGGCGCGTCCTCGTCATGCGGCCGGCCGCCGCGCTGCTCGACGAGCCCTCGTCGGCGCTGGACGAGGGGACCGAGCGCGCCGTCATCGGCCGCCTCGCGGACGCCGCCCGCGAGCGGGGCGTGACGCTGGTTGTCGTCACGCACTCCCGCCCGCTGGCCAACGCGATCGCCGACACCCTGATCGAGATCGAGGCCGGGCAGATCGTCGGCGTGCGCGATGGGAGCAGGGCATGAACGGCAGCGGCATCATCGATATCTCCATCCCCCAGCTCGCGCTGGCGTTCCTCTACGCCGTCGCCGTCATCCTGATCGTCTGGTGGATGGGCATCCCGCGGGAGCGACAGATCGTCGTCTCCTCGCTGCGGATGACGATCCAGCTCATCATCGCCGGGTACATCCTCGTCTACCTGTTCGATTACTCGTCGGTCTGGCTGGTCCTGCTGATCCTGGCGGTGATGGAGTCGTTCGCGATCATCAACGCGATCCGCCGCACGAATCTCGTCCTCTCGCCGGCGATCAAGCGGATCATCGCCGTCGCCATCCCGGTCGGCACGCTGATCGCCCTCGGGTTCTTCCTCTTCGTCGTCGTCGGCGGGGGAGCGTGGAAGGACCCGCGCTACGTCGTCCCGCTCGCCGGGATGATCGTCGGCAATGCGATGACGGGCGTCTCGCTCGGGGCGAACAGATTGGTCGACGGAATGCGGACGCAGCGCGCGGCGGTCGAGACCGCGCTGATGCTCGGCGCGACGCCGCAGGTCGCCGCGCGGCAGGTGGTCCGCAACGCCTTCGACGCGGCGATCCTGCCGACGATCAACTCGATGGTCGGCATCGGCATCGTCTCGCTGCCGGGGATGATGACCGGCCAGATCCTCGCCGGGGTCTCGCCGCTGATCGCGATCAAGTACCAGATCGCGATCATGCTCGGGATCATGGGCAGCGTCTCGTTCTCGGTGCTGATCTTCGTCGAGTGGGGCTACCGGACATTCTTCAACGCCGAGGCCCAGCTCCTCGCGGACATGCCCCAGCCGCGCGAGATCGCCGACCGGCGGACGCGGCCCGCCAACGGCCGGCTGCGCACCTGGGCGCGGCGGTGATGGCCGACCGCACGGGCGGGATCGCGCCGGAGGAGGCGGTGTGCGCCGAATGGGCGACGTATGGCGGCGCTGAGGACGCGGCCAGCGCGGCGACAACCCCGGTGGCCGGCACCGCTGTCCTCAACGGATGGTGACAGCATGCTAGTTGAGAATTATTCTTGACAATGGCATCACGGCCGGTTCGACCCCGCCCCAAGCGGGTATCATTGGTGGCATCGCGGCATCCGTTCTGCAGCACGTATGTGCCTGGAGTGCCAGAGTTTTCACCACACCCACGCCGAGGGCGGCGAACGCCAAGGAGTATTTCCACATCATGACGAAGCAACAGAAGCCTACCCTGACCACCCGGCAGGGCCACCCGGTACAGAACAACCAGGACATGCGCACGGTCGGCAACCGCGGGCCGGCGACGTTGGAGAACTACCACTTCCTCGAGAAGCTGAGCCACTTCGACCGTGAGCGCATCCCCGAGCGCGTGGTCCACGCCCGGGGCACGATCGCCCACGGCGTGTTCGAGGCGTACGGCACGATCGGCGACGAGCCGGCGAGCACCTACACTCGCGCCAAGCTCTTCCAGGAGAAGGGCAAGAAGACTCCGCTCACCATTCGCTTCTCGACGGTCGCCGGTGGGCGTGATTCGTCCGAGGTTGCCCGCGACCCGCGCGGCTTCGCGGTCAAGTTCCGCACCGAGGACGGCAACTGGGACCTCGTCGGCAACAACCTGGGCGTGTTCTTCATCCGGGACGCGATCAAGTTCCCCGACTTCATCCACTCCCAGAAGCCGGATCCGGTCAGCAACCAGGCGTCGGTCGCCCAGCGGGCGTTCGATTTCTTCGCCGCCTCGCCCGAGGCGCTGCACATGATCACCTGGGTCTTCTCGCCGCGCGGCATCCCCGCCAACTATCGCCAGCAGGACGGCTTCGGCGTCAACACCTACCGGATGGTCAACGCCGCCGGTGAGGGCGTGCTG
>DATLHE010000264.1:0-3030 GCA_035540335.1 Thermomicrobiales bacterium | reverse complement strand
TTCCGGCATGCGGAGGGCTACGACGGTCTGCCCGACCTCGCCGCCGAGAAGGCGTTCATTCTCGGCGCGCAACAGAGCGCTGCTGCGTACGCCCGCAACTACCCCGGCACCGTGAAGGAGATCCGCAAGGCGCAACGCGTGAACGCGGCATTCCAGCGCGTACTCGACCACCCCGACGCTGCAGCAGCGCTCCAGCACCCCGCCCTAAAGCCGCTACTCGACGAAGCTGGGGACTGACGCCCATGTCTGATCACATCTCGGGCCCCCGGGCGCTGGCCAACGCGATCGCCGACATCACGGATGTCTTCGCGTTTCCGAGCCCGGACCGGGCGAATCATCTGGTCCTCGTGATGAATACCCTGCCGTTCGCGAAGGTTTCCAACGCGTTCTCGGAGGGCCTAATCTACCGGTTCCGGCTGCGACCGCTCACGGCAAATGCGTCCGGCGATCGGGCGCCGTTCTCTGCCGGTCCCGAAGTGGGCGCCGAAGAGTTCGTGTTCGACTGCGTGTTCTCCCCGCCGACCAGCGCGGACGCGCAACCCTTCGAGCAGGAGGGGACCTGCACCACGCCCTCCGGAGAGTCTGTCTCGTTCCGCGTCAATGATGAGGATGGCGGGTCCGGACACGGCGTTCGGGTGTTCGCCGGGGCGCGCTGGGATCCATTCATCCTCGATGCTCCCGCGGCCCTGAAGACGGTCGCGACCGGCCAACTTGCCTTCGCTGAGCTCGGGGCGATCTACATGGACGGCAAGAACGTCCTCGGGCTGGTCGTCGAGATCGACACTGCACTGCTGGGGGGCGCCACGCTCGTCGGCGTCGTCGCCGAGACGCTGACACGTGGCACGTTCAACGTGCGTATAGAGCGCGTGGGACGCCCCGAGGTTAAGAACCTGATGCTCGGGCCCAAGCAGTTCGATCCGGTCAATCAAGACCTCGAGATCCGCGACCTGTACAACATGGAGGACGCGTTCCACATCCAGCACGGCTACGAAGGTGCCTACCGGGCACGGCTTAACGCCAACCTCGCCTTCTGGGACGGTCTCGACGGGAGGACCGACTGGCCGACGAACGGCAACGGCCATCCGCTGACCGAACTCGTGCTCGCCGATTACCTGGTCCTCGACGTCACCAAGCCCTACCAGGAGAAGGGCTCATTTCTCGAGATCGAACTCGCCGCCCGCCAGGGTCGGGCCCACGAGACCTGTGGCGGGCGGACGATTAATGACGACGTCATGGACAAATTCTTCACGACGCTGATCAACGCCGGCAACGGTCCGGTCATCAGCGATGGAGTCGATGGGTCCTCGCGGCCGGCCTCGCGCAGCTTTCCCTACCTCTCCCCTCCTAACCCCAACCCGCCCGAGAAACCGGAACACCACTGACCATGCCCGGGAACGACTGGGCCACCCTCGAGCTCGACGACATACAGAGCGGGGCACTGCACGAGCGCCCCTCACCGTACGTCGGCAGGTACCTGCTGCTGCGGATCGATGACCGCGCCGCCGGGCGCGAACTCGTCCGGCGGCTTCAGGCGGTCGTCGACACGGGCACACCATCGCCCGATCCCGCGCACGACGCGTGGATGACCGTCGCGTTCACGTATCCCGGACTCAAGGCGCTCGGGGTACCGCAGAGCTCGCTTGACAGCTTCGCGCCTGAGTTCCGCGAAGGGATGGCTGCGCGCGCGACGCACCTCGGAGACGTCGGCGAGAGCAGCCCGGAGCAGTGGGAGAAGCCACTCGGCACGGCCGACGTCCATGTCGCCATAGCGGTGCTCGCGCCTGACCTCGCCCGGCTCGAGGCCGTTGCCGAAAGGGCCCGCCGCGCCCATCAGGAGCTGGATGGCATCACGGTCCTCTGGCGCCAGGACTGCTACCAGCTCCCGACCGGGCGTACGTCGTTCGGCTTCAAGGACGGTATCGGCCAGCCAGGGGTCGAGGGCAGCGGCAGGCCGCCATCGAATCCGCACGACCGGCCCCTCAAGGCGGGCGAGATCATCCTCGGATACCCGGACGAGACGGGCGAGTTACCGCCGATGCCGACCCCGGACATCCTGGGCCGAAACGGCACCTATGTCATCTTCCGGAAGTTGCACACGAAGGTCGCTGCATACCGGCAATACCTCCGTGCGAAGGCTGCGGACCGCGAGGAGGAAGCACTACTCGGTGCGAAGATGGTCGGGCGCTGGCAGGGAGGAGCCCCACTGGCGCTCTCCCCGGAGCGGGACGACCCGGGCCTCGGCAGCGACCCGCTGCGGAACAACGACTTCCTCTACGGCGACGATCCCCGCGGCTTCAAGTGCCCCGTGGGCGCTCACGCACGACGAGCGAACCCGCGCGACGCCCTCGATAGCGACGGCAGCGTCGACGTCCGCCTGCACCGCATGATCCGGCGCAGCACGAGCTACGGCCCGCCGCTTCCCGATGGAGTGCTGGAGGACGACGGCGCGGACCGCGGCATCATCTTCGTGTGCGTCGGCGCGCACATCAAGCGCCAGTTCGAGTTCGTCAAAACCCAATGGCTCAATGACGGGATCTTCATCGGCGCCCCGAGTGAAGCGGACCCCCTCGTGGGATCGGGCGATGGCACGACCAGCTTCACGATTCCCCGGCGGCCGATCCGGCGCCGGCTGCAGGACGTTCCCCCATTCGTGACCACGCGCGGCGGTGAGTACTGCTTCGCCCCGAGCCTGTCGGCGATGCGCTGGCTGGCGGAACTACCGTGACCCGTCCCGACAAAGGAGAGCACTCCATGAGCACGACCCCCGCGGGCACCGATCGCTGGAAGAAACTCGATTTCGCCCGGCCTTCCGCCGATGCCGAGGAACCTGAGTCCTCCGTCCTCGTGGACTATCGCAAGGACGACCAGATTGCGGTGATCACACTCAACCGGCCGCAGGCCGACAATGCGATCACGACCGAGATGGGCGCCCGCCTCACGGAGATCGTCGAAACCATCGCCGTCCGCACCGCCGTGCGGGTCGTCGTACTCACAGGCGCCGGTGAGCGGGCCTTCTCCGTCGGCAGCGAC
>DATLHE010000263.1:0-6724 GCA_035540335.1 Thermomicrobiales bacterium | reverse complement strand
GATGGTTGGCCAGATAGGTCGGCCACCGCCCGCAGCTGCGGCCCGCAGGGGCGCCCGCAGGGGCAGGGCCGACCGTATGACGTGCGGCGCCTACTCGACCTTGAAGCGGCGGGGGACCTTGACGCGCTCCTTGCGAGCCTTGTCGGTCGTGTCGTCCTCGATCAACGAGGAGAGGTCGGGGCCGTGCGTGGCGGCCTGGGCCTCGTGCTCGCCGGTGTCGTGCTCGCCATTGGTGGTCCTGGCGTCAGCCCCGACATGGCCGGGGGTGTCCTTGCTGCCGTTGCCGTTTGCGGAGACGACCACCCGGCTGGTCGCCGGGCTGAGGATATCGCGGTCGATCGCGGTCGCCGCCGGCAGGGCCCGCGTCTCCTCGCGGGAACGCTTCGCGGCTTCCTCACGCAGCCGCTGCTCGATCAGGCTCGGGTCGACCCAGCGTTCGCCGGTGGCCACCACCGGCTCCTCGTGGCGATGCGCCGCGCGGCCATGCTGCTGTTCGCCGCAATAGGGGCAGATGTCCCAACGCAGGTCGACGAGGTGGTTGCAGCTGGGGCAGGACTCGCGCAGCTGGGTGTTGCAGTGGGGGCAGATCTGCCAATCGTCATGCACGAAATGGTTGCAGGACGGGCACAGCGGCAGCTCCTCGAGGTCCTGGAGCAGGTACTCCTCCTCCAGCGAGCGCTGGTAGGCCTCGTCGAGCGTCTCCTTCGGCCGGAGCATCATATAGAGCAGCACGCCCGGGATCCAGAAGAAGACGGAGAGCAGCGTCGAAAAGACCTGGGTGACGACGCTCCGGCTCCGAGACTCGATGTCCCGGAAGGTCCAGACCGCCAGGACGAACCAGGTGGCAATCAGATATGCGCCGCCCAGTGCTGCCAGCACCTGCAAGACACGCGCGATAACGGACTCGATTTCCAACCAACTGCTCCTCTCGCCGCGGCGGGGTGGGACGATTACTGAATGCCGAGACGCTCGTAGCGTTCCACGGGAACAACGAACATGGTGGCGCCGCCGACCAGGACTTCGACCGGATTGGGGACGTAGGACTCGCCGGGCTCCACGATGGGCATGAGCGGGTTCACGAACCGGGTGCGCGACTGGCAGTTCTCGCGGACGATCTCGCGAACCTCATCGACCAATGCATCCTGAACGCCGATCAGCAGGGTTACGTTACTCTCGCGGAGAAAACCGCCGGCGCTGTTGATCTGCGTGGCGCGGAACCCCTGTCGGGTCAGCACCTCCAGGAGGGGTTCGGCGTCCTTGCCCTGAATGACCGTGATGACAAGCTTCATTGCATGTTGTCCATCAGACTCGATGTCACGAAGCTCCTGCGGCGGAGGTCGTGAACTTCGGCAGTACGCGCCCCATCACGTCCGTGCGCACCTTCGACGCCACGGCTTCGATGCTCTCCCGGCCGTCAATCACGCTCCACTCGTCGGCGTGCGTCGCCGCCAGCTGGAGGTAGGCCTGCCGCACGCGACAATGGAACTCCCGGGACGCGCGGTCGATGCGATTGACACTCGCGGGATGGGCATGGCGCCGTTGCAGGCCGACGTCGACGGGCACGTCGAGCAGGATTCGCAGATCCGGTGTCAGCCCGCCGGTGGCATACGCCTGGATCGGCAGAAGCTGATCGAGCGGGATGCCGTGCCCACCACCCTGGTAGGCCAGCGTGGAGTCCACGAAGCGATCGCAGACGACCGCCGCGCCGCGCTCCAGCGCGGGCCGGATGCGCTCGCGGACGTGCTGCGCACGCGCCGCCGCCAGCAGCAATACCTCTGCCTCGGGCAGGATAGCATAGTCGTCCGAACTCAGAAGTATCGCGCGCAACGCATCGCCGAGGGCCGTCCCGCCCGGCTCGCGGGTCAGGACGACCTCCCAGCCCTGGTGCTCCAGGAACTCTGCCAGCAATCGCGACTGAACCGACTTACCTGATCCCTCCGGCCCTTCCAGCACAATGAAGGGTGCGGTCACCTACTGCATGCCTCTCCGATAGATCTCCACGTGACGGAACGGATCTCGTCCGCGACTGCGGGAAGCCAGATTGTACCGCTCGGCCAGCTCGTGCTGCATGCGCCGGATCGGCGGCGACTGCGGCCGCAGCGCCGTCGCCGGCGCGCCTTGCATCACCGCCGTGATGGCGTCCTCGGCCTCGGACATCGCGACCACGACGTCGTTCATCCGGCGCTCGCGGCGTTCCGGCGCGGGCTCCTCCGGCTCGTCGGCGACGGCGGTGTCGTCCTGCCCCGTGCGCTCGGCGATCAGGTGCGGGAAGAGCGAGATCAGCACGTTCTCCATCTGCGTGTTCGTGTTCGACCGCAGCACGTAAACCGGAATGCCGCGCAATTCGGCGTCGCGCACCGGCTGCGCCTTCTGCCGGTAGGTGTTCTTCAGCGTCAGCACGATATCGGCGTCGTGTTCGTTGCGGACGATCACCGCCGGCACCTGCAGCCGGTAGATCGACTGGTCAAGCCGGTTGCGGCTGACGCCGAAGGGGAAGATCCGCAATGGCTTCTCGGAGGTGCCTCGCCCCTTGGCAAACGCGGCGACGGTCGGCGCCGCCGCGCGGCTCTCGGCGGTCGCGGGCTCCTCGGCCGGCGACGCGGGCGGGGCAGGCGTGTTCTCGACGACGGAGAGCGTGCGTGCGCCGCTGCGGCCGACAAGGTCCTCGAAGGTGCGACGCGACGTCTCGCCGACCGACTCGCTGTTGCGCGCGCCGTTGACGGCCGTCCGCCGCGGCGCGACGGCGGTCGGGTTGCGGCGGACGTCGTCCGACGCGCTGGTTTCGATCGCACCTGACTCGGGATCGCGCCGGCGGTACTCGGAGCGGAGCGGCGCACTCCGCAGCAGCGCGTCAACCGTGGCGGCGACGTCGAGGTGGACGATGACCTCGTCGCGGTCGACGATCTCGACCATGACGTTGAAGGTCGGGGGCGCCTTGCGCTCGAGGATCGACTTCTGGGTGCCGCGGCGGCGGGCCTCCTCGTCCGAGAGCGTGACCGACTGGATGCCGCCGATGAGATCGGACAGCGTCGGGTTCAGCATCAGGTTCTCGAGCGTGTTGCCGTGGGCGGTGCCGATCAGCTGGACGCCGCGCTCGGCGATGGTGCGGGCGGCCATCGCTTCGAGCTCGGTGCCGATCTCGTCGATCACGACCACCTGCGGCATGTGGTTCTCGACCGCCTCGATCATCACGGCGTGCTGCGCCGTCGGGGTCGGGACCTGCATGCGCCGGGCGCGACCGATCGCCGGGTGCGGGATGTCCCCGTCGCCCGCGATCTCGTTGCTGGTGTCGACCACGATCACGCGCTTGCGAAGCTCATCGGCCAACACCCGAGCGGTCTCCCGCAGCAGGGTGGTCTTGCCGACGCCCGGGCGACCCAGGAGCAGGACGCTCTGGCCCGACTCGATCAGGTCGCTGATGATCGCGATGGTGCCATAGACGGCGCGGCCGATCCGGCAGGTGAGGCCGACGATCTCGCCCGCCCGGTTGCGGATGGCCGAGATGCGATGGAGGGTGCGCTCGATTCCGGCGCGATTGTCGTCGCCGAACTGGCCGATCCGCTCGGCGACGAAGCCGAGGTCGGAGCGGGAGACATCGAGGTCGGCGAGCTCGATCTCGTCGCGCTGGTAGCGCGCGGTGGGCGGACGGCCCAGATCGAGCACGATCTCGATCAGCTCCCCCAATTCCTGCCGGTCCTGAAGCTCCAGGATGCGGTTTGCGATCGCGTCCGGAAGCACGGCGAGCAGTTCGTGAATGTCGTCGGTAACTTCGTACTCAAAGCCTCGCTGCGTGCCCGCATCTCGAAGCGCGTGAGGGATAGCGCTCAAGCCATACTCCAGGGTGAGATCAGGAACCGGTCACTCTGCGCGTGACCGCTCTCCCGCCTCGATGAAGCGAATCGTCTCCGGGGTCATCACGCGCAGCCGCTCCTCCTGACTCAGCGTCTGAAACGGATCCGGCGTGCCATGCAGGAAGGTGGGCACCCGCTTGGCGACCGGTTCCTTGCCGTCCACCGCGTAGGCCGCGGCGGCAACCACGGACGACCGCGTCGTCGCGGTCGTGTACTTGACGTGCGCGTCCTGCTCCAGGTGGAGCACGAACCCGTGCTCCATGAGGACGGAGGCGCATTCTGATTGATAGTCGCGGACGACGACGTAGACACGACGCGCGGACATCGCCGACAGCTCGGTAAAGACGGTCGCGAGCAGGTGGGGCAGCACCTCGCGATGCTCGGGCACGACCATGAAATCGACGACGTGCGCATCGTGCCGCGAGACGGCCCGGGCGTAGGCGACGGCGAGGTGTTCGTCCGCCACGAGCCAGCCGCGACAGCCGTAGCCGCTGCTGCGGAGCACGACGTTGACGTCCCAGCTGTGGCTCGTCAGGGCCTCGGCGTACTGCACCTGCCGGGGCGTCGAGGCCATGTAGAGCTGATGGATGGACCAGACGTCGGATTGTTCCTGCGCGCGCACGTCGCGGCCGGGCCGCGTGACCGGCACGACGCTGGCGGCCCATACCTGCTCGCGGGTGTATGGGGTAAAGCCCATCCGCCGCAGCGGCGTGCGCACCGGCGAGCCAGCCTCGATGCGGGCATAGAGCCGCTTGACACCGTTGAGGCCGGCGGCGAAGACGGCGTGGCGCGTCAGCTCCTCGACGATCGGGTCGATCTCATAGACGCCGACATCCACGCCGACACACTCCATCAGCCAGCGCTGGTCCGGCCCGACGACCTTGAACTGGGAGAAGCCCATCAGGCGCCGGTCGCCCTCGGCGAACGCGATGAAGATTGGCTGGTCGTCACGGGTGAAGGGCCAGAGGCCGCGCAGACCGGCACGCACGGGGTCGCTGTCGGCACGGGAGCTGCTCGGCTGGTTGAGCATGTGGCGGTCGGTGACGCGGGAGAGGGCGAGGAGGTCCCTCCAGCGCAGGCGGCGCACACCGATCGAGATCTGCGGGCCGCCCGTTTCCGTGGCCTGGGACTGCTTGAGCGGCACCGAAACCTGACTCTGCATATCGGGCTCGCCCATCCGCAGAATGTGTCGGCCATCAGATTCGATAGGAGTAGCCAATCCGTCGCGCGTTCCACGACGATGCTCGATGTCCATTGCCTTGATTCTAACGAGTCGCCCGAACGGCCTCAACCCCCACGCGCGAAGTGTACGAACAGTACGTCCATTCTACACCCTAGAGCACCCGGCGGCCTACCAGCGCCCGGCCCAAGGTCATCTCGTCGGCGTATTCCAGGTCGCCGCCGACCGGCAGCCCGCTCGCGGGACGGGTGACATTGACACCGAGCGGCGTCAGGATGCGATGCAGATACGTCGCGGTCGCCTCGCCCGGCAGGTCGAGGTTCGTGAAGACGATCACCTCGTCCGGCTTGTCGTGCTCGACGCGCGCGACCAGCTCCCGGATCTTGAGCTGGTCGGGACCGATGCCGTCCACCGGTGACACCGCGCCATGCAGGACGTGGTAGCGGCCGCGGTACTCGCTGGTCCGCTCGATGGCGATGATGTCGAGTGGTTTCTCGACGACGCAGATGACGTTCTCGCGGCTCGGGTCGGCGCAGATCTCGCAGGGGTCGACCTCGGTCACGTTGAAACAGATGGAGCAGAGCCGGATGCGCTCCTTGACCTCGAGAATCGCTTCCGCCAACGACACGGCGTCGTCGCGGGAGGTGCGCAGGAGGTGAAACGCCAGCCGGGAGGCCGTCTTGGGGCCGATGCCGGGAAGTTTTGCAAGCTCGTCGATCAACCGGGCGACGGGTTGCGCGGTCGCCGAGCCATATCGTGACGCCACCATGATCCTCCGTCAGCCAGCATGCGCCTGCACCCTGCAGACGCTTCCGAAATTATACCAGCCGGGGTCATCTTCACATGGAATGGACACATAGGGGACGGTGTGACGAAATACGGGAAATCTTGGCGTGTATTCATAGGACAGGCTATTGCGGAATGGCGAACGTCATGGTACTTTGGGGGTGAGGCGCCGTACTCTACATATCTCACACGTCGTAGCAGCGACCGCAGGCCACTGTGGTTTCGACACATCGGTCCGGAATACCCCTGGAACTGGAGGGTCACCGTGGAGTTCTCCGACAAGACACTGACATGTCGCGAGTGCAGCAAACCGTTCGTCTGGACTGCGGGTGAGCAGGCCTTCTACAAAGAGAAGGCCCTGATCAACATTCCGGCCCGCTGCACCGATTGCCGCTCTGCGCGCAAGGCCAAGCTTGGGCTGCAGCGCCGGGCCGTCACCGAGGTGGTGTGCGCCGAGTGCGGCCAGACCACGACGGTGCCGTTCGTCCCGCGCAATGGCAACCCGGTCTACTGCTCTGTCTGCCTTGCCAAGGTGCGCCAGCGCGAGGAAGCCGAGGCGTCAGACGCCGTCGAGATTCTCAGCTAACCGCGCGCAACCCAACTCCACGACAAGAACGCCCCGCGGCCATCTGGCCGCGGGGCGATTTGCGTGCAAGCCACGGTTTCCGACCGCTCACGATCCGGATGCGGTCCGGCGTCGATCGTGCCGGCTCACCGCGAGCTGATATGCGGCGGCGATCAGCGGCCGCACGCGCTCAAACGTCGCATCGCTCGAGTTGAGCACGCACACCCACCACTGCGGGGCATAGACCGGATGGGGCATCAACTGGTTCAGAGTCGACGCCGGGACACGTCTCGGCAATGAACCGGACGATCGCCTCAGGATCCATTGCCCTCTCCCTCACTC
>DATLHE010000262.1:0-33065 GCA_035540335.1 Thermomicrobiales bacterium | reverse complement strand
GCAGGCGTCGGCTGGCGGTGTTCTCGACGAAGACGCGGGAGACGAGCTTCCAGAACCCCGCCTCGCTCGCGGCGCGGATCAGCGCCTCCATCGCGATTGTTCCGGCGCCGTGGCCGCGGGCGTCCCGATCGACGTAGACCGAGAATTCGGCGATGCCGTCGTAGCACGTGCGCGGCCGGTAGGACGAGGTCGACGCGAAGGCGATCACCCGGCCGTCGCGTTCGACCACGACGACCGGGTGGTTCGTGTCGAGCCAGCCGCGGATCGTGGCTTCCGCCCGCGGCTCGGTCTCGAAGGTGGCGACGCGGTCGGCGATCCCCTGATTGTAGATCGCCGTGATCGCGGGCACGTCCGCCTTCGTGGCGGCGCGTGCCCGCAGCGTCGTGATCACCGAGGTCATGCCTCGGCCCGGATCAGCTGCAGCACCTCGGTTGTCTTCTCCTCCAGTGTCGCCTTGTCGTCGGCCTCGACGTTCAGGCGCAGCAGCGGCTGGGTGTTGGACGGCCGAAGGTTGAACCACCAGTCGTCGAAGCCGACGGTCAGGCCGTCGAGGTGGTCAATCTCCGCGCCCTGCGCGGCGTAGGTCTCCTCGACCTGCTTCGTGATCGCGTCGATGTCCTTGACCTCCGAGTTGATCTCGCCCGAGCGGAAGCGAGTGTCGATCGGCTCCAGGATCTGCGACAGCGGCTGGTCCTCGTCGGAGATCAGCTGCAGGACGGTCAGGAGGGCGATCAGGCCGGAGTCGGCGTACCAGTTGTCGCGAAAGTAGAAGTGGCCGGAGTGCTCGCCGCCGAAGATCGCGTCTTCCTTGCGCATCAGCGCCTTGATCAGCGAGTGGCCGACGCGCGAGCGCACCGGGCGGCCGCCGTTCTCGGAGATGATCTCGGGCACGGTGCGGGAGCAGATCAGGTTGTAGACGATGGCCGAGCCGGGGTTGTTCTTGAGCATCTGGAGCGAGACCATCGCGGTCGTCATGTCGCCGCCGATGAACTCGCCCTGCTCGTCGATGAGGAACATGCGGTCGGCGTCGCCATCGAAGGCCACGCCGAGGTCGCACTGCTGCTCGACGACGGTGCGCTGCAGATCGCGGATGTTCTCCGGCTCGATCGGGTTCGCCTCGTGGTTCGGGAAGGTGCCGTCGAGCTCGAAGTAGAGCGGGATAACCTCGGTCGGCAGCTTGTCGAAGACGACCGGGACGAGCTTGCCGCCCATGCCGTTGCCGGCGTCGATCGCGATCTTGAGCGGCTTGATCCGGCTGGGGTCGATCATGCTCAGCGCGCGCTCGGCGTAGGCGCTGAGGACGTCGCGCTCCTCGAGGTCGCCGCGCTTGCCCCGGGGCTCCGGGAACTCGCCGCTGAGCACGAGGTCGCGGATGTCGCCGATGCCCGTCTCAAGAGACAGCGCCCTGGCCTCCTCGCGGCAGATTTTGAAGCCGTTGTAGGCGGCCGGGTTGTGCGAGGCGGTGATCATGACGCCGGCGGGGAAGCCGTACTTGCCGACCGCGAAGTAGAGGGTGTCGGTGGAGACCTCGCCGATGTTCACGACGTCGGCGCCCTGGTCGCGGATGCCGTCGATCAGCGCGGCGGCAAGCATCGGGCCGGAGACGCGCATGTCCCGGCCGACGACGACCTGGTCGGCGTCGAGGTAGGCCACGAGGGCCCGGCCGACACGGTAGGCGATCTCCGGCGTCAGCTCCTGCGGCACGATGCCGCGAACGTCGTAGGCCTTGAAGATGCCGCCGACCGACGGGTCGAGCGCGCCGCCGGTGGTGTAGTCAACGTGCTGGTCAGCCGCAGAGTCAGTCATGCGTCTCTCCCTGTGCTTCACCGATATGCGCGCGAATGATCGCGTCGCGTGCAAAATGCCGTGTCCTGAAACTAACTATAATGGTGAACCGGCCTGAACCGTGCGTGTGTCGACCCGTTTCGCCACGCGCATGCGTTCACCCATCACTACGCTTGCCAGGAGTATCCCCTTACCGTGACCTCGACCGACATCGCCGCCTCCGCGCCCACCTTGCCGGCGCTCGCCGCGAACGACCCCATCGACCTCCATCTGCATACGTTCGTCAGTGACGGCTTCTGGCACCCGCGCGATCTCGTCGACCGCCTGGCGGACGACGGCATCCGCGTCGCGGCGGTCTGCGACCACGACAACCAGCGCTCGGTCGTCGAGGCGATCGCGCACGGCGCGCGGCAGGGCGTGCTCATCATTCCCGGCATCGAGCTCACCGTCCGCTGGGGCGACCGTCAGTGGCACCTGCTCGTCTACGGCGTGCGGCCGGACGAGACCGCGCCGGAGGCGGCACGGCTGCTGGAACTCATCGCCCGGCAGGACGCGCGGTTCCAGGAGCTCGCGCGCGATGCGCGACGGCGCGTCGAGGCGTCCGGGCGGCCGCTGCCCTCGCTGGCGACGCTGGAGATCCACGGGCCGTTGATGCCGGTCCACGTGCTGCGGGCGATGATCGCCGACCGGCACGTGCCGCGGCTCAAGGAGGCGGCGGAGCTGGTCGTCGCCCTTGGCGGGAACTTCACGACCGACACGCCGCTAGCGGAGGTCGTTGCGGCCGCGCACGAGGCGAGCGCGGTCTGCCTGCTGGCGCACCCGGGGCGGGCGGACCTCGGACCGGCGCTGACGGAGGAGGCGCTCGACCAGATGCTGGCGGAGACGCCGCTGGACGGCCTGGAGTGCCACTACCGCAGCTACACCGACGAGCAGACGACGTTCTATCGTGGGCTGGCGGAGGCGCGCGGGTTGCTGACCTCGACCGGGTCGGATTCGCACGGGCCCGGCGTGCCGGTCGATCCGCGGCCGTACCGGGCGATGTGGGCGTCGGCGCTGCTGGGGCGCTTCGGGGTCACGGTCGCCCCGCCGGAAGACGGGACGGTCTGGGCGCCGGGGATGGACCCGTACGCGGTCGTTCCCAAAGCGGAGAAGGGCGAGAAGCAGGAGAACGGCGAGGCGAAGGTGGAGGGATAGGGGCGGGGCACTGGACGCGACGCGGCCCTTGCCACCAGGAGGTTCCTGCCCGACCGGCCCTCTCCCAACCACACGACATCCTGAGCTTCAGCGAAGAGCCTGTCCTGAGAAGGCGACGGAGTCGCCGCACGGAGGAATACCCCGGCGCCGCGGCGCCGGTCTCTCGTGGCGTGTCCAAACGGGGCATTTTGCTGCGCACACCGCTTCGCGTCGGGTTCCCCGGCCAAGGGCCCGCTCCGCTTCTCGCCGGCAAGGCCGGCTCGGCCGAGAAGCGATAGCGGGCCCTTGCATCCGCTCGGAATGAGGGGGGAGTGTCGCGGGCGCGACGTCCGGTAGCCTCGGCGCTCGGTGGCCGACCCCGGGCATGAGGCCCGGGTCGACCATGGCGATCCCCATTGCAGGCGGAGGTCGGCCACCGCCCGCAGCTGCGGCCCGCTGGGGCTGGGCCGACCGTACGGGCCGCCCTTGTGGCGGCCCACGCCGTGCCTCATGCGAAGCCGCCCGATTGGACGCCCATGCCGGGCAGGAGACCCGGCGCTACAGATGCAATCGGCCGCCCCGGTGCTCAGAATCCGAGCACGGTGCCTTCGACGCGCGGATCGCTGCCGCCGATCATCAGGCCCGTCTCCGGGTTGCGGGCGATGATCTGCGCCGCGCCACCGCCCGCCCACGGCTCCTGCCGCTTGACGATGTGCCCGCGCTGCTCCAGCGCCGCGATCGTGTCCGCCGGCAGGCGATCTTCGATGCGCAGCTCGAACGGGTTGTCGATGCTGATCGGGTCGGTCCCCGGCCAGCTCGTCCACCGCGGCTGCTCGATCGCCTCCTGGACGTCCATGCCGGCGTCGATGAGCCCGGCCAGCATCTGCAGGTTCCACTGCGGCTGCCCGTCGCCGCCCGGCGTGCCGCCGACGAGGACCGGCACGTCGTGGTCGTCGGCGACGAGGAAGCAGTTGAGCGTATGCATCGTCTTCTTGCCCGGGGCGTAGATATTCGGATGCCCCGCGACGAGCGAGAAGCCGCGCCCCGCGCGGTTGTTCAGGACCACGCCGGTGTCGCCGCCGACGACACCGGAGCCGAAGGCGCTGGAAACCGACTGGATGAGCGAGACCATCGCCCCCTCGCCGTCGACGACGCAGAGGTAGGTCGTGTCGCCGGTCTGCATGTCGCCGTGGAGGACCTCCGTCGCCGCGCGCCGGGGATCGATCTGCGAGAAGCGCGACTGCGCCCACGCCTTGCTCAGCAGGCTCGTGAGCGGTGTCTCGTGGAACAGCGGATCGGCGGCGTGGCCGAGGCGGTCGGCGTAGGCGAGCTTCTTGGCCTCGACGAGGAGATGGATGGCGTCGACCGCCTGCGGGTCGTCGACCGGCCGGTTCTCGACGATGTTCAGCGCCTCGAGCAGGATCAGCCCCTGCGTGGGGATGCCGGTCTGGAAGACGCGGTGCCCACGGTAGGTGGTCGAGAGCGGGGTGGTGAACTCCGTCTCGTGCTCCGCGAAGTCGTCCATCCCGAGGACGCCGCCGGTGCGCTCCAGCCAGGCAGTGATGCGCCGGGCGATGTTGCCGGTGTAGAACGCGGCCTTGCCCTCGCGCCCGATCGTCTCCAGCGTGCGTGCAAGGTCGGTCTGCACGAGCCGGTCGCCGGCCTTCGGACAACGGCCGTTGGCGAGGAAGATCGCGGCTGCGGCCTCGTCCCGGGCGAGGAGGTCGGCGTTCTCGGCAATGTCCTGCGCGCCGAGCGGCTGCAGCGCGAAGCCGTCGCGCGCGAGCGACACGGCGGGCTCGGCGACCTCGGCGAAGGACTTCGTGCCGGAGCGCTCGAGCAGCTCGCAGTAGGCGTCGACCATGCCGGGCACGGCGATCGAGAGCGGTCCCTGGTAGGGCATCGTGTCGCCGCCGTGCCGGCGCATGAGCTCGATGGAGGAGTTGCGGGCCGAGCGGCCGCTGCCGTGCACCGAGACCGGCGTGCCGTCGACGCTGACGATCGCGAAGAGGTCACCGCCGAGGCCGCACATCTCCGGCATCACGACAGCGGCCGCGAGGCCGGTCGCCACGGCGGCGTCGATCGCGTTGCCGCCCTGCCGCAGAATGAAGAGACCGGCCTCGACCGCGAGCGGGTGTGCCGCGGCGACCATGCCGCGTTCGGCGTAGAAGGGGTAGGGGCGGCGGCGTGGGAAGGGAGTGGCGGGCTGGTGGCTCGACGACGAAGGAAAACCGATCATACAGGGCGCTCCAGGCACGAGGACGACCAACGAACACTGCGGCTGATCGTACCCGAGAACGGCGACTTGGGCGACGTTTGCCGGGATGTCACCATGGGAACCCTCGGACCGTGCGGTGCGGCATCCAGGAGAAAAGCCGCGTGTGTTCGCTTTGAGGATCCGTACGGTCGGCCCTTGCAGCTGCGAGGGCCGACCGTACGCCGAGTGTTCATATCCATTCCGACGAACGCGTTACGAAAACCACCCTGTGACCATGTCCCGCGTGCCCGCGCTGAGAAAGCTCGACCAGATGAGGAAGCCGATGACGAGCGCGATCAGGGCGGCGGCGATCCAGCCGAGCACGAGGCCACGCCGGCTCTCCGGCGGCGAGAAGACAACGTCACTGGGCGGCGTGGTCGCGGCGGCCCAAGTCTCGACCGGCTCCGCCGCGCTCCAGGCGGGGGAGGATGTCAGCGTCTCCTGCGTGGAGGACGTGCGCGGCGTGAACTCGGCCGTGGCGTTGGGGTCGGACGACGTCGTGAAGACCGTCGTCGCCTGGGTCGCGTCGTCCCCGTTGGTGCCGGGCGCGTCGTTGTAGAGCGCGGCGCCGCATTCGGCGCAGAAGAGGCTGAGACCGCTGTTGCGGGTGCCGCACTCTGGGCATCGGCGAGACTCGGAGGCGCTGGAGGTACTCATGCGGTTGGGCTCCGGCGTGTGCTAGCTGGTCTCGCTCAGGAAGTGCGGATCGACGGCGAACGCGTCGGCGACGCCGAGCCGCTCCATGACGACGAGGCTGATGGCGTCGACGTAAGAGAGGCCACGCGGGCTGCGCGAGGCGATGACGAGCGCGCGGGCGCGATGCTCGTCCTGCTCGTCGGCGTGGTAGATCGGCAGGCGGTGGTCGCGCAGCCACTGGCTGGCGATCTCCGGGCCGAGGCCGTCGGCGAGGAGGCTTACCGTCTCGGCCTGGACATAATTGGTCGTGAAGAGCTTGTAGCCCTGGTCGATCAGGTCGCGGTAGGCGGCGATGGCCGCATCGTGCGTCGTGTCGTTGCGGTCGACGAGGGCGACGATCGCCGACGAGTCCACGAAGGCGACGGGCTCGGACGTCCGGCCGTCGACGTGGCTGTCGGTGGCGACGAGGTCCTCGGTCGCCAGATGCTGGTTGGTTGCCATTCCCTGGTGTTCTCCCTTCCCGGGCGGCGTCAGCGCGGCTGGCGGCGGCGAGTGCCGGCCAGGCGGTAGGCGAACTTGCCCTCGCTGATGTTCGAGCCGGGGCCCTCGCCGATGCCGATGACGTCGTCGAGCGGACGCGTGCGCGCGGCGGGCTTGAGACGCAGCGTGAATCGCTCCTCCTTGCGCCCCGTGCCGCTGAAGGCGTTCAGCGCGGCGCGCTCGATGAACCACTGGCCGCCGATTCGACGGCCGGGGAGCCGGCCCTCGCGGAGATAGCGGCGCACCTGCTCGGTCGAGCGCTGGAGGTGCCGGGCGGCGTCCGCCACGCTCAGCAACGCGCGATCACTCTCGTTCTGTTCCATTCCTGCCCGTCCACATGGAAAGGGGACGTCCGGTGCATCGGTCGTCACCCCGTCTGGCGCCTGTCACGCTGGCGCCCGCGTCGTATGCAACAACATGGTAGTGAGTTTTGCCGCTCCGGGGCAAGGGCGATGCGGCCGTGGTGACGGTTCCCGCCCGCCGTGGCGTACCATGGGGCGACGATATCGCACGCAGCGGACAAGGGGCAGGCATGGCGCACTCCGAACACGCAATCGAACGATGGGCACCGGCGACGGTCGCGGACGGCACGACGCTGATCGATCTCGGCTTCCAGGACGTCCCGGGGGTGATCGGGGCGTACCTGCTGGCCGGTTCCGGCGAGCTGGCGCTGATCGAGAGCGGCCCGAGCTCGACCCGCGGGCACCTGGCGCGGGGGATTGCGGAGGCCGGGTACGATCTCGGCGATGTCTCGCGGCTGATCGTGACGCACATCCACCTCGACCACGCCGGCGCGGCGGGCACGCTGCTCCGTGACTACCCGCAGATGCGGCTGACGGTGCACCCCAACGGCGCGCCGCACATGATCGACCCGGGACGGCTCGTCAAGAGCGCGACGCGGATCTACGGCGACCAGATGGAGCGGTTGTGGGGCGAGGTCGTCGGGGTAGACCCGGAGCGCGTTGACGTCATTCAGGACGGCGACGTGATCGAGGTTGCCGGGACATCGCTGCTCGTCAAGGACGCGCCGGGTCACGCGGGCACGCAGGTGGTGCTGCTCGATGGGCAGACCGGCGTGCTCTTCAGCGCCGACGCTGCGGGCGCGCGGCTGCAGGGGAGCGCGTACGTCTGCCCGACGATCTCGCCGCCGGAGCTGGACTTCCCGGTCTGGGAGCAGACGGTGAAGATGATGCGCGCGCTGAAGCCGAAGACGCTGGCGCTGACGCACTTCGGCGTGTTCCACGACGCCGACCGGCACCTGGCCCAACTCATCCCGAACATCGAGGCGGAAGTCGCGGTCGCGCGGGAGGTGTTGCGCACCGAGGCGGATGTCGACGCATTGACCGAACGGTTGCTGGCGCGAGAGCGGGAGATCTACGCGGCCGAGGGCGCCGACGTGGAGGAGCGGATGCGGCAGATGGAGTACGCGATGCCGGCGTGGCTGGGATCGCTGGGGCTGCTGCGGGTGTTCAAGAAGGCGGGGCTTCTCGACCAATAGCCCCGGGTCTTGTACCCGGTGTCGCTCGCCACCACGGCGTCTCGATGCCAGCACCCATCTCGCCCCGTTACCGCCGGGTCTTGTGCCGCACCTGTGGCCGGCGTCGGTCGGCCACCGCCCGCAGGGGCAGGGCCGACCGTACGGAGAGGAGTGGCCGGCGACGGACCTCGGCCACCGGCCGCGGGTGCAGGGCCGAGGCAACCGGACACCGCGCTCCCCACCACCCGTCATCCTGAGCTTGTGGAAGGATCCCCCGGCGCCGCAGCGCCGGTCTCTCCTGGTCGCTTCATGGGGGTACGCGTCTGCCGGTCGCGCCGCTTCGCGTAGGGTTCTTTGCTGCGCTCAGAATGAGGGGTTATTGGGAAGCGGGCTTTGGCGGCATCATGACGCGGCCCCGGTTAGGCCCCGCACACAAGGTGCGGGGCTACGAATGGCAGGTTCGCGGGTGAATGCCCCGGAAAGAGACGTCCGGGGCGATTGGTGTCAGGCGGTCTGCTCGCCGTCGTCGACGCGGGCCGGGACCAGTGTGAGGCCCGGCAGCGCCACCGGCGGCAGCTTCATCAGCGCCACCGGGTTGTCGTCGGCGGCGATCCGGTTCGGGCCCTCCTTGCCGCAGCCGAGGCAGCGGTGGAGGATGGCCTGCTCGCCGTTGCGCCGGGAGATGATGCCGACCGGCTTCATCAGCGCGTGACAGTCGCTCCCACGGTCGCCGGGGCGCCTGTCGTCGACGTGGCGCGAGTGCAGGCAGTTTGGGCAATGGTTGCGGTGCCGGCCGCCGACGAGCGGCGCGCCGATGAACTGCCTGCAATGGCCGCACTTGAAGGCCTGATCGGCCTCCGTGCGCGGCGGGCGGGTCAGCCGGGTGCGCTTGCGCGGTGGCTGTGTCTCCTGGCGCGTGCGCTGCCGCGCGCGCGTTCGGCGGCGGTCATCGGCCATGAGGTCACTCGCGGTGTGGATATCGAGCTCGATTTCCTCGAGATCGACCTGGTACGGATGACGAGACAAGGGTGAACCCTCCGCGCCCGTGGCGCGTGGCAATGATTGGCATGGTCATGGTGGGGTTCCTCATTCCGCGCCCGGCGGCAAGGGCCGCATGGGGCGTGGTTCCGTACGCAAGAGCAGTGGTGTGCATCAACGCTCGGCTTTCCAGGGGACATGGTGTCCCGTGACATCGACTGGTGGGCAGGACCCGGGGACGGCGACGCGCCGCCGGGCCGGATCGTCACGCACGGCGCGACAACCGACGGGGTGGTCGGATGCGATGTCAGGCTCGTTGAGCGGTGGGGAGGGGGTCATGTCCCCGGGTGGGGCCATGACGGCGATCCGTCAGCACGGAGATGTGCGTCCGGACCGGATCACGCGCGTTGGGATGGCCTTCGGGAGAGCCGAAGGGGCGATCCGAAAGGAGAATCCCTAGCTGGTGACCACGATCCCGGCGTCACGAGCGGTGACACCGATTCGGGCAAAGATCAGGTTCAGGGATTGCAGCATTCACTGCTGCCTTTCTAGCGTCGTGTGACCGACGATCAACGCGAAATCGCGAGGGACAGCCCCTCGCGCGTGCTTGCGTGCACCCAATCGAGTGTAGGACCCTGTTTACGAAACCGCAATAGGGGGAACGGCCATGTTTTCGAGTGACCAGCCATGATCGACGCGCTCCTGCTCGGCACCGGGGCGATGATCCCGCTGCCGAAGCGCTGGCTCTCCAGCGTGCTGCTGCGCGTCGAGGGCTCGCTCATCCTGCTCGACTGCGGCGAGGGCACGCAGATTACCTGGCGGCAGTTCCGCTGGGGGTACAAGCGGCTGGACGCGATCTGCCTGACGCACCATCATGCCGACCACGTCGCGGGGCTGCCGGGGCTCTTCCACACGGTCGCCAACGCCGGGCGGACGGAGCCGATGCACATCTATGGCCCGGCCGGGACGATCGAGATCATCCAGGGCCTGCGAGTGATCGCGCCCCACCTGCCGTACGACATGATCGTGCACGAGCTGGCGGACGGCGCGGCGTTCGAGCTGCCGGCGGGCCTGCGCGGGCGCGTCGCCGCCGGCGAGCACCGCGTGCCGGTGCTCGGCTACCGCTTCGACCTGCCGCGCACGCCGGGGTTCCAGGTGGGCAAGGCGCAGGCGCTCGGGGTGCCGCAGCCGCTGTGGGGAACGCTGCAACAGGGGGAGCCGGTGACCGTCGACGGCCGGGTCGTGACGCCGGAGGAGGTCATGGGGCCAGCCCGCAAGGGCGTCAGCCTGGGATTCGTGACGGATACGCGACCCACGCCGGCGCTGCGGGACCTGGTGGCGGGTGTGGACCTGCTGATCAGCGAGGGCACCTACGGCGACGACGCGGCCGCGGAGGGCGCGGCTCAATGGGGACACATGACCTTCCGCCAGGCCGCGACGATGGCGCGGGACGCCGGCGTCGGCGCGCTCTGGCTGACGCACTTCAGCGCGGGGATGACCGACCCGGCGGCGTGGCTGCACAACGCAACCGAGGTCTTCCCCAACACCACGCTCGGCTCCACGGGGCTGGAGGGGCGCATCACGTTCCGGGGCGGCTACGAGCCGGCCGGCAGGGTCTCCGTCGAGGCGCCGTCGCCGGCGAGCGTCGCCTCGATGAAGGCGGAGATCTCCTGAAGATCGCCGATGTAGACCCACGCGCCGTCGGCGGCCGTGCCGGGCTGGATCATCGGCTGGCTGATACTCGTCATGTCGATCTGCGACTCTTCCATGTTGAGCGCGATCGAGGCGAGCGCCAACTGCTCGTCGAAGTGGAAGCTCGTCTTGGCGGCCCCGCCAAGCGCGACGATGAGGTTGGCGATCTTCGTGATTGAGCCGATCTGCTTGCCCTCGTTGAACAACGACTGAATGACGAGGATCTGGCGGTCGCGACGGGCGTCGTCACTGTCGCCGTGCCGGGTGCGGGCGTAGGCGAGGGCGGTCTCGCCGTCCATGTGCTGCGGGCCGGCGGCGATGTCGAGGGTCGTGACGCCGTAGTCCTCGGTCGGGTACTCGGTGTCGTGGATCGCCTCGGGCACGTTGATGTCGATGCCGCCGATGGAGTCGACGACCTTCTCGAAGCCCTGGAAGTCGATCATCACGTAGTCGTCGACGAGGAAGCCGAAGTTGTACTCGACGGTGTCGCGCATCTTCGCGACCCCCGCGATCTTGCTGTTGGGTTGCTCGCTGACGCCCACGTTGTAGGCGCCGTTGATCTTGCCCGGGCCATGACCGGGGATCTCCACGAGCAGGTCGCGCGGGATGCTGACCGAATGCAGGGTCTTCGCCTTGAGGTCGAGCCGCGCGAGGATGATGACGTCCGCGTTTTGGTCGCCGCCGTCGGCGCGCGTGTCGACGCCGAGCACGAGGATGTTCAGGTACTGCTTGTCGTGCCAGACCTCGCCCGGTGTCTTCGGGTTCACGCCCGTGCCCGTGCCGATGAGCCCGCGGGCGACGTCGAAGGATGACGGGTCGTTGGAGGAGGCGCGCGCCGTCGGCGAGGCGGACGCCCCCGGTGTGCCGGCAATCGGTTGCTGGTCACCGGTGGTGCCGTCGACGGAACCGGACCGCTCGGGCAGATCGACGACCGCGACGCCCTGGACGTCGTCGATCGCGCTGGCGATCTTCCATGTGTACCAGCCAGCGACGAGCAGCGGGGTCAGCAGCAGGATCGCGGCCAGCGCGACGACGATCTTGCGCCGCCGCGACCAGCCGGCGCGGCGGCGCGCGTGAATGGTCTCTGTCTCCGCGGGTGCAGCCGGATAGGGTTTGCGCTCCGGCATCGTTGGCTGCGCGCCGTTGTTCATTCAGCTTCCTCGTGGGTGGCCAGATTGACGTGAGGCATGCGAGGAGCGGGGATTCGCCCCACGGGACCCTGATCCCCGGCCGTTTCGACTAGCGGCAAGTGTGCGTTGCCCCCGCCGTGTCGTGCAAGTTGCACGGACGCCCTTTCGGTCGCGGGCTTGACGGCCCACCCGGGCGCCGCTATCGTACGGCCTCAGAGCTTCGTCGGGAAATGTATACAAACGACAGTGTGCAGGCGGCACGGAGGAGGACAACGTGGGTTTCGGCAACACCGACTGGTTCGTTCACGATCGCTTCGGCCTCTTCATCCACTGGGGCCTCTACGCCGCGCCGGGCCGGCACGAGTGGATCAAGAGCCGCGAGAAGATCACCGAGGCGGACTACCAGAAGTACTTCGACCACTTCGACCCCGACCTCTACGACGCGGCGTCGTGGGCGCGCGACGCGAAGCAGGCGGGTATGAAGTATGCCGTCATCACCTCGAAGCACCACGAGGGCTTCGCGATGTGGGACTCGCAGCTCACCGACTACAAGGCCACCAACACCCCGGCCGGGCGCGACCTCATCAAGGAATGGGTCGAGGCCTTCCGCAACGAGGGGCTCAAGGTCGGCTTCTACCACTCGGTGATCGACTGGCACCATCCCGACTACACGATGGACCACACCCACCCGCGCCGCGATGACGACTGGGACGCCTTCAACGATGGCCGCGACATGGCCCGCTATCGGGAGTATCTCCACGGCCAGGTGCGCGAGCTGCTGACGAACTACGGCAAGATCGACATCATGTGGTTCGACTTCACGCCGGCGACCAAGAGCCGCGCCGACTGGGCGTCCGAGGATCTCGCGAAGCTGGTCCACGAGCTGCAGCCGGGCATCATCATGAACGACCGGATCGACTACCCCGAGTCGGCCGACTTCGTGACCCCGGAGCAGTACCAGCCGAAGGAGTGGCCGACGCGCGACGGCCAGCGTGTCGTCTGGGAGGCCTGCCAGACGCTGAACGGCAGCTGGGGCTACGACCGCGACAACCTCGACTGGAAATCGCCCGAGATGCTCATCCAGCTCCTCGTTGACTCCGTCTCCAAGGGCGGCAACGTGCTGCTCAATGTCGGCCCGACCGGCCGCGGCGAGTTCGACCCGCGCGCCCGCGCGACGCTGGCCGCGCTCGGCGAGTGGATGCGCCAGCACGGGCGGTCGATCTACGGCGCGACGGCGAGCGAGGAGTGCGCGCCGCCGGACTGCCGCTTCACGCAGCGTGGCAACCGGCTCTACCTGCACGTCTTGAATTGGCCGATGCGGCACATTCACCTCGACGGGTTCGGCGGCAAGCTCGCCTACGCGCAGATGCTGAACGACGCCTCGGAGATCACCTTCACCGAGGGTGACCCGCACCAGAGGGCGCAGAACACCACCATGGCCGGCGAGGCCGGGACGGTCGTGCTGAACCTGCCGATCCAGCGCCCGAACGTGCTGGTGCCGGTGATCGAGCTGTTCCTCAAGGACGCGTAGTACTCACCAGAGGGTCGTACGGGCGGACTCCATGTCCGCCCCGGCGACCAGGAGTGGGGTCGACGTCGAGTCGACCCGTACGGGCCGCCCTGCCCCTGCGGGCCGCATCTGCGGGCGGTGGCGGCCCTTTTCGTTGGATAGGGACGCCGGCCTGAAGGGTCGCCACAGGTGCGGCACACGAGGGCTCGCTCCGCTTCTCGCCCCAACGGGCTCGGCCGGGGCCCGGCGCTACCGAGGGCGAAATTGGAGGCAACGCATGGCGGATCAGCTTCCGTCGCGGCGGTAGATGCGCGAGCCATCCTGGTTGAAGACCTCGGTCCACCCCGCGCCGGGGTAGGCGGGGTCGTTCGCGCCGGGAAGGGGGCCAGCGATGAAGGTACTGCTCGGCTCCTTCATCCCGCCGGTCGGACTCGGGACGCCGATCGTCTCCGTCGGGCCGATGTAGATCAGCGTCACGCCGTAGCGGTCGAGCAATTCCGGCGAGGGTGTCTCCGCGAAGAGCGTCGTGATGTCCGCGATTCGTGTCTGCAGGCCCGCCTGGAAGGCGGGGTCGCCGAGGTGCCACTGCGCCTCGTGTCCGTGCCAGCCGATGATCGCCGGCACGCCGCTGCCGCTGGAGACGCGCCCGATCTCGTTGTCCCATTCCCCGCCGCCGGCGGCCAACAGGACATCATCCTTCCGTGCGTTGTCCAGCAGCCACGCAACGGCGGCGTATTCCCCCGCGTATTGGGGGTCGTGCTCGATGTACGCTAGCCCGTCGACGCCCTGCCACGTCCGCGCCGGCGAGCGCCAGTCGAGCCACTGCTTGCCGCCGACGACGGGGTACACCACGCCGAGCGCGACGACCGCCGCCAATCCGACCGGGAGCGCGTACCGCGCGACGACGTTGCGGCGGAACGCCTTCCAGATTGTGACCACGGCCAGCGCCGACGCCACCGCCATCAGCAACCAGACCTGGTAATAGACCTTGAAGACGGTGTTCATGCGGCTGCCGCCGTAGTAGTCGGAGAGGTAGAAGAACTCCGGCACCAGCGTCATGATCAGCGCGATCGCATAGAGCACGAGGGCGACGTTTGCCGGGGTGATGCGGAAGTCGCGCTCGATGAGCAGCCAGATCATGATCACCGGCAGCCCGCAGAGCACCAGCAGCGGCGCCGGCACGAGCAGCGAGCCGAGCAGGCAGAAGATCGCCGTCGCGATCGCGAAGCGCTGCATGAGCAGGTCGGGCTCCCACGTCTGCCCGCGTGCCCGCGCCCGCGCCGAGAGCACGCCGTCGCGCCGGCGCCACGCCTCGACGACGATCAGCAGGATCGCGATCGGGTACATGAAGCCGAAGATCTGGAAATACTCCTGCGGCGAGGTCCGTTCGCCCTGATAGGACGCGATGGACGCCAGCACGCCGCCGACGAGCGGCAGCTTGCCGAGGCGCTCGGAGATGTCGCTGCCGGTGGACTGCGCGGGTGCCTCGAAGTGGACATAAAACGGTGCCCAGAGCGCGATCGCGCTGACGACAGTGACGCCGAGCGCGATGAGCCGGTCGCGCAGGACGACGCCGATCGTGCCGAGTGCGATCGCGAGCAGCGCGATGAGCAGGTAGGTCGGGAAGTCCCACGAGTTCATGGCGTAGAGCGCGCCGATGGCCCACCCTGCACACACAAGGCGCGGCCAGTCGCGCCGCAGCAGTGACTCGCCCTCGCGCAGCCGTCCGATGGTGAGCAGCATCCAGCCGAACGCGAGCGCGGTGACGGTGTAGGGCAGCGCGAGCAGGTGCGGGTGGAGGTCGCCGAGGAGGAAGCTGAAGGCGGGGAACTCGCTGATCGGGTTGGTGCCACTACCAGGGACGTCGACGATCGTCCGCGTGGCCTCCCAGCCGATGCCCTGGAAGAAGAAGCTGTGCCACTGCGCGTCCCAGTCGCCCAGCGCGGTGAAGGTCGCCCACGGGTTGCCGAGGATGAGCAGGAAGAGCGCGGCGATGACGCCGCCGATGCGGGCGACGCGCGCGGAGTAGAAGTGGGCGAGGACGTTCGCGGCGAGGCCGACCGCCGCGACGACGGCCATCGCGAAGACGGTCGTGAGCGCGAGGTTGAAGGCGATCGCGGGCGTCGTGTCGATCATCCGGGCGAACCCTGCCCAGATCGCGTAGCCCAGATAGTAGTAGTTGACCGGTTCCCCGGCCAGCCAGGCGTCGGCGGGCGGCATCGACTCCGAGCGCATGGCCGAGGCGAGCATCATCAGGTCGGAGGGCTTCTCCTGGAAGTTCGCCGCCGGCCCGAAGCCCCGGAACCAGAAAAAGGCGGCGAACGCGGCGAGAAAGCCGGCCTCGGCAATGGCGAGGTGGCGCAGCGTGACGAGATCCACGAGCCCCGTGCGCCACGCGAGAGCCCAGCCAGCCGCGCCGAGGACAATGACCGTGATCCACAGGGAAATCGCTGTGAACGGCACGAGCCCGGAGCCGATTCCGGCGAGGAACCAGACGGGCCAGATGGCCAGCAGCGCGGCAATGGGGCGGGCGACGCTGGCGCCGCGATCGGTGACGTGACGGAAGAGGAGGAGGGTCACCGGGGCGAGCGCGATGGTCGTGAAGGTGGTGACCAGATACCAGCGAAGGGTGACGTCGAACCAGTCCACGCAGTACATCCTGAGCGGCCCGGCGACCCCCGTGGGCCAAGGATGCCAGGTCACGTGAGGGGCGCTTGCGCGCCGGGTGCGGTCGTACCAGCGCCGGTCCCGAGGGCCGGCGGCCGTTGCCAATGCTAAACGATTGCCGGGCGGGGTGTGCGCGTGTTTCCACTGGCCGTCGTGCATCCGGCCAACCGTCATTCTGGGCGAAGCGAATGATCCCCGTGCGAAGCGCGCCGCGCCATGGGCGCGGATAGCGGTTGCCGGCGCCAGAACGTGTTTGGAACGGCCATGATGCGCACACCCTTCGGGGTGCGCAGCTACGACACGGGAGAGCGACGTCCGGTAGCCCCGGGCCCGGGTGCCCGGGGATTAGGGTGACCACCCGGGCCCGAAGCCGGCACCCATCTCCGCCCTGGTAGCGCCGGGTCTTGTATCCGTCGTCCCTCGGCCACCCTGGGCCGAGGCTACCGGAATTGGACGCGCGTAGCCATCGTGAACCACCGCGAAGACAGACAACCCCGCACACGGGGTGCTGGGCTACGACGTTCACTCTCCGACCATGTCAGGTCGGGGCTCCTCGTGTGGGTCAGATGAGGCCGCGGCGGATGGCCTCGGCGACGGCATGCGCGCGGTCGACCGCGCCGAGCTTGGCGAAGATCGACTGCAGGCGCTTCTTGATCGCGATTTCGCTGCGGTTCATCGAGAGGCCGATCTCGCGGTTCGTCGCGCCCTCGCTGGCGCGTCGGAGGATGTCGCGATCCTCTTCGGAGAGGTCGGCGTCGCGCGCCGTCTTCTCCCGCGCCAGGCCGCCAAACTGCTCCAGCACGCCGCTGAGCAGCTCCGGGCTGAGCTGGCGCCGGCCACGCGAGGCGTCCCGGATCGACTGGATGAGCTGGTCGGAGGGTGTGCTCTTGAGCAGGTAGCCGTCCGCCCCGGCCTCGAGCGCCTGGGTGACGTAGGCCTGCTCGCCATAGGACGTGAGCACGATGATCGCGCCCGGGTATTCCTGCTCGCGCAGGCGGCGGGTGGCCTGGATGCCGGTCGCGCCGGGCATGCGCAGGTCGAGCAGGATGACGTCCGGCCGCAGCGCCTTCGCCTGGGCGATGGCGGAGGAGGCGTCGTTGGCGACTCCGGTGACATCGATGTCGCCGGCGACGTCCAGCAGCTTGCGAAGCCCTTCGATGACGACGGGATGGTCGTCGACCAGCAACACTGAGATCACATGGACAGTCCTACGAAGTGCGGTTCCCGGCATCCGCGTTGGACGACTCGGGTGTGTGCTCACGTTCCCTATTGTCAACCGTATCGCCGTTCGTGGCCAGTTCCGCCTGCGCGCCGTCAGGGGAGACGGGGCGAGGGTGCAGGAGGTCGGCAAGGATGTCGTCCTGCATCACGCTGCCGGGGTCCGTGCGCTCGATGATGATCGCGGTGCCGCCGCCGGGACGGCTGAGGATCGTGAAGGTGGCGCCGATCGCGGCGGCACGCTCCCGCATGCTCAGCAGGCCGAGCGAGGTGGGCCGCACGGAGGTCGCGGGATCGAAGCCGGTGCCGTTGTCGCGGATCGTGACCCGCAGCAGGCCGCCGCTCGACTCGAGCCGCACGGTGGCCTCGTCGGCGCTGGCATGCCGGAGCACGTTATGCAGCGCCTCCTGCACGATCCGGTAGATGCCGAGGCGGACCTCCGGCGTCAGTGGCGGCAGATCGTTCACCACCTCGAGGCGGCATTCAAGGCCGGTGCGCTGGATGGTCGAGACGTAGGCCTCGATCGCGGCGACGACGCCGATGTCGTCCAGGTCGGGCGGGCGAAGGTCGAAGATGACGCCGTGCAGCTCTTCCGAGGCGCGCTCCAGCAGGCCGTTGACGTTCTGCAGCGATTCGGCGAGCTGGTCGTGCGGCGTCGAGCCGTTCGTCATCTGCAGCGCGCGCGCCTGGTAGAGCGCGCCGGTGATGAGCGGCGAGACGGCGTCGTGGATCTCGCCGGCGATCCGCCGGCGCTCGTCCTCCTGCAGGCGCATCGTGCGGCGCAGCAGGTCGCGCATCTGGTCGGTCTGCAGCTGGCGCTCGCGTTGGCTCTCCTGCAACCCGGTCATGTGCGTATTGAGCTGGGAGGACAGCTCGGACATCGCGGTGCTGAGGGTCAGGATCTCCCCGCTGCCGGTCGGCGCGATTGACGCGCTGAAGTCGCCCTTCTGCATCGCCTCGGCGCTCTGCGCGAGGCGGCGGAGCGGCCGGGCGGTGATCTCTCCGAGGACCACGGCGAGGCCGAGGATGACGAGTCCGGCGAGCGTGAGCACGATCGCGCCCTGGATCCAGAGCGAGTTGATATACGTGCGGGACGTTGGGTTGGTGACGATCACCGTCCAGTCGGCGGGCTCGAGCTGGACCGGCGCAAAGATCGCCACGCGCTTCACCCCGCTCGCGTCGGTGGTCGCGAAGGTGCCCGTCTCACCGTCGCGGCCGCGGCCGCTCGCCTCCTGGATCCGGCGCAGGAATCCGGTCTCGTCGCGGCGGATGTCACCGGAGGAGGCGATCACCTGGTTCTCGCTGACGACGGCGATCTCCGTGCGCGCCCGGGCGACCGGGATGACGGCCTGATTGAGATTGTCGATCTGGATGACGGCTCCGATGACGCCCAGGTTGGTGCCGGGCGGCTTGGAGCCGGGCGTGAAGGTCGCGGTCGGCACGGGCGTCTTGACGGTCGAGAGCGTGTCGTCGCCGGCGGCCGGCGTCTGCGTGCTGACGGCGGACGACGCGTTGGTCTCCGTCTGAGTCACGGTCGTGATCGGGACCGTGAGCACGATCATGCTCGTGTCGTCGTCGAGGTCGATGCGCTGGGAGATGCCGCGCTGGCCGGTGGCGATGGTGCTGTCGATCTGGGATTCGATGAATGGCATGAGGAGGCTGGTGTCGATGCCGGACTGGCCGACGACCACGTCGTCGTTGTTGACGAGGAACAGCCCGCTGAACTCGGGGCGGAAGGTGCGCGCCTCGCCGAGGATCGCGTTGATGACGTCCTGGTCTTCCTGGTGGACGATCATCGGGTGGTTGGCGACGACCTCCATCGAGCGGTAGTTGCCGTTCAGGTAGTTCGTCAGCGACTGGTTGACGAGCGTGGAGAGGGTGGTCTCGCTGTTGATCAGCTCCTGGTTGTTGCGCTCGATGCTGCGGTCGAGAAAGAAGACCACCACGATGATCAGGGGGATCATGCAGGCGAGCGCAAAGAGCACAAATCGCGTTCGGAGAGACCAGTGACGTGTCATCGAGTTGGAAGCCTCATTTGCGGGCAACAGAGGCCACAGTGGATCCGGAGTCGCGTGATCATTCCTTGGCCGAGGGCGCGGTCGAACGGGAAACGCCGGGACACCCGGTGCGGTAGGGGCCGCGTACGTGTACGCGGTACCGGGCACGCCGGCACGTGGGTCATGGCGGGACCAATCGTCAATACATCGTGAAGATCGGTGCCAGTCATGTCCTCACCAATGGTCGTCGACGCGCGATGTGATTGCGATATACACAAGAACCTCGCGGGGTATCCAAATGAACCCGGTCGCCAACCGGGCGGACACGTCATGGACCCGCACGATACGGTCCCAAACTTCCCCAATGCTTCGCTTCTGGATGGCCAGGTGGCATCAGCATACTGCATCGGGCGCATTTGCGTGAAGGCCCGTTCTGCCCTCATCACGCCTTGCCAGATTCGTCGCGCTGCGGCTTATTGTCAGCAGCACGCGCGGCGCGTGCGCGGACCACGACGAAGGATGAACGCGGATGAGCAGAGTCATTGTTTTGGGCGGCGGCATCGTCGGCGCGAGCGCCGCCTTCCACCTGGCCCGCGAGGGCGTGGAGACCGTCCTGATTGATCGAGAGGACGCCGGCCGGGCGACCTCGGCGGGAGCAGGCATCGTCGCGCCGGGGACGAGCCTGCGCGATCTGCCGGGGTTCTTTACATTGGCCAAGCCGGCCGTCGCCGCCTATCCGGAGCTCCTCGATGCCCTGGCCGAGGTCGACGCCGGGCCGACCGGCTATGGCGTCGTTGGCAAGATCTTCCTGGCCGAGAGCGAGGACGAGGCGGTCCAGCTCGAGGACGTCGCCGCGCGCTTCGTCGAGCGCGCGGAAGACGGCATGCCCAACATGGGCGAGGTCACGTTCATCAACCCGGCCGACGCCAGGGCGCTCTTCCCGCCCCTGCGCGATGTCCCGCGGGCGCTCTACGTCTCCGGCGCGGCGCGGGTGGATGGCGGGCTGCTGCGGGACGCCCTGCGCGCCGGTGCGCGCCACTACGGGGCGGAGATCCGGATCGGAGACGCTCGCCTGGTGCGGGAGAACGGCCGGGTGACCGGCGTCGAGGTCGATGGCGAGCGCCTCGGCGCCGACCGGGTCATCCTTGCGGCCGGTGCATGGTCGAATCAGATCTTCGACGCCCTCGGGTTCGCGCTGCCGGTCGCGCCGCAGCGCGGACAGATCCTCCACATCACCATGCCGGGGCAGGACACCTCGCGCTGGCCGATCCTCGCCTGGTTCGGCAGCCAGTACATCCTCGCCTTCGGGCCGGACCGGGTCGTCGCCGGCGCCACGCGGGAGACCGGCTCCGGGTTCGACGTGCGGATGACGCCGGGCGGGCTGCAGGAGGTGCTCAACACCGCGCTGCGCATCGCCCCGGGTCTCGCCAGCGGCACGCTGAGCGAGGTGCGGATCGGTCTCCGGCCGCTCTCGGACGACGGACTGCCGTTCATCGGCCACGCACCGGGGCACGACAATGTCGTGATCTCGACCGGGCACGGCCCGTCCGGGCTCCAGCTGGGCCCCTTCTCGGGACGTTTGGCGGCCGAGCTGGCGATGGGCACGGCGCCCTCGACCGACCTCGCGCCGTTCGCGGTCGACCGGGCGATCGTCCCGTTCGACGGGAGCCACTAACCATGACCACCAGCACACAGGAGATCACGTTCGGTGTCGTCACCGGTCAGCACCAGCTGACCTGGGAGCAAGTCCGCGACCAGTGGCGGATAGCGGAGGAGATGGGTTTCGACCAGCTCTACCTCTTCGACCACTTCACCGGGCTCTACGCCGACCCCGCCGGGCCGTGCCTGGAGGCCTCGACCCTGCTCGCCGGCCTGGCGCGGGAGACCGAGCGCGCGCAGATCGGCGTGCTGGTCTACGGCAACACGCACCGGCACCCGGCGATCCTCGCCAAGGAGATCGTGACGATCGACCACCTCAGCGGCGGCCGCGCCATCCTCGGCATCGGCACCGGCTGGAACGTGTTCGAGCACCGGTCCTACGGTATTCCGCTGCCGTCGCCCGGCAAGCGCGTGGCGATGCTCGACGAGGCGCTGACGTGCATCCGCGGGCTGATCGGCTCCGAGCGCTGGTCGTTCGACGGCACGTACTATCAGATGGAGGACGCGCTCTTCGCGCCGAAGCCGGTGAACGGGACGCTGCCGGTCCTGGTGGGCGGCAAGAAGCCGAAGATGCTGCGCGTGGTCGCGCGCCACGCGGACATCTGGGACTCCAGCGGCACGCCGGAGGTCCACGCCGAGCGTAGCGAGGAGCTGAAGCGCGCGTGCGAGGAGGTCGGTCGCGACTATGGCGAGATCCGGCATTCCATGGGGTTCGGCGCCGACAAGCTGGTCGACATCGACAACTTCGAGGAGCTGGTGCGCTCCTATCGCGCCGTCGGCGTCCAGCAGTTCCTGTTCGACTTCCCGCTGACCCGCGAGGAGCAGGCCGTCGTTGGCCGCGTCGCCCGCGAGCTGATCCCGCGCCTGCGGGAGGGATAGGGCCACCGTGCGCCGGGAAAGGCGAAGCCGGCAGCTTCCAAAGGAATCGTCATCCTGAGCGCAGCGAAGGATCCCCGCGCGAAGCGCACCGCGCCGCGGGCGCGGCATCGGAGGTGCCGGGCGGTTCCTCTCCCCTAATGGTCACTGGGATGGCAGCGGCCTCGCCGGGGGATTCTCTGGCCGAGGCGAAGCCGAGGGCTCGCCCGGGTGAGCCCTACAGGGGCGAAAAGCGAAAGGCCCGCCCGGGTGAGTTTCCGCCGGGAACGAAAAGCGAATGGCTCGCCTGGCCGAACCCGGAGGGTGAGAAGCGGAGCGAGCCCTTCGCTGCTCGCCCTGCGGGCTCGGCCATGGCGACCCCTTCGCTTCCCGGCCGAGCCGCAGGCGAGAAGCGAAGCGAGCCCCCGGCCACGCCTCGGCCGGGCGACCCTTTGCTTCGCTCTGAATGACGAATCGTTTGGTTGCGCGTATGCAATGTGCAAAGGACACCCATGACCCATCTGCCTGATCGCCCGATCACGCTCGTCACCTTCGACCTCTACGACACGCTCGTCGAGACCACCCCGCCGCGGTGGGAGCGGTTCGCGACCGCGCTCGCGCGTTCCGGCATGCCGACCCCCGTGGACGATGTGCTCCACGCCGACCGCAAGGGCGAGGACCGCTACACGATCGAGAACGGCCGCTATCCCATTCGCGACCGCACGCCGGAGGAGGTCCAGCACTTCCGTCTGGGCCAGGTCGCGGCCTATCTCGGCGCGCTCGGGCTGCCGACCGACGACGACACCGTGCGGACGGTGCAGCGACACTTCTGGGATGAGACGCAGGGGCGTGGATGGGAGTACCGGGCCTTCGAGGAGGTTGGGTCGACGCTGACGACGCTCGCCGCGAATGGCGTCAAGCGGGCGATCATCTCCAACGCCGACGCGGACGTGACCGCCTTCTGCCTCAAGATGGGCTTCGCCGAGCAGATGGATCTCATCGTGACGTCCGCGCTGGTCGGCTGGGAGAAGCCGGACCCGCGGACCTTCTTCGCAGCGCTCGACCCACTCGGTGTCGCCCCGGAGGATGCGCTGCACATCGGCGACCAGGCGCTCTCCGACGTCAAGGGCGCCCGCGCGATCGGCATGGCGGCGGCGATGATCGATCGCTACGACCGCCATCGCGACGATGAGCACGACGCCATCCGCGTCCGCTCGCTGATGGAGCTGGCCGAGATCGTCGTCGCCCACAACGACCGCCTGGGCGTCGCGGCGGGGTGAGAACACCGGAGGTAGGTAGGGGGGGCAGGGTCCCCCTACCTACCTCCGCCCGCATCTGCGAGCGCCGGTCGTACGGTCGACCCGGGCAGGCACAAAGGCCCGCCCCTGCGTTATCCCTGCATCTCCACCACCGTCTTGATCCCGCCGGTGGCCTTGGCGGCGATGGCGTCGAGGTCGCCGTCGAACGGCAGTCGGCTCGTGATCAGCGAGACCGCGAGGCCCGGCCACATCTGATCGAACGTCCCGAGGCGCTTCACGGCGTGGGTAAAATCCTCCGCGCCGGCGTTGACCGAGCCGACCACGACCTTGTTGCCGACCACCAGCGAGGTGTTGATGGTGTCTCCTGGCACCTCGAAGGTGTGCCCGCCGCCGGTGAGGCTCAGGAGCACCAGCACGCCGTTGTTGCCGAGCACCTGCATCGCGTCAAACCCGACCTGGCTCGCCCCGGTGCTCTCGAGCATCAGATCGACGGCGCCAACCCGCTCGGCCAGCTGCGCCAGCGTCTCGTCCTTCGTCGAGATGTAGTGCGCGCCGGCCTTGGCGAGCACATCGGCCGAGGTGTTGGGGGCCGGCGTCCGTGCCACGGTGTAGACCTCCACCCCCATCGAGCGCAGCAGCAACGACCCGAGGATGCCGATCGGTCCCGCGCCGGTGACGATCGCCGTCTTCGGCTCCCAGTAGGCCATGCGCCTCTGGATGAGCTGGGCCTGGCGGACGGCCTTCTCGACGACCGTCAGCGGCTCGACGAGGACGCCGGTGGCCTCGAGTTCGTCCGGCACCGGAATGAGGTGCTCGCGGCTCTCGACGAACTGCCGGGCCATGTAGCCGTTCGCGCCGTTGATGCCGCGCTCGGTGTAGTGCAGCCACAGGCACATGTCCGGCTGCCCGGCCTGGCACGCGGGGCAGCCGTCCGGGCGACGGACGGTTGCGGTCACCAGGTCGCCCGGCGAGAGGTCGGAGACTGCCTCGCCGGTGGTGCTGACGCGGCCGAGGACCTCGTGGCCGATGACGAGCAGCTCGTGGCCCTCCGGGGCGAACCCGATCTCGCCGTGGATGATCTCGCGGTCGGTGCCGCAGACGCCGACGCGGACGACGTCGACGAGGACGTCGTGCGGGCCGAGGTCGGGGAGGTCGATCGTGGTGCGCTGGAGGGAGTGGGGGTGCTTGGGGTCGACGGCGATGGCGGCGACGGATGTGGCGGTGGGCATGGTTCGGGCTACCTCCGGGGTGGCGAGATCAGGGGACGTATTTGGCCCACATCATACGGCGGACCACCGCTCCTGTGATCGGATCGGCGCCATGCCGTATACTTGGGTGTACGGGTTTTTGAAACCTGTGTATGTCGCTGCCCCGAATTGGGCAGCGGCAGTGATGCACTTGATCATGAACACGCGCTGAAGGTGGTGATGAGCATTTATGCGTGTTGAGATTCGTGACAACGAGGGCTTTGAGCAGCTGCTCCGCCGGTTCAACAAGGGAATCGAGCGGTCCGGGATCATCCGGGAGCACCGCCGCGGCCTCCGTTTCATCAGCGTTCAGGAAGAGAACCGCGCCAAGCGCCGCAAGGCCGAGCGCCGGCGCCGCCGCAACCAGGCGAAGTAAGCGCCCCCCGAGGGTGACACGGTCTGGTTGGAGGCACGGCAACGTGCGTTTGCCAGGGCGGGCAGTGCATGGAGACAGTCGTCTTCACGCCTGCCCGTTTTTTGTCGCTCGCCGCGTCTCGCGGCGAGCGGCGATTTCGGATAGGGTGTGGCCCGACAGGGGAATGGTCTCGTGCGGGTCGACGCGCCTGCCCTGACCCAGAGCGAAGCGTGGGGGAATGGGTCGACCCTCGTTCGCCATACGGGGCGGACATGGAGCCCGCTCGTACGCGGGATGCGCAAACGGAGCAATCCAGCAATGAAGATCCTGATCTCGGCGGACATGGAGGGCACCTGTGGGGTGTCGTCGTGGGTGCATGTCACCCCGCCCGAGGGCGCCGGGGCCGGCGAGCCGGCGAACCAGACCGAATACGAGCGGGCGCGGCTGCGCATGACGCGCGAGGTCAACGCCGCGATCGACGGGGCGTTTGCCGGCGGCGCGACCGAGGTGATCGTCAACGACAGCCACGATGGCATGCGCAACCTGATCGGCGAGGAGCTTCATCCGGAGGCGCGGTACATCTCCGGCAACGACAAGTTCCTCGGCATGATGCAGGGCGTCGATCTGGAGGGCATCAGCGCCGTCTTCTACACCGGCTACCACGCCAAGGCGGGCACGCCGGGCGCGCCGCTGGCCCACACGTGGACCGGCTGGCTCAACGACATCCGCTTCGACGGCGTCTCGACCGGCGAGTTTGGCATCAACGCCGCCGTTGCCGGCTTCTACGGCGTGCCGGTCGTGCTCGTCACGGGCGACGAGAAGGCGGTTGCCCAGACGCAGGCGATGCTCGGCCCGCAGGTCGAGGGCGTGGCCGTCAAGCAGGGGTTGTCGACGTTCGCGGCGATCCACCTGCACCCGGCGAAGGCGCAGCAGCTGATCCGCGAGGGGGCCGAGCGCGCGATGGCGAAGATCGCCGGCGCGACGCCCTACGTCCTGCCGGAGGGGGTGACGGTCGAGCTGGAGTTCGAGCACCAGGCGCGGGCCGACCAGGCGATCCTGATGCCGGGCGTCGAGCGCTGTGGCGAGCGGGCGGTCGCCTTCCGTCCGAAGGACGGGCTGGAGTTCAGCTCGATGTTCCGCGCCGCGATGAAGCTCGCCGGCATCCGGATGTCGCCGTAGGGATCCATCGTATTCGTCCCCGAACGCCGTACGGGCCGCCCTCGTGGCGGCCCTCATCACTGTGGGCGATGGGTGGCCTCGCCCACCAACAAATCACTCTCACCCTGAGCGCAGCAAAGGGTCGCTCCGCTTTTCGCCCCTGCGGGGCTCACCCGGAGGTCCGCTGCCGCTTCCCGGCCGAGCCCGCAGCGCGAGAAGCGAAGCGGGCCCTTGCCTGCGGCCCGGCCGAGCGCGTCAGCGCGAGAAGCGAAGGGCTCGCTCCGCTGCTCGGCTTCGCCTCGGCCATGGCGGGCCTTTGGCCGGAGGACTCGACGCGAAGCGCACCGCGCCAAAGGCGCGGATGGCATGTCCGGGGTCGGCATCTGGCCCAGGTGGCAGCGGGCAGACATACGAGTCTGCCCCTACACCGAAGCCCCCGTCATCTAGAGCCGACGACGCGAGCAAGCGTGAGCGGAGGCGGGCCCTTTCTGCGTGCGCGTCGTCGGCTCTAGATGACGGGACTTCATTATCCGAGTGGCCGAACGATACGCCCGGCGACGTCCCTACGCCTTCCCCATCGCCCGCTCGGCGGCCGCGATCTCGTTGTCGACGTCGGAGAGCCGCCGCCGCGAAACCGGCAGGCGCTCGACCAGCCGGTGGCGCTCCTCTGCCTCGCTCGCCCGCTCGCTGAGCAGGCGGTTCTCTTCCCGCTTCAGCTCCATCAGACGCGCCTTGCGGGCCGTGCAGGCCTCGCAACGCCCGCGCCAGTCGGTCCACCCGCCGCACACCGGACAGGGCTTGCCCATATCGGCCAACGTCGGGCTTGCGGGCAGCGGCTCCCCGTCGAGCTGGCGGTCGCGCAGGTCGCTCGCGAAGACGAAAAGGCTCTGGGCGAGATGCTCGGCCAACGGCTCACGCAGCGCCTCCGGCGTATCCGCCGGGACGAGCGGCGTGACGTCGCCCTCGACCGGCTCCAGCTCGGGCCGCGCCAGCTGGTGACCGCGCTCCGCCCAATCGACCTCCTCGGCGTAGTGGAACGGGTTGCCGCCGATCGCGAACGAGACCGTCGCGGCGCCCTCGGTATCGATGACGGTGTCCGTCACCGGCGTCGCGGGCAGCGGGTGCCAGGGCGAAGGCTGCACTTCGGCGGCTGCCTTCTGGTCGTCCTGGACGTTCGCCAGCGCCTCGGTCAGTAGCTCGACCCGGTGCTGCCACGGGTTCTCCGGCTCCGACGCCAGCTCGCCCTGCTCGATGTCGTAGAGGATCGCAAGCCGCTGCCGTTGCAGCTTCGCCATGCGCTCGTCGGGGGTGGCGGTCCTGTCGGGCTGTCGCTTCGCGCCGCGCTCCTCGAGCAGCCGCTTCATGTGCGGCGGCAGCTCCGTGCCGGGATGGCGCCCGGGTGTGGCCGTATTCGTCGTCTCCGGCGTGTCGGTCGCGGGCTCGGCGTCGTGGGAATGCTTGCGAAACGGAAACCAGGGCATCGTCACATCCTTCTCAATACACGTCTCCCATTGTCCCATGTTGCCCCACACTTGACCGGAGTGCTCGGGCGTGGGAAGAATCGGCGGTACTGACACCAGGACACTCGGGCATGCCCGGAGCGAGGGGAGGACGTCTCGATGATGAGCTCTGTGCCGGAACCGGCGGCGGACACCGCGATCGCGTGGCGGCCAGGCGAGGCTCACCTGTCGCGCAGCCGCCTCCTCCGTCTCATCGAGCGGACCCGCTCGGGCAGCTATCCGGGCCTGCTGGCGCGGATCGCCTCCGACCCCGAGTGGTACTGGCGAGAGGCGCTCGCCGATCTCGACCTGTCCTGGCAGCAGCCGTGGGAGCGCGTCTGGGACCTCTCCCGGGGGCGCATGTGGCCCCGCTGGTTCCCCGGCGCCCGGTTCAACTACGTCGCCTCCGCGCTCGACCGGCACCTGGATGGACCCTTGCGCGACCGGCAGGCGGTGATCTGGGAGGGCGACGACGGTGAGACGCGGACGCTGACCTTCGCCGATCTCGGCGAGATGACCAATCGCGCCGCCCAGGCCCTCCGCGCGCTCGGCGTCGGCAAGGGCGACCGCGTCGGCATCTTCCTGCCGATGCTCCCGGAGACGGTTGCCGCGGTGCTCGCCTGCGGCAAGCTCGGCGCCATCTACGTCCCGCTCTTCTCCGGCTTCGGCGAGGACGCCATCGTCTCGCGGCTGGAGGACGCCGATGCGACCATCCTCATCACCGCCGACGCCGCCCGCCGCCGGGGCACGACGCTGCAGATGAAGGCCGTCGCCGACCGGGCGATGGTCCGCCTGCCGCACCTGCGGCGCTGCCTTGTCGTGCGGCGGACCGGCATCGAAGTGGAGATGGCTCCGGAGCGCGACCTCTGGTGGCACGAGGCCCTCGCGAACGCCTCGCCGGCGCCGATCACGGAGGACACGGCTGCAGACGACCCCGTCATGATCCTTTATACCTCCGGCACGACCGGCAAGCCGAAGGGCGCGTTGCACATCCACGCCGGCTTCCCGATCAAGGCCGCGCACGACCTCGCCTACGTCTTCGACCTGCACGACGACGATGTCCTCTTCTGGCTCACCGACCTCGGCTGGATGATGGGCCCCTGGCTGATCTGTGGGGGCCTCATCCTCGGCGCGACGATCGTGCTTTTCGAGGGCACGCCCGACCATCCGGGCCCGGACCGCCTCTGGCGGATCGTCGAGCGGCACAGGGTGACGACGCTCGGGCTCGCCCCGACCGTCATCCGCGCCCTCATGCCGCACGGCGAGGACCCCGTGCGCGGGACGGACCTCTCGTCGCTGCGCATCCTCGGCTCGACCGGCGAGACGTGGAATCCCGGCCCGTGGCGCTGGTACTTCGACCACGTCGGCGGCGGTGCCCGCCCGATCATCAACTACTCGGGCGGCACGGAGACCTCCGGCGGCATCGTCGGCGGCTTTCCCTGCTTGCCCGTCAAGCCCTGCTCCTTCACCGGCCCGGTGCCGGGGATGGTCGCCGACGTCGTCGACGACGCCGGCCGCCCCGTACGCGGCGGCGTCGGCGAGCTGGTGCTGCGGGAGCCGTGGGTCGGCATGACCAACGGCTTCTGGAAGGCCAACGACCGCTACGAGGAGACCTACTGGTCGCGCTTCCCCGACATATGGGTGCACGGTGACTTCGCGGAGGTCGACGACGATGGCTTTTGGTTCATCCGCGGCCGCTCCGACGACACGCTGAACGTCGCCGGCAAGCGCGTCGGCCCCGCCGAGCTGGAGAGCGCCGCCGTCGCCCACGGGACGGTGCGGGAAGCGGCGGCGATCAACGTCCCGCACCCGGTCAAGGGCGACGCCATCGTCGTCTTCGCGGTGCCTCGTGACGAGACCTGCCCGCCGGAGCTTGCGGAGGAGGTCCGTCGCTTCATCGGCGAGCGGCTCGGCGCGGCGCTACGGCCGGAGCGCGTTGTGCTGGTCGCCGACCTGCCGCGCACGCGCAACGCGAAGATCATGCGCCGCGTCATCCGCGCGGCGTGGCTCGGAATCGGCGCGGGCGATCTCACCGCGCTCGAGAACCCCGCCGCGGTCGACGCGATCCGGACCTTGGGGGAGGCGTCTCACAGGGTGGGATGAGGCCGACAGCGCACCTTGCGTGGCAAACCGGCGAAGTGTCATGCTTCGCGCCATGTCTACGACCCGCGACACGGATCGCCTGCCGACCATCCCACGACCATCCACCAGCGCGATCGACCCGGACGAGGATGACCCATCCGGGCGCTTCGAGAACCCCTCGCTGACGGGCTACACCGACCTCACCCGGCGCACGCCCTCGCGCCGCTACCGCTGGTGGACGTCGGTGCTCTTCTTCGTCCTCGCCGCGATCCCGCTCGTCATCCTCTGCATCATGGGCGCCGTCTACTGGCAGGCCCGCACGGACGAGACGCGCCACGTCGACGCCATCGTGGTGATGGGCGCCGCGCAGTACAACGGGCGTCCCAGCCCCGTGCTGCAGGCGCGGCTTGACCACGCGCTCGCGCTCTACCGGGCGGGGTATGCGCCGACGATCATCGTCACCGGCGGCAAGATGCCGGGCGATGCCTACACCGAGGCCGGCACGAGCGAGCAGTACCTGCTCGACCGCGGCGTGCCCCCGAGCGCGATCCTGATGGAGGATGAGGGCCGCGACACGTGGCAGAGCATGCAGGGCGTGGCGAAGGTCGCCGGCGGCACCGGCATCCACGACATCCTGATCGTCAGCGACGGGTTTCATCTCTTCCGCTCGGAGCTGATGGCGAACTCGCTCGGCTTCGAGTCCTTCTCGTCACCGGCCACCGAGAGCCCGATCGCGCCGTGGTCCGGCGAGGAGTTTTCCTACGTCATCCGCGAGACGGGCGGCGTCATCGTCCTCATCCCCCGTCTCTTCTGAATCAGTCAACACAGCATCGCCGTGATCTAGAGGCGTGAGCGAGAAGCGCTCACGCCTCCTCATGCTGATCGGACCTGACCTTTTCGGGTCGTATACACGGTACATGTATTCCCCTAGCATCTGCCTGGGGAGTAGTTGCTGCTATCAACCATATATCTCTAGACTCGGGGTGCCGGTGCGACCGATCAGCCCTCGGCGTGCCCGCCCAGTGGAGAACGACGTGCTCACTCCGGGTGCTGCGTCAGTAGGTGAGGGACACACGCCTCGCCGGATTTCGCGACGGTTGCGGATTCGGTGCAGGTCGGCGCTGACCATGCCCCTCTCACTGGAAGGAGGTGGCCGTCGGTACGCCATGGGTAGCCGCGGACGTTTCCACGGTTCCCGGGCCGCCCATGACCGGCGATTGCGTGATGCCCGTAGGACGCTCATTTTCGAGAATGTGAGGAACCACGATGGCAAGCGTGAAGGTCTACGGCGACGCGAACTTTGGCGGCGCGGCCCAGGAGCTGAGCAGGGGTCAGTACGACATAGGACAACTCACCGTCGGCAACGATGCGATCAGCTCCCTGCAGGTGCCGCCCGGCTGGACAGTGACGCTCTTCGAGCACGCGGGGTATCAGGGCCGGAGCAAGACGTTCACGAGCGATACCCCATACGTCGGCGACGACTTCAATGACCTTGCCTCGTCAATCACCGTCCAGGACGGCGCAACGCGGGGCGATACCACCAACGCCCTCACCGACTTTGACCTGTGCCTCGCCTTGGCCCAGCGCTCGGTCGACAGCCAGATCGGCTACGCCTGGAAGGCATGGAAGCGCCGCAACAACTTCTCGGACACGCTGAGGATCTTCAAGACCCGCAAGGGCGGTCAACTGGTCGATGCCAAGACGGGCATCGACGCCACCCTGGCACCCCTGACCGTGGGTTTGAACGTGCCGGATGGGAAATCGGGCCAAGTCAGGGTGACGCTTACCCTGCGGTCTGGAAACGTGACCTACGTTGACGAGGAGGAGGGAGGCTTCGTCACCTATCCCATCCGGGATTGGAGCGTCTCCTTCCTCAGCGATCTGGACAAGCGGCCGGTTGATCTTGATGTCCTCGCCCAGATCGATCCCGACACGCACCAGACGGCGAAAGAGGTGATCGCGGCCAGCGGCTTGCCCGATGCCGTCTTCTCGATCGAGTATCTCTTTCTCAAGTTCACGGACATCGACCTGATCCTCTCGGACAACAAGGACGTCTCGATCCCGCCCGACGTGCCCGGCGCCGCGCGCGACAAGGCATTGAGCAGCCTGAACTTCCTGCTGCAAGGCGAGCTGGGCGAGTTCCTGCTCGGCACGGTCGTCCGGCGCAACAACAAGCAGGCGACGCCCACGTTTGCGATGACCGATTTCATCTTCGACGTGCATCCGGACGGCGCGGTCGCGGACGCCAGCACGCTTGCCTATCTCGGGATGTTCTCCCAGCGCCCGCTCCCCGCCGACCAGACGGCCGCCCGGCTCAGGCTCACCGATGCCTGGGTCCGACCGGAGCAGATCGACGGAACGGTGAGCCTGGTCGCCGGCATCATGGCGGTCCGGCGAGGCGCCTTCATGGACGACTACCTGATCAAGGCCTTCATCAACCGCATTGGGAAGGCGCCGTCCGTCACGAACCTGACCTGGATCTTCTCGGATGAGAGCCAGGAGAACTGGACGTCGCGGGACATCATCGACCGCGAATGGGACAAGGGCAGGCGCTGGAACCTCGCCATCGCCATCGCGCCCGGCACGAACACGCTGATCATCTCGGGACGGGTGTCCAGTCACGCCAACATGGACGGATACACGCTCAGAGTCGGCGAGTTGGGGCACTACCACACGGAGTGGATCCACATGGAGGGTCATCAGGACCTGTCCGGTTCGGTGGCGCTCACCGGCGGAGGCATCGGCATGGGCTTCAATCTGCTGCCGACCGTCGAGCACAGGTTCCGGGGCCTCGTGGTGGACAACGAGTCGATCGAAGGCGGGGCGAAGGTCCTCACGGCGTTCGAGGATTTCTTTACCGGTGCCACCACGGCCGATGCGCTGCACAACCAGCAGCAGGGCGATGTCAACAATCTCAGCACGTGGCTTGACCAGGTGCTCAACGGTATCAACCTGGACCTCAGCCAGCATGCCTTCATCCCGCCCGGCGGCGGCGTCTTCACGTTCCAGAACCCTCGCTTCTCACAGGCGGGCGACCTGATCCTCGACGTCATCTACCAGGCGCCGTAGTGAACACAACATCCCACGTCGGTTCGGTTCCCGGAAGGAGATCGGGTGGTGAACACTCCCCGCGTCGTCGGCTTCCCTGTCAGTGACACTCATGGGCGCTCGGGACGGGTGACCGTCTCGACCGACATCATCGATTACATCGATTCGGCCCGGACCTTCGGGCGGGAGGACCTGGCGGACATCGGCGCGCATGGCCGGTTCCAGCGCCGGATGATCGCCCTCCCCGATCGCAGGCTGGCGGTTGTCACGTCGATGGTCCTGACGATCGGCAGTGAGAACGGCCTCTACCTGGTGCGCAAGGATGAGGGCTCGTCCGTCGGCGGATGGTCGCTGATCGACCTGGGCGCGCAATTCGCGCACCTTGTTGGCGGCACGCCGCGCGTGCATGCCCTCGGCGCGGCCTGGACCGACGACGACCGCGTTGCCATCGCCGTTGCCGTCGACAACAGCCCGACCGACGTGCGTAGCCGCGTCCTGGTCGCCTACGACGTGAGCAGCCGTGACACCGATTGGGAGAGGATCGGATGGGTCGACTGTGGCGTCCGCGAGAATGTCCGGCTCAGCGGCATTCGGGTGCTGGACGAAGGCGATGGCACGTGGACGGTCGTCCTGGCCGGCGATCGAGGCCCCGACGACATCATCTACCTGCTGAAGAGCAACCGGCCCGCGCCGTTCAACCGGGCGTTGATCTTCAGCCCGGCGGTGACGCTCGACGAGATCCTCGACTTCGAAGCCGCCGTCCATCCCATCTTCGGCGGCGGCCTCGCGGTGCTCGGAACGAGCCGTGGGGGCCGCATCCTGGCATTCCGTCCATTCCCTGCG
>DATLHE010000261.1:0-7032 GCA_035540335.1 Thermomicrobiales bacterium | reverse complement strand
GTGCACCGGGATGGCGATGCGGGGGTGATCCGTTACCGGGAGCGGGCGCACTTCTTCCGCGGGCTGGGGCTGTTCGTCGAGGCGTCGGCGGCGGGGCGCGTGTTCTCCATCACCGAGACGCCGCAGTTCACCATGAACGGGCCGATGATCGACGTCTCGCAGGGCAACGCGGTGCCGACCGTAGCGACGGTGACAGGGCTGCTGCGGTCGATGGCGCTGATGGGCCTCAACATGCTCATGCTCTACGCCGAGGACAGCTACGACGTCCCGGAGCAGCCCTATTTCGGCTCCATGCGTGGGCGGTACTCCCACGACGAGATGCGCGCGATCGACGACGATGCCGATGCGCTCGGCATCGAGCTCATCCCCTGCATCCAGACGCTCAGCCACCTGAAGGACGTGCTGAAATGGGACGCGTTCGCCGCGATCCGCGACGACGACGAGACGATGCTGGTCGGCAGCGAGGCGACGTATGCGTTCGTCGAGCAGATGATCGTCGCCGCCAGCGCGCCGGTGCGGACGAAGCGCATCCACATCGGCATGGACGAGGCGTGGCACCTCGGGCTGGGGAACTACCTGGCCGAGAACGGCTATCGCTCGAAGTTCGAGATCATGAACGCGCACCTGCGGCGGGTGATGGAGATCGTCCGGCGGCACGGGCTGGAGCCGATGATCTGGAGCGACATGTACTTCCGCGCCGGGTCGCGCACGGGCGACTACTACGACGTGGAAAGCCACATCCCGCGGGCGGTGATGGATGAGGTGCCGGACGACGTCCAGCTCGTCTACTGGGACTACTACCACGGCGACGAGGCATTCTACGCCGAGTGGATACGTCGACATAAGGCGTTCGGATCGACGCCGATCTTCGCCGGGGGCATCTGGAACTGGAACCAGATCGCCCTGAACTACGGGTGGACGTTCACGGCGACGAACGCGGCGCTCGCGGCGTGCAAGCGGGAGGGCGTGCGCGAGGTCATCGCGACCGTGTGGGGCGACGACGGCACCGAGTGCGACCTGCACGCGGCGATGCTCGGCCTGCAGCTGTTCGCGGAGCACGGGTTCGCGGCGGAGCTGGACGAGGGGAAGCTGGCGCGGCGGTTCCGGTTCTGCACCGGCGGCGAGATGGCCGACTTTCGCGCGATCGGCCTGCTCGACGAGCCGCCGGGGGTGCCCGCCGGGAACCCGGAGCAGGCGAACCCTTCGCGCTACCTGCTCTGGCAGCATCCGCTGCTGGGGTTGTTCGACGCCAACACTCGCGGGCGGGAGCTGGGCGCGCACTACGCGCGGCTGGCGGAGGAGATGGCGGCCTGTGCCGCGCGCAACGGCGTCTACGGCCCGGTGTTCGCGTTCTACGCGCGTCTCTGCGACGTGCTGGCGGTCAAGGCGGAGGTGGGGCTGCGGATCACCGACGCCTACCGGGGCGGGGATCGTGACACGCTGCGGGCCATTGGGGCGACGGAGCTGCCGGAGGTCGTGGCGCGGGTGCGGGCGCTGCGGGCGTGTCACCGGGAGCGCTGGCACGCGCTGTACGCGCCGTTCGGCTGGGAGGTCATTGACACGCGGTACGGCGGGCTGCTGATGAGCCTCGACACGGCGATGCACCGCATCGGCGAGTACGTCGCGGGGCGGATCGAGCGGATTGCGGAGCTGGAGGAGCCTCGGCTGCCCTACCAGGGTCGGGAGGGGCTGATGCGCGTGCCGTATGCGGGGCGAATGGCGAGCGCGAGCCGGCTGGTCTGGTACGAGGGGTAGGGGGGCCGGGGCCCTGTGCTCCCCTACACGGTGTGGTGGCAACCGTCCGGGGCGGAGAGGGCGCGGACGCGGGCTTCGAGCGCGGCGAGGGCCGTCGGTTCCTGGTCGCGGCGCTCGACGGCGAGCGGCTCACCGAAGCGGAGCGTGACGCGCCACCGCTCGCCGCGCTCGTAGGCGAAGCCGGCCGGCACGATCGGCACGCGGATCCCTTTCGCGGCGGCCAGCGTGGCGAGGCGCACGGCGCCGGGCTGGAAGGGCAGGAAGGCCGAATCGTCCGGCTTGGGGGTGAAGCCGGGGTCGATATTGGGATAGCCCTCGGGGAAGACGAGGACGACGCGGCCGTCGTTCAGCAGCGCGATCGTGTCGGTCATGGCGCGGCGCAAGGCGCGGGCCGCGTCGAGGTTGTCGACCGGCGCGGCGCCATCGCGCCGGAGGACGACGGGCCATCCCGCGGCGCGGCAGGCGCGCTCCATCGCCATCTTGGCTGGTGCGCTGCGGACCCAGTCGAGGCCGACAAGGATGTGCACCGGGCGCGGGATCGTCGCCAGCATGGCGCAGCCATCGAAGAGATGGTGGAAGTGCCGGGCGGCGATGATCACGGGGCCGGAACGCGGTACGTGATCGAATCCCTCGACGCGCAGGTCGAGCTGGCGGCGGACGACCGCCTTGCTGGCCGCGCGGAGCGACCGCCACGGCATGTCAGACATCGTCGGCCCAGCGCAGCGTGGGGACCGGGGTGCGCGGGCGTGACCGGATCGCGAATGCGGCTGGGAGCAGCCCGAGGAAGGCCGAGAGGAAGATCGGGATCCAGAGGTCGACGCCGGCGCTGAGCACCATCGCGAACGCGAGGTTGGCGGCGTAGATGGCGAGCGGCAGGCGCATCGGGGTCGCTCGCGGGTCGGCGTCGCTCCGCCAGAGGGCGCGGCTGATCGTCATGAAGAGCAGTCCGGTGACGGACCAGCCGATGAAGTTCTTGATCGGCATGCCGAAGTAGGGGCCGGTCTGGTCCCAGATCCAGAACTGGACGCGCAGCGATTCATGCGCCATCGCCGGGTCGAGGACGAGATCCCAGACGGTGAGGAACCAGGTGCCGAGCAGGAGACCCCAGAGGGTGGTGCGGCGCACGCCGAGCCGGTTCGCCAGCACGACGCCGAGCAGGTAGGACGCCAGCCCCATGTAGAACCATGACAGTGGGATGGTGTAGGGCACGCGACCGAGCACCTTGGTGCCGAGGAAGTCGGTGTATTCGTAGTTGCCAAAGGGCCAGCCGGTGCCGGTGCCGATCAGCTCGGAGCTCAGCGAGAGCGTGTAGGAGACGACGGCGAAGATGACGGTCTTGCGCCAGCCGAGGGCGACGACGCCGAAGGCGAACATCGCCGCCGCGCCGAGGATGATGTGCGTGGCCCCGGCGTGCTCCATCGACCAGTTGAAGACCTTCACGGCGCGCGGGTCGCTCGCCCAGAGGTCGGGGTTCGGCAGCATGATGAGGATGCCGATGAGGCCGAAGACCAGCGCGCCGAGGTGCGCGGCGAAGAGGCCGAGGGGGATCCAGGAACGGTCGAAGCGCGTCATGCGAGGTCTCCGGGGACGATGGCGCGGCCGCGCCACGTATGGCGCCGGCGGCGGGACATGGTCCAGAGCCGAACGGCGACCGGCAGGTCGCAGAGGGGTGAGAGCCAGTAGGTCCATGGGCGGACGGCATAGGCCCGGGCCATGCCGGCGAGGACGCCGATACGGGTACAGACCAGGCCGACGTTGAGCATCGTCGCCGGGTGGCGAGTGCCGAGCAACCAGGCCAGCAGGGGGGCCAGCCACAGCGGCAGGGCCTGCACCAGCAGAATCTCCGCCAGGCCGAGATCGCCGCTTCCGCGGACGAGACGGTCACGCATCGGGAGCGACCGCGTCCAGTTGTCCCACGCTTCGCGCCAGCCGGCGTACATCTCGACGGCGACGAGGTCGTCCGTCTCGTAGAAACCGACCCGATGCCCCTGGGCGGCGATGGCCCGCGCTACGGTGACGTCCTCGCAGACCGAGTCGAGGCCGGTCGCGAACCCGCCGGCCGCGTCGAGGACGGCGCGGCGGACGAGGAAGCACTGGCCGTTGGCCTGGACCTGGTCGACGCGGTTGGTCGCGTGACCGGGGATGCCGAAGCGGTACACCAGCGTGGCGAGCAGGGCGGGGTGCACGAGCCCTTCGGCCGCCCCCGAGAGACGTTGGAGCGTCGCCGCGCTGAGGGCCGGCACGCGCTCGGCGGCGGCATGGGCCAACAAGGAGCGCACGAGCAGGGGGTCCGGCCGGACGTCGGCGTCGATGGTGAGCACCCAGCCGGCCGCCGGGCAGCTGTGGGAGAGACCGACCTGCAGCCCATGCGCCTTGCCATTGCGGTCGGCGGGGACCGGGGTGGCGTCGAGCAGGCGGACGCGGGGGTCGCAGGCGGCGAAGCGGGTCACGATCTCGGGCGTGCCATCGCTGGAGCCGCCGTCGATGACGAGGAATTCGGAAATCTCGGCGCCGTGGGCGATGAGCCCCTCCAGGCAGGGTGCGAGCCGCGCGGCCTCGTTGAGCACCGGCACCAGCACGGTCACCTGATGATCCGCGGCCAGCGACGCGGGCTGGAGGCTGCGCTCGATGCGGCGGCCGTGGGCGGTCTGGACCAAGCGGGCGATGACATGCGCGCCCAGCAGCGCCTGCACGACGGCGAACAGGAGAACGAGGCGGCTCATCATTGGCTCCTCCCGCCCGGCACGCGCGGTCCCGTGCGCTGTATAACGATGCTCATCGTGCCCCTGAGTGGGTGGTGGATCGTGTAGGTCGTCGGGAAGGCTGGACCATGAATCGTCGCATCGTCGTCATCGGGAGCGGATTCGGCGGCCTTGCCTCGGCGGTGCGTCTGGCCGCGCGCGGGCACGAGGTGACGCTCGTCGAGAAGCGCGACCAGCCCGGCGGCCGGGCGTATGTCTACCGGCAGGATGGATTCACCTTCGACGGCGGGCCGACGGTCATCACGGCGCCGTGGCTGATCACCGAGCTCTTCGAGCTGGCCGGCCGGAAGGCCGCCGACTACGTCACGATGGTGCCGGTGAACCCGTTCTACCGCGTCTTCTTCCCCGATGGTGCGCATTTCGACTACACCGGCGACGGCGACCGGATGCTGGCGGCGATCCGGGCCTTCAGCGCCTTTCCCGATCATGACGTCGCGGGGTACCAGGCGTTCATCGCGCAGACGGAGCGGATCTTCGCCAAGGGGTTCACCGAGCTGGCGGCCACGCCGTTCCTGCACGTGAAGGACATGGTGAAGATCGTTCCCGACCTGGTGAAGCTTCAGAGCTACCGGACGGTCTACGGGCTCGTCTCGCGGTACGTGAAGGACGACCGGCTGCGGCAGGTGCTGTCGTTCCATCCGCTGCTGGTCGGCGGCAACCCGTTCCAGACGACGAGCATCTACGCGCTGATTCATCATCTCGAGCGGGAGTGGGGCGTCTGGTTCGCGATGGGCGGGACGGGCGCGGTGGTCGACGCGCTGGCGCGGCTCTTCGGGGAGCTGGGCGGCACGCTGCTGCTCAACGCCGAGGTCGACGAGATCCTGACGATCGGGCGCCGCGCCACGGGCGTGCGGCTGGTGGATGGGAGGATCCTGCCGGCGGAGATCGTCGTCTGCAATGGCGACGTGGCCGCCGCGTATCAGAACCTGTTGCCGCGCCCGGCGCGGCGCACATACACCGACCGTCGCCTGGCGCGGATGCGGTACTCGATGTCGCTGGTGGTGATCTACTTCGGCACGGATCGACTCTACCGGGATGGCGCGCTCGCGCACCACAACATCATCCTCGGGCCGCGCTACAAGGGGCTGTTGCACGACATCTTCAACCGCAAGGTGCTGGCGGAGGACTTTTCGCTCTACCTGCATATGCCGACGCTGACCGACCCCTCGCTGGCGCCGCCGGGCGGCGAGGCGTTCTACGTGCTCGCGCCGGTGCCGCATCTCGGCGGCAAGATCGACTGGGCGGTTCAGGCCCGACCCTATCGCGACCGGATCATGGGCTTCCTGGAGGAGCGGTACCTGCCCGATCTGTCGCGGCACATCGTGACGGAGCACATGATCGATCCGCGCCACTTCCGGGACGAGCTGAACAGCTACGCCGGGTCGGCGTTCTCGGTCGAGCCGGTCCTGACGCAGTCGGCGTGGTTCCGGCCGCACAACCGGTCCGAGGAGCTGCCGAATCTCTACTTCGTGGGCGCTGGGACACACCCGGGCGCGGGCCTCCCGGGTGTGCTCAGCTCGGCGAAGATCGCCGACGATCTGATCGCGGAGGACATCGGTCGATGACAGGTGGTGCGGTCCTCCGCGCCGGTGGGTGTTTCGCGGATCAGCCATAGGTGCGGTATCCGGGACGTGGCGGGCGGACCTCGCCGGGCGGGTGCGGCATGGCGATCGGTTCCCCACGGCGCATGCCTGGCAATGCGACCCGGACGAACGACGCGGTGATGGCGGGCACCGCGCGGACCTTGCGCGCGGACGAGACGTGGGCCCGGGCGCGGAAGACGTCGTAGTCCATGTTCTCGATCTCTGTGAGGATGCCCGCATAGAGCCGGCTGGCGGCGAGCGTCGCCAGCCGTCCACTCGGGGCGAGGGCGGGCACGCCGCGCCGGGCGTCGGCATAGAGCGTGCGGGCGCGGTCGATCTGGAACGCGATCAGCTCGGGGAAGCGGGGCCCCGGCTGGCCGGCGAGCAGCGCCTCCGGGTCGCAGCCGAAGGCGGCGAGCTCGTCCAGCGGCAGGTAGATGCGGCCGAGCTCCGCATCCTCCCGGACGTCGCGCAGGATGTTGGTGAGCTGCATGGCGATGCCGAGGTTGGCGGCGTGGTCGAGGGCGTGGGGATCGCGGCAGCCGAAGATCGGGGCGACCATGAGGCCAACCGTGCCCGCCACGTAGTAGCAGTAGGCGCGGAGATCGGCCCAGGTGGCGTAGCGGGTGGTCGTCAGGTCCATGCGGATGCCGGTGAGCAGGTCGCGGACTGGTTCCACCGGAACGGCGAAGTGCGCACGGGCGTGCGCGAAGGCGATCGCGACGGGATGGGTGGGGCGCGTCAGTTGCGCCTCCCAGTGCGCCAGTGCCCCGGCCGCGGCGTGCGGCCCTTCCACCTCCGCGCGGTCGACGATGTCGTCGGCGATGCGGCAGTAGGCGTAGGTGGCGAGCGCCGCGCGCTGGCGGACCGGGGGCAGGCAGCGGCTGGCGAAGAAGAAGGATCGCCCATGCTCCCGCGCGATGTCCCGGCAG
>DATLHE010000260.1:0-2187 GCA_035540335.1 Thermomicrobiales bacterium | reverse complement strand
AGTTCGCCGGTGGCGTACTTCGCCGCCTGCTCCATGCAGTGCGCGTAGACCTGCTCGCGGCTGAACTTCACGCCGTCGCCGAGCGATTGCGCGTAGTTCTTCGTGACGCGCCCGGCCTTCCACTGCCAGCCCAGCGACGCCGCGCGGTTGAGGTCCGTGCCGCCGAAGGTGCCGGCCGTGTCGGCCAGCGCCAGCAGATCCGTGACCTCCTGTGCGGTCAGCGCCGGCGCGGTCTGCCACGCCACGGCGCGCTCGAGCAGCGACCGGGCGAGCGCGGCGTCGGCCAGCGGGTCGGTCGCCATTACTGGTTCCGGGCCTTCTGGGCCTCGGCCCGCAGCTGCTCATCGGTCTCCGGGGTCGGCGCGCCCTTGGCCTGACCGGCGAACGTGTAGTTGGCGTTCGGCGTCGGGTCGGTCACGGTGCCGAAGTAGCCCTTCTCGTTGGCCTCGTCGAACTTCTGCTTGACCTCGGCCTGACCCACGTCAGCCGCTCCACTTGCCTTGCTTTGATTCCGGCTCTTGTCGTTCTCCGACATCTGGCCCCTCCTTGAGGAACTGGTCGATCGGCTTCCATGCGGCCCGGACGGCTGCGGCGGGAGCGTCGCTCGGCGGCGTCAGGGCCGCGTCCTGTGCCCGCTGAAAGGCGAGCCGGTTCAAAAAGCGATCACGTCGCGCGGCCTGCTCCGGGTCCATCGCTAGGTCGCCGGGCTGCGCATGACGCCGGCCGGGTAGCGGCTGGCCTCGGTCGCCTGGTCGTAGTTGATCGGGTTGTTGACGGCCCAGCCGGCGCGGAAGACGATGCGGTAGAGCGTCATGTCCTGCTGGAACGAGTTGTAGACAATCGCCCCGGTGTTGTCCTGGATGACGGCATCGCGGCTCGCCGTGACGGTGAAGTCCTGGCGCACGCCGACGATGAAGTTCTCCCGCTGCAGCGCGAAGAGCTCCGCCGCGCTGGTGCCGGTCGGCCACAGGCCCGCCATCGGGTAGGTCGTCGGCTGCCCCCAGATGTTGTTCGTGCCGCCGGCGACGTCCATCAGGAGCTGGCCCTGCGTGTCGCGGGCGCCGCGCAGCCGGGCGCGGAGCGTGCCGTTGGCGACGAAGCCGGTCGGGAAGTAGCCGTCGGCCTCCAGCGTGCCCATCAGCTGGTTGATGTCCTCGGCGATGCCGCCCTTGGCGTCGGTGGCCGTGCCCCGCGCCACGACGTTGCCGGCGGCCACGGCGGCGGCGGCGACGTTCTGCGGGAACGAGGCCGGAGCGTTGCTGCCGAAGAACACGGCCGCGTCGAGGGCACGCGCGATGGCGTTCTCGACCAGCGGCCGGATGCTGCCCCAGATGTCGAACGAGGCATCCGCGAGCACGCTGTCCGGGATCGGCACGATGGCCGCCAATTCCTCGATGTTGATGTACTTGTTGGCCCATGCCGCTTCGGTGGTCTGCTTGAGGCCCGTGTCGCCGTTCACCCAGTAGGCGTTCGGCAGGGCGGAGAGGACCGGGAACCGGGTCTGATTCGTGGGGACGTTGATGCGGGTGAAGAGGTTGAGGACGGCGCTCTCGGTCTGGAGACCGTTGAGCATGACGTCCGACACCTGTTCCCGGATCATCGCCTGCACGTCTGACCGGCTGGTCAGGCTGTCGTATGGCATCGCGATCTACCTCTTGCTAGGCGCGCTCGGCCATCCGCCGCAGCACGCCGTTGATGTCGAGTCCGTTCGGTGACGCCCCGCCCTTGCCGCCGTCACCGCTCCCCTGAGCGGCCCGGAAGAGCTGCGGTTCGTCGGCTTTGAGGCTGGCAAGCACCTCATCGACGTTGGTCGGGTTGCCGTTCTTGTCGAACTGCAGGTCATCCTTGATGGCCCGGTAGACGATCGACGGACTGATGGCGCCCGCCTTGGCGGCAGAATCCCGAACGACGTTGCTGGCAACCGCGTCCCGTAGTTGCTGGCGGAGGGTCTCGGCCTCGGTTTTGTGTGTCGTCAGCTCCGCATCAAGGCGTTCGCGTTCGGTGCGGTTCGCATCGCGCAGGGTCTTGTACTGGTCGAGCAGTTCCTCGACCGAGAGGCCCTCGGCTTTGGCGAAGTCCTTGATGAGCTTGTTGGCCGAGTCCGGCTTCGGTGTGGTGCCGGCGTCGGTCGCTGGGGACGTGCCCGCCGCGGCCCCGGCCGTGGTCGTGGTGTCCTGCTGCTGGTCG
>DATLHE010000259.1:0-13936 GCA_035540335.1 Thermomicrobiales bacterium | reverse complement strand
TCACCACCCGCTCCACGAAGCGCCGGACGTGCGGCTGCAGCGCGTCGACGTCCTTGGAGAGCATCGACTTCTGGATCTTCGGGATCAGCCCCTCATACGTCAGGTTGATTCCGTCGACCTTGTTCTTGGTCGGCTCCTTGTGGAGCAGGTCGTGCAGTTCCTTCTTGGTGTACTTGCGGATCGCCTTGTCGGGGTCGAAGAAGCCGGAGCTCTTGTAGATGCGGCCGTACCAGCCGTCCATGCTGTAGCCGGGAATGGTCAGCGCGCCCTCGTTGAGCGACTTACTGTCGTCGTACAGCGCGGACAGCTCGAAGTCGTTCACCGAGCCCCGGCCCTCGCAGCGTGGACACATGCCGCCCGTGATGCTGAAGCTGCGCCTCTCCTTCGTCGTTCGGCCGCCGCGCTCGAACGTGACCGCGCCGGCGCCGCTGATCGAGGCGACGTTGAAGGAGAACGCCTGGGGCGACCCGATGTGCGGCTGCCCGAGCCGGCTGAAGAGGATGCGCAGCATCGCGTTGGCGTCGGTCACGGTGCCCACGGTGGAGCGGGGGTTGGCGCCGATCCGCTCCTGGTCGATGATGATCGCGGTCGTCAGCCCGTCGAGGACGTCGACCTCCGGGCGGGCCAGCGTCGGCATGAAGCCCTGCACGAAGGCGCTGTAGGTCTCATTGATCAACCGCTGGGACTCCGCGGCGATCGTGTCGAACACCAGCGAGCTCTTGCCCGAGCCGGACACGCCGGTGAACACCGTCAGCCGGCGCTTCGGGATCTCGACGCTGACGTGCTTGAGGTTGTTCTCGCGCGCGCCGTGCACGCGGATCAGATCGTGGCTGTCCGCGACGACGGCTTCTGGGTCGATCGTCGACGGGAGACTGGCTGGGTGGGAACTCACGCGGTCACTCCTGACGGGGGTTCGTGGCAGTTTGGCCGTTCACCACCTTACCGCGATGGACGGCGCTGGCGCTTCTTGGATGTTGCGCCGTGGTGCGGGATCACCCGCACCGTCGCGGAAGGCTCGGCCGGGCACTGGCGGCGTCATGCGGAACCCGGCTGATCACCAGGCGACGATGCCTTGGTCCTGCCCCGTCGGGGCATTGCCGCAGGTGCAGGACCAAGGCATCGTCGCCTGGCCGAGCCCGCAGGGCGAGAAGCGGAGCGAGCCTTTTCCTACGCCACGGTGCGGAGGACGGGGAGCCTGCGGCCATCCGCCCGGACGACGGCGCACACCCTTCGGGGGGCGCGGCGACATCAACCGGATGTCGATGTCGAGGTGGCCGCGCGCATCGCTCAGCTCACTGCCTGCTTCACGAGTGCGGCGATCCGATCCTCTCCGGCGGGCGTCAGCTCCCTGAGCGCGAAGGAGATCGGCCACATGGCGCCGTCGTCGAGGTTCGCGACGTCGATGAACCCGAACGTCGCGAACCTGGCGTCGAACTTCGCCGCCGCCTGGAAGAAGCAGACGACCTTGCCGTCCGAGTTGGCATACGCGGGCATCCCGTACCAGGTCTTCGGCGCAAGGTCCGGCGCGTGGGCCTTGACGAGGGCGTGGATCCGCTCGGCGATGACGCGATCCGGCTCCGGCATCTCGGCGATCTTGTCGAGGACATCGCGTTCGGCTGCCGCCGCCTTGTCCGCCTTCGAGCTACGACGCGCCTCGGCCTTCAATTCCTTGGCGCGCTCCTTCATCGCGGAGCGTTCGTCGTCCGTAAATCCCTGGGACTTCTCGCCGTTCACGTTGGATTCTTGCGTCGCGTTCTTCGCGCTCATGGTTTCCTCCTCTTGCAGGCTCACCCATATCCTAAAGCGAATCCTGGAATGGTTCCGACGCTGGGGGAGGGGAGCACCCATTCGACTGCGCTCACGCGCAGCGGTAGGGCCGGCTCTGGCGTGCGCCCACCCGCCGGGAGCACACAAGGTGCTCCCCTACCCACCTGCTGCCATCCCGCCTGGGACGGGATCGTCGGCCGGAGCCCGCATTCACCAGACGTTCTCCCCGGCGTGGGCTATTCCGCGTAGGGCTGGTCTTTCCCCTGGGCGCTGTATCCGATATCCCAGATGTAGCCGTCCGGGTCCGCGAAGGAACCGCCGTACCCGCCCCACTGCTTGGCGGCGGCGGGCTTGAGGATCGTTGCGCCGGCCTTGTCAGCTTCCGCCATGATCTCGCCAACCCGAGCCTCGCTGCGGACGACGTAGGTCAGGACCAGCCCGCTGAAGCCGCTGCCATCCGGGCTCGCGCCCACGTTGGCGGCCAGTCCGTCGCGGCCGTAGAAGCCGACGAGCGAGCCGCCGTGCGGCACGAAGAACACCGAGATGCCGTAGTCCTGCTGGACCTCCCAGCCCAGACCCTCTGTATAGAACCGCTTCGACAGGTCCATATCCCGGACGCCGAGGAGGATCGCGCTCACGTGCGCATTCATGGCTTGTCTCCTTGTTGGTCGTTCGTGTTACGCGGCCTCGACCAGCGTCTGCAAACCGTCGAACCAGCCGTTCCAGCCCGCCTTGGAGTACTCCTTCGCCGGACCGGCCAGGCCGTCGTGCGTCAGCGTCAACTCGGTGCCCGTGCCGATCGGCTTGAACTCGACGGTCACGACGCCCTTGTTGGCGTCGTCGCCCTCCATCTCCCACGTGAACTCCAGGAGCGACGGCTTCTCGACCCGCTTGAATGTGCCGGAGAGGTTGATGGACATCCCGTTGGCCCAACTCATCTGGACCTGGACCGCGCCGCCTTCCCGCACATCCAGCGCCTGCACCTCGGTCGTGCTGCCCTGCTGGCCCATCCAGCGAGCCATCTCCGCCGGGTTCTCGAACGCCGCGAAGACTCGCTCCGGCCGCGCGTTGAACGTTCGCGTGACGGTAACCGCATTCGACGTCGTCATGTGCCTGTCTCCTCTTCGCCTTCAACGATGTCCGCAAGCGCGGCCAGACTGTCCGTCCAGAAGCCGCGGTAGAACGACACCCAGTTTTCGACGTGCCGCAGCGCCTCGGGCCGCAGCTTCACCCTGGTTGACCTGCCCTCGACCACCTTCACGACCAGCCCGGCCTCTTCGAGCACCTGCAGGTGCTTCGAGATCGCCTGCTTGGACATGGCGAACGGCTCCGCCAGGTCCTTCACCAGCGCGCTGCCAGCGGCGAGTCGCTGGAGGATGGCGCGCCGGGTGGGGTCGGCGAGTGCACGGAAGACCGTGTCGAGTTGGAGGTCATCGTCAACCATGTGGTTGATGATAGCGGAGGGAGGGGAGATTGTCAACCTGTTGGTTGTCGATTTTGGAGAGCAAAGAGTGTCTCGCTGGCGTAGGAGCCGTGCCCCGGGAGAGATGATCCAGGCGAAACGTGCGTGTCGGCATGTCCGCTTCGCGTAGGGTGCTTCGCTGCGCTCAGCATGAGGATGGTGGTTGGGAGCGCGGCGCCTACGCCGACGCGCCGGTGTAGCGCTGGAGTCCGAAGCGCCAGAACCAGCGCGCCGCCGCGCTGAAGGCGACCGCCAGCGCCAGCGTCCCGAGCACCGTCGCCGCGTCCAGCCGCCCGGTCAGGCTCTGCGCCGGGATCGTCACCGCGAAGGCGACGGGCACGAGGAAGGTCAGCGACACGCGCAGCCACGCCGGGTAGATGGTGATCGGCCACGAGCCGGCGTTGCCGAACATCGTGTTGAAGATGACCAGCACGTTCTCCAGCTTCACGAACCAGAACGCCAGCGTCGAGAGCATCAGCATGAAGCTGTAGACGATCACCAGCCCGGCCCCGAGCAGCACGAGGAAGAGCAGCACGTCCGGCAGGCCGATCGCCGTGTCCAGCCGCGTCAGTCCGGCGACGATCACCCCCACGCCGAACAGCACGTCGGTGACGCCGGCGGGGGAGACCGTCTGCGTGCTCGCCAGCAACTGTGAGTCGGCCGGCTTGGTGAGCATGAAGTCGAACGTGCCGAGGCGGATGCCCTCCATCAGCTGCTGCATGCTGGGGCGGATGACGAGGCCGAGGAACCCGGCGACGAGGAGCTGGATGCCGATCAGGACGACGAGGTCGTCGTGCCCCCAGCCGCGCAGGTCGGTGGTCTGGTTGAAGACGACCATGATGCCGAGCAGCTGCATGCCGACGAAGATGACGACGTTGATGAGGGAGATGAAGAAGTCGGCGCGGTACTGCATGATGTTCAGCAGCCCGAGCCGGAAGAATGTCCGCGTCACCGTCAGCGCGTGCATGGATGGTTCCTCTCGGACAAGCTGATGTGGTGCCCAAATGACCATGTCATCCCGAGCCGACACCGCGAACGTAGTGAGCGGCGTCGTGTCGAGGGATCCCCATCGGCGCCGCAGGCGTCGATACGGTGTCGCCGGGACGCACGCGATGCCCTGGGAAGTGCCGTGGTCGCCGGCACCATATCGATGCTGCGCCTCGATGGGGATTCCTCGACAAGCTCGGAATGACAGGGGGCGGTTGCGCGCGTCGGTGGCCTCGTCGCACGCGGCGTTTGGGAACGCGGGAGAGACCGGCGCTGTGGCACCGGGGGATTCTTCGCAAAGCTCAGAATGACGGGGCCTTTGGGTGCGCGGCTGTGGATTCCATACGGTCGCACCCGAGGCCGCCACAACTCACAGGGCCAGATGGGCTGTCCCGTCCGCGAGATCCGCGCCTGCGGCACGGTGCGCTGCGGCGCCGGGGGATCCTTCGCTTCGCTCAGGATGACGGTTGAGAGGTGGCGAAGCTCCCGCGCCATTCGCATCATCACGCCCCCACCGCCGAATAGCGGCTCACGGCGCGGCCCCACAGCGTCCGCAGCACGACCGCCGCGATCGCGATCCACGTCACCTGCGCGAGGTACCCGAGCGCGATCTCCCGCCCGGAGTGCTGCCCCAGCGCGACCTCGACCGGGAACGCGATGCTCCACCGGAACGGCAACAGCACGGAGAGCACCCGGATCCAGTCCGGCATGACGGCGAGGGGCGCGAACTGCCCGCCCAGGAAGAGGAAGAAGACGTCGAACAGGTTGTTCAGCGCCGACACCTTCGTCAGCCAGAACGCCGCCAGCGCCAGCGTCCACTCGACGATGAAGCGCAGCGCCATCGCCAGCAGCAACGCCGGCACGAACGCGACCACGTCGGTCCACGTCGTGCCGCCGAAGTCGGCGTCGAAGACGACCGCGAGGAAGATCGCGGCCGGGATGACGCCGATCAGGCCGACGATCTTGTAGCTGAGATTCTGGCAGATGTCGTGATGGATGGGGTGGATCGGCCGCATCAGCAGCGGCGAGAAGAACCCGGTCCGGATCCGCCATTCGAACTCCCACATGTGCCAGATGAACGTCAGGTGGTTGACGATCATCACGACGACGAAGTAGGCGGTGTACTGGTTCGCCGTAAAACCCCCGGCGCTGCCGTCGTTCGAGCCCGCGACCGTCCGCCAGACGACCAGCGAGACGAGCGGCTGCATCACCGTGCTCAGCACCCAGATCGCGACCGCGCCCCGGTAGGCGAGGTTGGTCGCGACGTCGACGCGGAACTGGTTGACGTAAAAGTCCCACAGTGAGCGCAGCGAGAGGCGGTCGAAGTCGGGCCGGTTGATCATGGCGTCATCTTGCCTTCCGGCCCGGAGGGTCGGCCCTTGTGGCCGACCATCTTCCACTGGAGAGCCGGCCACAAGGGCCGGCTGTACGGATGCCTCATCTCTAATCCGCCTCGGCCGTTGCCAGCGCGGTGGCGGGGACGCGCCGTCGCCGGAGCGCCGGGCGACCGATCAGCAGGACCAGCCCGGCCGCGACCAGGCTCAGGATCGCCGCGCCGTTGAACGCCAGCGTGTAGCTGCCGTACTCGGTGCGCGTGAGCCCGGCGAGGTAGGCGGCGGAGGCCGCGCCCAGTTGATGGGCGGCGAAGATCCAGCCGTAGACGAGCGCCGCCTGCGCCGCGCCGAAGTGGCGGGTGGTCAGCGCGATCGTCGGCGGCACGGTCGCCACCCAATCCAGCCCGTAGAAGACGATGAAGGCGATCAGCGTGAACTGCGGCGCGTCGAACGCGAAGGTGAGCAGCATCAGCGAGAGGCCGCGCAGCCCGTAGTAGGCGAACAGCAGCCGGCGCGGGTCGTAGCGGTCGGTCAGCCAGCCGGAGATCGTCGTGCCGATGATGTCGAAGATGCCGATCAGCGCCAGCATGTTGGCGGCGGCGATCTCCGTCATGCCGTGGTCCATGCCGGCGGGGATGAGATGCGTGCCGATGAGGCCGTTGGTCGTCGCCCCGCAGACGAAGAAGCTGGCCGCCAGCAGCCAGAAGTTGCTGGACGCCACCGCGACCCGCAGGCTGCCGAAGGCGGCGACGATCGGGTTGGCCTTGATGGCTTCCGGCTCGTCCTCGGTCGCGCCGTAGCGCCGCAGACCGAGATCCGACGGCCGGTTGCGGGCGAAGAGGAGGACGACCGGGATGACGGCGATCGTCGCCGTGGCGACAGCGACCGAGACGGCCTGCCAGCCATAGTGCGACGCCAGCCACGCCAGGGCAGGCAGGAACGCGAGCTGCCCGGTCGCGCTGGCGGCCGTCAGCACGCCGGTGACCAGCCCGCGCCGGGCGACGAACCAGCGGTTGGCGACGGTTGCGGCCAGCACGGTCGCCATCGAGCCGGTGCCGAGGCCGACGAGCACGCCCCAAAAGAGGTAGAGCTGCCACGGCGCGGTCATGAGCGTCGTCAGCAAGGCGCCGCTCGCGACCGTCGCCAGCGCCGCCGTGACGACGGTGCGGATGCCGAAGCGCTCCATCAGGGCGGCGGCGAAGGGGCCCATGAAGCCGTAGAGCAGCAGGTTGATCGAGACGGCGAGCGAGATCGTCGCCCGGCTCCAGCCGAACGCCTCCTGCAGCGGCACGATCAGCACGCCCGGCGCCGAGCGGAAGCCGGACGCCCCCAGCAGGACGATGAACGTCACCCCGGCCATGATCCAGGCGTAGTGCAGCGGTTCGCCGGAGCGGCGGAGGTGGGTGGTCATGGGCGGGCGGTCTCTTCCTCTGGCTCGCCGTCACGGCTTGCGAAGACGCGCTCGATGACGTCCTCGATCGGCGGGTCCTCGATCGTCAGGTCGGCCACCGGCAGCGCCGTCAGCACCTGGCTGGCGACGCGCGCCGTGTCCGCCTTCGGCACGCGGAGGGTGATCCCCACCGCCGTCCGCTCGACGATCTCGCCGGTTGCGGGCAGCAGGGCCTCCAGCCGGTCGCCGGGTACGGGAGCGCCCTCTTCCAGTTCAACGATGATCGTCTTGTGCGGTGAGAAACGGCGCACGAGCCCCGGCAGGTCGCCGTCGTAGAGGAGCGTGCCGTGGTGGATGACGATCACCCGCTCGCAGAGGGCCTCGACATCGGCCATGTAGTGGCTGGTCAACATAATGGACGCGCCCGTGCGCTGGTTGTACTCGGCGACGAATGAGCGGATGCGCCGCTGCATGGCGACGTCGAGCCCGATCGTCGGCTCGTCGAGGAAGAGGACGCGCGGGTAGTGGAGCAGCGAGCCGGCGATCTCGCACTTCATCCGCTCGCCGAGCGAGAGGTTGCGGACCGGCTTGCGAATCAGCTCCGCGATGTCCAGCAGCTCGATCAGCTCGTCGAGCCGCCGCTGGAAGTCGTCGTCGGCGATGCGGAAGATCGCCTTGTTGAGCTGGTAGGAGTCGACGACCGGGATGTCCCACGCCAGCTGGTTGCGCTGGCCCATGATCAGCGCCATCTGGCCCAGATAGCCGCGGTCGCGCCGCCACGGCGTGTAGCCGATCACGCTGGCGGTGCCGGCGGTGGGGTGGAGGAGGCCGGAGAGCATCTTCAGCGTGGTGGTCTTGCCGGCGCCGTTGGGGCCGAGGAAGCCGACGATCTCGCCCGGCTGGATCGTGAACGAGATGTCGCGGACGGCCGCGATCTCCTTCATCTTGCGATGGAAGAGGCTGCCGACGGCCGCCTTCAGCCCACCCTCGCGCTCGGGCACGAGGTAGGTCTTCCGGAGGTTGGCGACCGTGATCGCGTCGTCAGCCGACGGCGACGGTCTGGTTCGCGTGGCTTGCTGATCGACCGTCGTGCTCACCGGGGCTGCTCCACATCCGCGCAAGGTCCGGATCACACGATACCAGAGGAGCCGCCGCCATCGCAGCGCCTCAGTCCGTCTGCCGCAGCGCGGCGACGGCGGCGGCCTGCGAGCGCACGCCGAGCTTCCGGCGGATGTTCGCCATGTGCCGCTTGACCGTGTGCGGGCTGACGTAGAGCGTCGCCGCGATCTCGGCCGCCGTCATCCCGGAGGCGACCAGCTCCAGCACCTCCAGCTCCCGCGCCGAAAGGACCTCGGTCGCCAGCCTCACGGGCGCCTCCGTGGTGGTGTCAGGCTCCTCCGCGCCGCCCATGGCCGGCGGCTGGAACCGCACGAGCAGGTCGACCGCCTCGTCCAGCCTCACGGCGGGCGGCGGCGTGGCGGGGTCGTGGTCCGGCCGTGCGCGGATCGCCGCCAGCGGCGCGTCGATGTCCTGCTGCTCCAGCGGCGAGCGCGGCAGGCCCGCCGTCCGCCGCAGGCGATCGGCGACGGCCACGGTCTGCAGCGCCAGCGCCGGCTCATCGAGCGCGACGAGCGTCGCGACCGCCGCATCCAGCGCCAGCGCGATCGTCGCCCGGTCGCCCACCTCGACCAGGAGCGGCAGCGCCTCCTGTAGCTTCGCCAGCGCGGCCAGCGGCTGCCCGGCGGCGCTGTCGAGCTGGGCCAGGTACACCAGGTTCATGCTGAGGCTCTGCCGGTCGTCGTGCGCGCGGGCGATGCGGACCGAGGCGTCGAAGCCGGCCCGCGCCTCGCCGGCGTGATGGTCGAAGTATTCGAGCAGCCCGATCCCGAAGTGCCCCGCGGCGTGCTCGTGCCACGCGCCGGTCACGGCAGGAGCCTGCTCGACGACTGTCCGCAGGCGGGCGATCGCGCCGGGGGTGTCGCGCCGGTCGAAGGAGAGCACGTAGGCTGTCCCGATGCGCGCCAGCAGCGCCACCCGCGAGTCGGGCTCGGGCAGCAGGCGCATGGCCTCGGCGAAGTGCATCTCGGCGCGGTCGACCTGCGTCTGCTTGAACGCCAGCCAGCCGGCGGTCGTGCGCGCCGCCCCGCGGATGGCGGGGTCGAGGTCGGCCGGCGCCCGGTCGAGCAGGCGCTCGATGAGCGGCAGCGCCCACATGTGCCAGCCCCGGCTGTACCAGTACCAGAACATCGGCCCGGCCAACTCGAGCGCGAGCCGCACGTCCGGCTCGTCGACGAGGCCGCCCTCCATCACCGCCCGGATGTTGGCGTGCTCGGTGTCGAGCCGTCGCAGCCAGCGCAGCTGCTCCGGCCCGTGCATCGCGTGGTCGGCCTCCCGCGCCAGCGCGATGAGGAAGCGCGCGTGCCGCTCGCGCGTCGCCTGCGCGAGCGCCGGTTCCTGGCGGAGCAGGTCCAGCGCCACGGCGCGGACGGTCTCCAGCATCATGAATCGCGGCTGATCGTCGTCGCCCGCGACGCGCTTGAGCAAGCTCTTGTCGGCGAAGCCCATCAGGAGCTCCCAGCCATCGTGAGCGACCGCCTCCCCGGCCACGGCCTGCGCGGCATCCGGCGTGAAGCCGTCCGCGAACACGGCGAGCTGCAGGTAGGCGGTGCGTTCCGCCGGGCCGAGCAGCCCGAGGCTCCACTGGACGGCGTTCATCAGCGACTGATGGCGGGCGGGGAGATCACGCGGGCCGCCGCCGAGCGACGGCAGGGCGGACGTCAGGCGGTTCAGCAGCGCACTCGGGGTGAGATGGCGCATCTGCGCCGCCGCCAGCTCGATCGCCAGCGGCAGGCCGTCCAGCGCGCGGACGATCGCCGCCAGCGTGTCCGCGGTGTCGTCGGTCACCGTGAAGCGCGGGTTGACGTTGGCCGCCCGCAGCGAGAACAGCTCGATCGCGGCGACGCGCCGCACCGTCTCCGCCGTCCACGTCGAGCCGCCATCCGGCAGGGCGAGCGGCTCCAGCCAGAGCTCGTGCTCGCCGCGCAGCCGCAGCGCCACCTGGCTCGTGGCGAGCACGACGACGCCCGGGCAGGCCGCCAGCAGTGCCGGCAGCTCGACGAACCCCTCAACGACCGTCTCGCAGTTGTCCAGGATCAGCAGCAGGTCCTGCTCGCGCAGCGCGTCGCGCACGGCGTCCGGCCACGGCGCGTGGCTGGCGTTCGTGACGCCGAGCTCGCGGGCGATCGCCTGCCAGACGGTGTCCGGGGTGTGCTGGATGAAGGAGAGGAAGCAGACGCCGTCGCGGAACTGGCCGGCGATGTCATGGGTGGCCATCAGCGCCAGGTGCGTCTTGCCGACGCCGCCGGGCCCGAGGATCGTCAGGAGCCGCGCGCGCCGCTCGACCAGGGCCTCCCGGATCAGCCGGAGCACGGCATCCCGGCCGACGAACGCGCCGGGTGGCATGCCCGGCCGCGCCCGGACACGCGAGGGTGCGTTCGATGATGCCTCTGACGGAGGTAAATCCATGGCGATCCTGTGTTCGTCCCCCAGATGACCCAAGTTTACCGGATAGGCGAGCCCTGCACCACGGCGGGTGTCGCGAAACGCGGACAGGAATGATTCCGAGGGGCCATTCCCTTGGGCGCCATCGTCCCGTAGACTCCTCGTACCTGTCGACCGCCATCAGTCGGAGAGATACGCCATGAGACGACGCTCTGGGGTCAGTGCGGTTCGCAAGCGCGCGGCGCGTTGCCTGCTCCTGGCGGGGTGCATGGCGCTCGCGCTGGTGCGCCAGCGGATGGCGGGGCAGGGGCGCGCGACGTGGGAGGCGAGCCTCCTGGAGTGGGCCGAACCGTAGCACGCCAACAGCTCGCCCGCGCTTTCCTGTGACGCCGGGCGCGTCGCTGGATGGCGTCCGTCGGAGAACGCGCATCGCGTCCGGCGCAACGCCGTGGTGCTCCCGCGACCGCCATGACGAACGAGCCACCGGAGCCCGCCGCCACCATCGGCGGGCTCCGGTGGCTCGCGTTGCGGGGCCGTTCTACCAGCGCTCGCGGTGCAGCACGTCCTCGATGTCGCGGCGGCCGCGCTTGAGCGAGCCCGACTTCTTGTCCGGCGCGGCATGCCCGATCATGGCGACGCCGATCGGCAGGTAATGCTCCGGGATGCCGAGCAGCGCCTGCAGCTCGCGGGGGTCGCGCACCCCCACGAACGAGGTGCCCAGCCCCTCGTTGACCGCGGCCAGCAGCACGAGCATCAGCGAGCACCCGGCGTCGGTGTGCCAGTAGGGGATTGGCCAGCCGATCTCCTCCTGCCCCTTGGCCTTCTTGTCAGGCTCGTTGTAGCGGTCGTGGTAAACCTGCTCGCTGGTGCAGATGATGACCTGGACCGGCGCGCCGGAGATGAACGGGTCGTACCCGCTGCGGACGTACCACGCCTCGCCGGCGATCTCGCCGACGTGCCGCCGCGTCTCCGGATCGGTGACGACGACGTAGACGACGCCCTGGCTGAACCCCGCGCTCGGCGCGTGTTGGCCGGCCGCCACGATCCGCTCGATCACCTCGTCCGGCACCGGTTCGGCCGTAAAGTTCCGCACCATGCGGCGCTTGTGGACGACATCCGTGAATTCCATGTGGGGCATGACCCTTCGTCTCCCCAGGGTGCGCGCTCGCGACCCCGGGCATTCCAGCCCGGGGCTACCGGGCGCTCGTCCGTTCTCGCGCTACAGGATACCGTCTTGCCGCCCGCCGGCCCGTACCCGGCGGAAAGGCACCCGCCCCACGCCGTCAGGGAGAACGGCGCGGGGCGGGTGGGAAGAGAAGGGCGGATCGCCGGATGCCGCCCGCGGGATGGTGATCGAACGAATGCGCCTACTCTGCCTGGAGCAGCGCGATCGCGCCGTGCGCGGCGTGGCCGAACGCGTGGTTGACCGCGATGTATGTGCCCGGCTCGTCGAGCGTGAACTCGACGCAGGCGCCGTCGCCAGGGCCGATCGAGAGCCCCTGCAGGCCGTGCAGCACGTTCTTCGGGTTGGCATTGAGGTAGGCCTTGTCGAAGATCGCGCCGACGACGTGGAAGCTCGTCCAGATGTTCGGCCCCATGTTGACGACGTAGATGCGGATCAACTCGCCGGCCTTGACCTTGATCGGGTTCTCGACGTACTGGTTCTTGTAGCCATTGAAGGCGACAACGTCCATGTTGCCCATCGAGAAGAGCTTCGCCGTATCCGGCACATAGACCCCGTTCTCGCCCGGCATGACGTAGAACTCACTCTGCGAGAAGACCAGCTCCTGCGCCGGCGCGAACTGCTCCTCGGCGTCCGGCGCCGGGTCGACGATCATCGGCAGGTACATGCCGGCCGCGATGTGCATGTAGACCGGCGCGGTGCCGCAGTGGACCATGAAGGCGCCCGGATACTCGGGCGTGAAGCTCCATTCGAACGACTGGCCGGGCTCCACGTTCTGGTAGCCGTGCTCCGGGTTGACGCGGGCGGAGTGGAAGTCGACCGAGTGCGTCATCGCCGCCTCGTTGTCGACCTTTACGTTGATCGTGTCGCCCACCTTGGCGCGGATCGGCCGCGCCGGCACCCGGCCGTTGAAGGTCCACGCGGCGTAGGGCATGTCCTTGCCGATGTAGACCGTCTCGTCCTTGGCGACGACGGCCACGTGCTTCTCGCCGGCCTCCACCGGCTGCAGGAAGGGATCGTAGACCTCGAACGGCTTCGGCTCGCCCGGCACCGGCGAGGCGTCGCCCGTTCCCTGCGTGCTGGCGTCCGAGCCGACGTAGTTCTCGCCGCCCGGCGCGGGGGTGGCGGGGGCATCGTGCGCGTGGTCCTGGGCGGCGGCGCCGAGGAGCGTGCTCGCCGCCCCCAGCCCCAGGCCCAATCCGGCCGCGCCGCGCAAGACGTTGCGGCGGGTCGTCGGGGCGGGCATGACGAGGTTCGCGGGCATACGAATGATCGACATCGTGCATCTCCCTCCGGCCTCGAGCGTGTGTCATCGCTGATGCTACCGCTCGTGCTTTCAAATGGCGCCTAAAGCGGCATGGTCAACCATCGTGAGCGCCGCTTCAGGCGCCGGTGTTGTCTCTGGACATTTCACTTCTGGACCATGGCCAACTTTCTTCTGGTCATCATCATATGCCAAGTTTCGTGCCGTCACCTTGGCCTCAGGGGTAGTTCGGCGTGAATCCGGGGGTGGGTTGCCGCCCTACCCCGCGGGCGTGGCTCAGGCGCGTCGCAAAATCAGGAACTGGTCGACACCGAACAGGCGGAGCGCGATCCGGACCAGACGCGGAAGGGGCATCGTCGCGGGGGCGGCGGCCACGAGCTCCGGGACGAGCCCATGCTCGGTCCTCCCGCGGTATGTGATGTCGCAGCGATGGGCGGCGAGGACGTTGCGCAGCCAGTCGGTCTCGGCGCCGTAGGTGAGGGCAACGATGAATCGCTCGCCGTCCGCGAACATCCAGACCGGTGTGTCGTAGCGCCGTCCGGAGACCCGCCCCACGTGATGGATCAACGCAAAGGGCGCCACCCGTCCCGCCAGCGGACGAGCGATCCGGTTCGTCACGACGCGGTTGAAGCGGGTTATCTGCATCGGTATCGGCATGGCGCACCCCTTCTGCTCGCCGGCGAGTGTCATAACGAGGAACGGTCGGCGCCCGTCATCCCCACTGCGCGTCGTTCTCCCCGTCCCTTGACATCCCAGCCCGGATGGTCGTAGTGTGGCGCTTACGGTTCTTACATCATTTCGTTCTGTGGCGAACGCTTGCGTGCATGGCATGTCGGGCGCCCCGGCACAGGCGGCACTCGCGTGGTCCGGCAACCCGCCGGTGGCGTGAGCTACCCGACGGGCGTAGTGGACACGCGTGACCCGATCATGAGGATCTCCAGGTAACCCGCGGGAAGGGGTTGCGCAACGGGATGGCGCGTGGCGTGGCCACGGGACGTCCCTTGGGACACGGGAGCGGACCGGCTGGGGTTCGCTCCGCCCCCAGAAG
>DATLHE010000258.1:0-8358 GCA_035540335.1 Thermomicrobiales bacterium | reverse complement strand
CCCGATGGCCCGCAGGGCCATCGGCGCTTCCATGTGATGGGACCATACCCCTCCCGTCCTGATCGGGCTTCGTGTTGGGCCGGACACGCCGAGACGGCTCACCCTGCGGCGAGCCGTTTCAGCCTTGGTCCGTTGTCGGGGCCCATTGTCTTTCGTGACGCGCTCACTCGTCCGGGTTCTCGTCGCCGCCGGCTTCCTTCTTGACCGTTGCGGTCTGCGGGGCGACCCCGCTGGCGCTGACCACGACGACAACGTCCATCTCGCTCATTGACGAGTGGTAAAGGCTGAACTCGTTGTCAGGGTAATGATCGGTCGCGCCGGTGTTGTCGAAATGCACCGTGCGCTGCTCGCCAGCGGGGATCGTGAACCCCTCGAGCGGGGTGCAGTAGCCCTCCTTGGCGTTGGTGGTCAGGTCGGTGAACTCGTAATAGACCTCGAATCCGCTTAGCTCCTGGTCGCTCTCATTGCTCAGCGCGATCTCCAGGTGGTCGGCCGCGTCCTTGCCCGTCGCCGGATCGACGTTGTTCTCGACCAGCACCTCGACGATCTTCAATCCGGGCGCGGTCGACGTGTTGACGATCGGGTTCGCCGGCACCGGCAGCACGATCCCCTCGGTGGCGGGGGCGCAGCTGCCACCCGCCGTGGGCGACGCGGCGGGAGACGCCTCGGGCGATGCTGCAGGCGTTGATGCCTGGGACGAGCGGGCGGTAGTTACCCCGCTCGCGGCCATCATCAGGGTCGCGGTCAGCAAAAGGGCAACGAGCGTGCCGAAGGAGCGCGTTCGGGAAGTCATTGGGCTTCTCCATCAGAGCGGCGGGATGAGCGGCCGACCGTCAGCCGCAGGGCGACGGCGAAGACAACGGCGTAGGCGAGCATCCAGATGATGTTGCTCCTTGTCACATGGGCGAGCTCGCCGATGGACATGCCGCGGTACTTGTCCTTGACGTCGAGCATCGCGAAGGAGAATCGCTCGTAGTGTTTGGCGAACGAGAGCTCCTCGACCTGGTTGCGAATCTTCTCGTAGGTCCCGAATTCGGCGAGGATGCGCACCTCGTGCGGCTTGTCGATGTTGAGCGTCGAGAAGAGTCCGCCGGGCATCTGGTTGTCCGGGTCCATCGTGTCGCCGATCTGCGGGATGATGAGCACCACGATCAGCCAGATGACCAACGCGGCCACGAGCCCGTTGGCGAGGACGTCGCTGCGGGCGGTCAGCGCGGCGCCGAGGCAGTAGAAGACGCCCATGTAAAGGATCGTGGCGAGGATCCACAGCAGGACCTTGATCGCCTGCTCGCCGTTGATCCAGTCGTGGCCCCAGACGCCGATCGAGACCACCGCGATGGTCGCGGTGACGACGACGAGCGTCGTGATCAGCCCGATCGCGCCCAGCGCCGGGCCGAACGTCAGCTCGCCGGCGGAGACCGGACGCGTGCGCAGGAGGCGCAGCGTGCGGTTGCCTCGCTCGCGGGAGACGCTCAAGTATCCCAGTGCGATGGCGATCACGGCGCCGACGATCTCGAGATATTCGACCACGCTGCGCATCAGCTGCAGCGGTCGCAGTGGCATGGGCGCCACCGTGCCAATACCGGCGGCTTCGGCGGCGGCCTTGTAGCGGTTGTAGTCGTCGATCTTGGTCTGGTAGTCGAACGCCGCGACGAGCACCGAGACGGTCGTCACGACGAGCAGAGTGATCAGCAGCGCGGCGAGGATGCGGTTGCGTACCGCGGCGCGGTAGTCGTGACCAGCAAGGGTCAGCAATCTGGACTCAGTCATGAGTGCCTTGCTCCGAGAGATCGAGACGGCTGATGAGCACGGCCGTCAGGATCCCGAGCGCGACCAGGAGAACGCTGATCGGCAGCAGTTGGTCGATGCCGGCTGCCTTGGAGCTCTCAGGCGCGGTCTGCAGGATGCTGGCGCTCGCGTCGCGGTACAGCTCGCTGATCGAGATGGAACGGAAATGGGACGTCACCTCGAAGAAGCGCTGGGAGGTGCTGACCGGGTCGACGACCGGGTTCAGCGACGCGGTCGGCCGCAGCCCCGAGGTGAACTGCGGGATCATGAACGTGATGACCATCCAGATGCCGAGCGCGACCAGGAGCGACAGCGACCGCGCTTGGACGATCAGCGCCGTGGTCACGCCGACGAGCGCGAAGAGCACCATGTACGCCAGTGAGAGCAGGAAGAAGAGCCCCAGCCGCCCGATCTCCAGGGCGGTCGGCGGGTCACTGTTGACGATCGTGAGGGAGACGATGCTCAGCACGAAGCTGGTCGCCAGGATGACCCCGAGCGCGATGCCGATGCCGGCGAGCTTGCCCCAGAGGTAGGTCGCGCGGCTGACCGGGCGCGAGAAGATGAGCCGGACCGAGCCGGACTCGCGATCGCTGACGATCGCCAGGTGCCCGATCACGATCGCCAGCAGGGCGCCGATGAGCGGGATGTAGATGGTCATGTTCGACAACAGCGCGAGCCGCGGCTTGAGGTCGAAGGGGTTCGGCGGCGGCGACTTGCCCTCCTCGACGAGCATCGCGCTCGATTCCTCGTAGACCTTGACGATGGTGTTGTGGCTCGACCAGCCGATGAACCCGGCGAGGACTGTCATCAGCAGCAGGGAGGCGAGGATCGCGAGGAAGATCCGCTCCCGCCGCAGCATGCGCAGCTGGTGCGCGGCGATGAGGGCGATCATGCCGCGTTCCCTTCCATCAGCATGTAGATGTCCTCAAGCGACGCCTCGTCGGGGAAGCGGACGCTCGTGTTCTCCATCGTGTCCTTGTAGATGAGCTCGCCATGGTTCAGCACGCCGATCGTCGTGCACACCCGCGCCACCTCGCTCAGTGCGTGGGTGTTCATGAAGATCGTCATGCCCAGCTCGCGGTTCATCTTCGTGATGGTCTCGCGCAGCTGCCGCACGCCGCCGGGATCGAGGCCGGACTGCGGCTCGTCGAGGAAGAGCACCCGCGGCCGGTGCAGGATCGCCTGGGCGATCGCGATGCGCTGGCGCATGCCGGTCGAGTAGGTGCCGACGCGGCGCCCCGCGAAGGCCTCGCAGTCGAGCAGCCGCAGCGTCTCGGCGGCGGCCGCGCGGGGGTTGCCGATGCCCGAGAGGCGGCCGAAGAATTCGAGGTTCTCGAAGCCGGTCAGGTGGTCGTAGAGGCGGACGCTGTCCGGCAGGTAGCCGATGTTGCGGGTCACCTCGAGCCGCTCGGTAACGACGTCGTGGCCGCAGACGCGGACCTCGCCGCTGGTCGGCTTCAGGAGCGATGTGAGGATGCTGATGGTGGTCGTCTTGCCGGCCCCGTTGTGGCCGAGGAAGCCGAAGATCTCGCCCTGCTCGATGACGAGATCGATGTTCCGCAGGACCTGACGCGTTCCATAGCTGTGGCTGAGCCCCCGGATCTCGATGGCCGGTGGCGCATGCCGCGTGTTCGTCGTGGTCATCCGATCTTCCTCCCGGTCGATCTCTGCGCGCCACCACCCGCCACAACGGGTCGCGGCGCAGGACCGGGGACCACGCGTGAGAAGGGGTGGACGACACCACGGACCCTGCGACCCTTGCCCGTGACCCCGCTCGGGCGAGTCGTCCGGCGAACGGAGGTTCGCGACGGAACGCGCACGCGAGGCGTCTGCCTGGGCGACGCCCGAGCTGGCTCAATGGGCGTTCGGAGGCCCCAATTCACCTAGTCAGAAAGTCCCGGAATTGATTCATCATAGGGCGGGCATAGAACGGTGTAAATTGACTTAATAGGGCTAGCGGCCGTCCCCGCCGACCCGCCGCGCGCCAAGAGCCCGTCATCCTGCAAGCGCCTATGTCTGCACCTGATCCGTAGGGGAGGGATTGCGGCCCAACCGCGGCGCGACCCGCAACGGCGCAGCAATGCCCGCCCCCTCGTCCCCCGCCGCGCGCCGTGGTACGGGCGGACAAGAACCAGCCCTGAGGGCTCGCTCCGCTTCTCGCGCTGGCGCGCTCGGCCAGGCGGAGCGGAGCGGAGTCGAACGGGTCCGCCCGCTCGCCGCGCCAGTGGCGCACCTGCGGTTGCGAGGCCATCTCCACGCTGATGCATGCGGTGGTCACCCGGAATCCCTATGAGACGCACGAGGAGGGTCAAGTGAACGAGTATCCCGAAGCGCGGACCGCGATCCCCCGCATCCTCGAGCTGGCCGCGACCCGGTCACCCCTCGTCGTCGCCATCGACGGGCGAAGCGGGTCCGGCAAGTCGACGCTGGCGGCATGGATCGCCAGCCAGCTTGGCGCCACGCTGATCGACCAGGACGACTTCTACACCGGCGGCACCCTCGACGACTGGCGCCACCTCTCGTCCCGGCAGAAGGCGGACCGGGTCATCGACTGGCGGCGCGTCCGCGCCGAGGTCCTGCTGCCGCTGCGCGCCGGCGCCACGGCAAGGTGGCATCCCTTCGACTGGGAGAAGCTGGACGGCCTCGCACCAGTACCCATCGAGGCCGATCCATCGCCTATCGTGATCCTCGACGGCGCCTATTCCGCGCGCCCCGAGCTCGCGGACCTCATCGACCTGTCGATCCTCGTCACGCTGCCGGACGATGTCCGGCGGGCGCGCCTGGCGCAACGCGAGGGGGAGGATCTCACGTTGGAGTGGCAAGCCGTCTGGGATGAGGCCGAGGCGTATTACTTCGGCACGGTCCGCCCACCCGAGGCATTCGATCTGGTCATCGACCGCCCGGGAGATGCGTAAACCGGTGAGAGGGGAACGTCCCCCAGTCGCCTCGGGCTGGAATGCCCGAGGTCCGGCGCTTCAGAGGGACACTGAGTCACGCCGTTCCGCCATGAAGCGTTTCTCGGGTTGCCTGAGACATCACGTACGGTCGGCCCTCGCAGCAGCGGGCGGTGGCCGACCGTGCGGCGTCGGGGTTCCGGCCACGCGTGTCAACCATTTCGCATATCTACTGCGTGATCCCCCGCCGGCTCACGCTGTGCGCTGGCCGTACTCCCCGTCGGTGACGTGCTCGCCCCAGGTCACGGGGCTGCCCGACTCGTCGGCCAGCTGCATCGCCAGATGCGTCATGAAGCGGTCCGGCGCGGCGCCATGCCAGTGGTCCTCGCCGGGCTCGAAGAACACCCGGTCCCCGGGGCGGATCTCCTCGATCGGCCCGCCGCGTCGCTGGCACCGCCCCACGCCCTCGGTGACGCAGATGGTCTGGCCGTGCGGGTGGGTGTGCCACGCCGTGCGGGCGCCGGGCGCGAAGTGGACCATCGAGGCGCCCAGGCGCGAGGCCGCGGACGGCGTCGCGATGGTGTCGAGGAAGACCGTACCGGTGAACCAGTCGGCCGGTCCGGCCATCGTTGCCGCGTCGTTTCGTGTGATCTGCATGTCGTCCTCCTGGTCGCGCTCGCCGGCCCAGGGCTTGGTCGTTCAGGACGCGGCCGCTCGCGGGACCAGCCGGATCGTGGTCGCGTGGGATTCGTCATTGGTGACCGGATCGACGAATTGCGCGCCATACCGGCCGTACTTCGCCCAGTAAGCGGCGTCGATCTCCGCGTCGAGCCTGCCCGCGGCATCCTCGAAGGAGACGTTTTTCTCGATGCCGCCGGCCTCGATCCAGCCCTCATGCGTCGCCTTCGTCCCCCGCCACCACGCCGCCTGGGTGCCATGAGCCGACCGAACGTAGAGACCGTCTCCCACGCGCACCACCCAGATCGTCCGCGGCGTCCGCAGGGTTCCGTCGCGCCGTCGCGCCGCGATGTGCAGCTCGTCCGCGTCGCCGATCCCGGTGAGCTCGTCGCTCGTCCATGTCGTCATGAGTGTGTCCCCCGTTCGATGATGCGCTCGGCAACCGTCATCCTGCTACTCAGGACCGACGACGGGATGCGGCACATAGGGCTCCTCGAGATGGGCGACCTCGACCTGCGTCAGCGTGACGGAAAGCGCGCTGACGGCATCCTCCAGATGCGTGGTCGTCGTTGCCCCGACGATCGGCGCCGCCACCGGCTCTTTCTGCAACAGCCAGGCCAGCGCGATGTGAACGCGTGGCACTCCATGCTTTACCGCGATCTCCGCGACGCGCTCGACGACCTGTCGGTCGGCGTCGGCGGTCGCGTCGTACTTGCGCTTCGCGATCTGGTCGGTTTCAGAGCGAAGGGTGCGATCCGCTGACGAGTCGTGCGTCAACCTGCCCGAGGCGAGCGGGCTGTACGGGGTGACCCCGATCTTCTCCGCGCGGCAGAGCGGCAGCATCTCCCGCTCCTCCTCGCGATAGATGAGGTTCATGTGATTCTGCATCGAGACGAAGCGGGTCCACCCGTGTCGCTCGGCAACGTGCAGCGCCTTCTGGAACTGCCATGCATACATGGCGGAGGCCCCAATATATCGGGCCTTGCCGGCCCGCACCACGTCGTGCAGCGCTTCCATCGTCTCCTCGATGGGAGTCTCATAATCCCATCGATGGATGATGTAAAGGTCGACATAGTCCATTCCAAGCCGCTGCAGGCTCTTGTCGATCTCGCTCAGGATCACCTTGCGCGACAGCCCGGCGCCGTTCGGCCCCTCGTGCATCCGGCCGTGCACCTTGGTGGCGATGACGACCTCATCGCGGTTTGCGAAGTCCGTCAGGGCGCGTCCGAGGATCTCTTCACTTGCTCCGATGGAATAGACGTTCGCGGTGTCGAAGAAGTTGACCCCCATCTCGATCGCCTTGCGGATGACCGGCCGGCTGTTCTGCTCATCGAGCACCCATTTGTGAATCCACCGCTCCGCGTCTCCGAACCCCATGCACCCAAGGCAGATGCGGGAAACGTCCAGGCCGGTGTTGCCGAGCTTCGTGTATTCCACGTGAGCTGCCTCCTTCTGGCTTCAGGCTACCGCCCCTGCCGCTCATGAGCGAGCCATGGACTCGTGTCAGGGGCGGAGCAGCGTCTTGTTGGCGCGGTGCTGGTCCATGGTGTCATTGCGGTATCTCCTCACGTGGGAAAACCCCCTTTCGCCCCAAGCCACTCGCGGAAGCGATCGATCCAGCCGTCCGACGGCAGCCCCTGTGAAATCAGGCCGAAGCCGTGGCCGCCTTGGGCGTAAAGGTGCAGCTCGATCGGTCGTCCGGCGGCGTACCACGCCTCGTAGAGGGAGGTGTTGCTGCTGACGTCGATCAGCGGGTCGTTCATGGCGGCGGTCAGGAACAGCGGTGGCGCGTCGGCGGGGATCCATCGCTCCCATTACTCGCCGTACACCGAGGCGGCGAAGCCGGGACGACTCTCCGCGTCCAGATACGTCGTCGCCGCCCCGATGGCGGCGCAGGTGCCGGCGGAGAAGCCGAGGATGCCGAGCCGGTCGGGATCGACGCCCCACCGCTCCGCCTGTGCCCGCACCATGCGGACGGCCTGCAGGCCATCGGCGACCACCATCGGTCGCACGCGATCCATCTTCGGTCGGTGCGGCGTCGGGTCGGCGGCAATCGCCTGGAATGCCGCGTTATCGGGCGTGGGCACGACGCGGTACGCAAGCACGAAGGCCGCGATGCCACGCGCGGTCAGCCAGCGCGCAACATCGCTGCCTTCCTTATCGATGGACAGGTAGGGGAACGCGCCACCCGGGCAGACGATGACGCACGTGCCCGTCGTCATATCCGGGTCGGGCAGGTAGGCGGTCAGGGTTGGCGTGCTGACATTACGGATGATCCGCGTGCCTGACGGCGACACCGTGTCGCGCTCCGGACCATTGCCCCGCCACAGGTCGTTGTCCGGCACCTCATCCGGCCAGACGTCGATGACCGCTGGGGCCATGTCCTGGTTCATGCGACTCCTTCCGTCTCGACGTGCGGCGTGTCATGCTACGCGGACGTTGGCACACGTTCGCCGTCGGGAGGCGGGGGCAGCGTCAGCCGGCTCCATGGGCCCCGCCGATGCGCGACGTGGCACAACTCCACGACGTCGTCATGGAGACGATCGGCCACGAACGCGCATCTCGAAAGCGTCTTGACACTCCGTACGGTCGGCCCAACGACAATCTATCCTCGGCATGGTAGCCCGCCCCCGGTAGCGTCGGGTCTTGTACCCGACGTCGCTTGGGCTCCATGCGGCGTGACGGCAGGTGCGCGGCGCCCCGTCGCCCAGATCCCGCCGGCGACCCGTCGTTCGTCGCCACCTATCTGGTGTCGCGCCTGCGGCCGGAGTGGGCCGCCGTGGACCCCGGCCGCAGATGCAACACATGGTCCGGGGCGACGCGGCCGTCCCGACCAACCATCTCGCAAACCGCTTAGTAATGAATCTGCACCCGGGTGCCCACCGGCGTGATGCTGTAGAGCCACTCGGCGAATCCCAACGGCAGGTTGACGCACCCATGACTCATCCGGGTGCCGAAGTTGTTGTGCCAGTATGTCCCGTGCAGGGCATGCCCCCAG
>DATLHE010000257.1:0-8239 GCA_035540335.1 Thermomicrobiales bacterium | reverse complement strand
TCGCATATGTGTGCAGGAGACACGACACCCTATGCCACCTTCCTCGTCGTCTCTGGCTGAGGCGAAGATCGAGACCGAGCGCCCGTGGAAGCCGATGCCGCCGCGCGCGGTGGCGCGGCTCTTTGGTGCCTATCCGGGCCGCTGGTGGATCGCCGGCGGGTGGTCGCTCGATCTCTTCCTCGGGCACCCGACGCGCGACCATGAGGACGTCGACGTGCTGATCCTGCGCGACGATCTGCCGCACATCCCCGCCACGCTGCCGGGGTGGACGATGCTCGGCTGGGAGTGGTGGAACGAGCCGACGACGTTCCAGCGTTGGGTGCCGGGCGAGACACTTGACCCGCGGATCCACGACATCTGGTGCCGGCCGCCGGGCGCGGAGACGTGGCGCTTCCAGCTGATGGTCATGCCCTCGGACGGCGACCGCTGGGTCTTCCGGCGCGACGAGCGGATCAGCGGCCCATTCTCGCAGCTGTCCGACGTACGGGACGGCATCCCGGTCATCGCGCCGGAGCTGCAGCTGCTCTTCAAGGCGCGCGTGCCCCATCGCGACAAGGACGCCGCCGACCTGCGGCGGATGATCCCGCGGCTCTCCGCGAGCCGCCAGGCATGGCTGCGGGAGCACGTCGATCTCCTCTACCCCGACAGCCCGGCGCTGGAGCTGCTGGACGGGCATCGGTAATTGGCGACGTCAGGACCCTCTGACCGAGGGGCGGCGGAACACCCCGGTAACCCCGGGCCTTGTGCCCGGGGTATCTAGGCAGTCGCGGCCGTCGATGCCCGCCAAGGCTGTCGTATCGATATACCGTCATCCTGAGCGAATGCGAAGGATCCCCCGGCGCCGCAGCGCCGGTCTCTCTCGGCGTGTCCAAGCGTGGCGTTCCGTCGATGCGCGCGGGTCCTTCGCCGCGCTCACAATGAAGCTAGTTGGGGTACGGCGGGGTTCTTCGCACGGGCAGTCCTTGTGGCCGTGCTACGCCGGCCGCAGGTGCGGCACAAGACGCGCCGCTACCGGGGCAATGGCCCGCGCCGGGATCGAACCGTCATGGTGGTGGACGGACCCCGCACACAAGGTGCGGGGCTACGAAGGCGAGAGCCGTTCCAGCACCAAAAGGCCGGTGTGGCGAACGGCCCCGGGCTGCAATGCCCGGGACTACTTGGGTTCACAACCGCCGATGGAGGCGCAGCAAGCTCCTCATACAGGGTGCGGGGCCATGAAAACGTTCCCTTCTTTCTCTATGCATCACCCCCCGGTTTGTATACAATGCACACCACAATGCTGTTGGGATCAAGGCTTGGGAGACATCGTGTTCAGACTTGATGGAAAGACCGCGCTGATCACCGGCGGTGGCTCCGGCATCGGCCGCGAGATCGCCCTCCTCTTCGGGAAACAGGGCGCCACCGTCGCCATCGGCGACATCAACCTCGATGCCGCCACCGCCGTGGCGCGGGAGATCGAGGCCGATGCCGGCGCGGCGTTCGGGCTGACGCTCGATGTCACCGACCTCGCCTCCGCCGAGGCGGCCGTGCGCGAGATCGTCGCGCGCACCGGCCAGCTCAACGTGCTCGTCAACAACGCCGGCATCGGCATGGTTGGCAGCCTGACGGAGACCGCGCCGGAGGATTTCGCGCGGCTGATCGCCGTCAACGTCAACGGCGTCTATCACTGCTCGCTCGCCGCGGTCCGCCAGATGCTGGAACAGGACCCGAAAGGCGGCGCAGTCGTCAACATCGCCTCGATCGCGGGGCAGGTCGCCGTCGCCCGCCGCTTCGCCTACGGCACGACGAAGGGTGCGGTCATCTCGATGACGCAGTCGACCGCAATGGATTATGTCGATCAGGGAATCCGCTGCAACTGCATCTGCCCCGGCACGGTCGAGACGCCGTTCGTCGAGGCCTACCTGCAGCGGTACCATGCCGGCGAGGTCGAGGAGACGCGCAAGCAGCTCCACGCCCGGCAACCGCTCGGCCGGATGGGGCGCCCGGAAGAGATCGCCCCGCTCGCGCTCTATCTTGCATCCGACGAGGCCGCCTATGTCACCGGTGCCCAGATGGTCATCGACGGCGGCCTGACCGCACGCTAACCACTCCATTCATCACTGGAAGGACGCACCCATGACCGCCCCCACCTCCCGTCCCCCGCTCCTGGGCACCGCCAACCGTGGCCGCGTCCGCTTCGACGACGTCGCCGTGCGCCTGCATCCGCAGGACGACGTCGCCATCGCCAAATCGCCGCTGCTGCCCCGCTCCGTGCTGGAGATGGAGGGCGCGGAGATCACGATCGGGCAGATGATCCCGCCCGGCCACAAGGTCGCCATCCGGGACATCCCGAAGGGGCATGATATCCGCCGCTACGGGCAGATCATCGGTTTCGCCTCGGTCGATATCGCTGCCGGTCAGCACGTCCACACCCAAAACGTCGAGGTCCATCAGGGCGAGTTGGAGCTGGACTACGCCTTCGGCGCCGACTACGAACCGGTGGAGCTCGTGCCGGAGGCCGAGCGTCGCACGTTCTTGGGCTACCGGCGCAAGGACGGCCGCATCGGCACGCGCAACTACGTCGGCATCCTCGCCAGCGTCAACTGCTCCTCGACCGCGACCCGGCGGGTGGCCGAGCACTTCCGCGACAACCCGATCATGGACCAGTTCCCGAACGTCGACGGCGTGATCGGCTTCCCGACCAAGGGCGGCTGCGGCGCGCATTATGGGTCGGACTACCTCGGGCAGCTGCAGCGGACGATGGCCGGCATCGTCGACCATCCGAACGTCGGCGCCTACATCATTCTCAGCCTCGGCTGCGAGACGAACCAGCCGGAGGACATGATCGCCAACACGTCGCTCGGCGAGGAGGGCACGCCGCTGGTGCTGACGATCCAGGAGGACGGCGGCTTCCGCGAGACCGTCCAGGCCGGCATCGACGCGGTGATGCGGATGCTGCCGGAGGCCAACAAGGCCCAACGCGAGTCGATCCCGGCATCGGAGATCGTGCTGGCGCTGCAGTGCGGCGGCTCCGACGGCTGGTCGGGCGTGACCGCGAACCCGGCGCTCGGCAAGGCGGCCGACCTGATCGTCCAACAGGGCGGCACAGTCGTGCTCGGCGAGACGAGCGAGGTCTACGGCGGCGAGCACCTGCTCACGCGCCGGGCGGTCTCGCCGGAGGTCGGCCAGAAGCTGGTCGACAAGATTCACTGGTGGGAGGACTACACGTCGATGTTCGGCACCGAGATCGACAACAACCCCTCCCCCGGCAACAAGCTCGGCGGCCTGACGACGATCTATGAGAAGTCGCTTGGGGCGATCGCGAAGGCCGGCTCGACTCCGATGACCGACGTCGTCTCCTACGCGGAGCGGATCACGACCCGCGGATTTGTGCACATGGACACGCCGGGGTACGATCCGGTCTCGGTCACCGGTCAGGTCGCGGGCGGCTGCAACATCGTCGCCTTCACGACCGGCCGCGGGTCCGCCTTCGGCTTCAAGCCGGCGCCGTCGATCAAGATCGCGACGAATTCGACGCTGTACGCCAAGCAGGAGCCGGACATGGACATCAATGCCGGCAAGATGCTGGACGGCGTCTCGATCGACGAGCTGGGCGCGGAGATCTTCGAGCGCATCCTCGCCGTCGCCTCCGGCCAGAAGACGAAGAGCGAGCTGGACAACATCGGCGAGGAAGAGTTCAACCCATGGATCATCGGGGCGACGCTGTAACGGAGATGGGTGCGGACGAGGCGCTCTTCGCGCGGTTCTCGACGCGGCTGGCCGCCGCCGGGGGGATCGCGCATCGGGCGTCGACGGTCGAGGAGGCGGCGAAGGTCATCGCGGAGCGCCTGACGGACCCGGCGGGCGTCATCTGGACGTCGGCGCAGGTCGTCGACGCCCAGCCCGACCTCGTCGCCGCGCTCGATCGTCGGGGGTGCGCCGTCCGCGTGGCCGGGGACCCGGCGAGTGTGCGCGACCAGCCTCTAGGGCTCGCCCTGGCGCGGATGGCGATCGCCGAGACCGGGTCGGTCCTGCTTCATGAGAGCGCCATCCCTGATCGGTCGGTGAGCCTGATGACGAACGTGCTCGTCGCGGTCTGCCCGCTGGAGGCGCTGCGTCCCTCGCTGGATGACGCCGCGCCCGTGCTGCGGGAGATCTCGCGTGCGCACGGCTCCTATGCGACGCTGGTGACCGGCCCGAGCCGGACCGCCGACATCGAGCGGCAGTTGACCGTCGGCGTGCAGGGCCCGGGCGAGATGCACGTCGTGTTCATGCCGGCGCATTCTGCCTCGCAAGCGACCGACGTGTAGGGGCAGCCCTTCGCGCCTGCCCCTACACGACGAACGTCCGCGCCGCACGTTTCGCGAAAGGTCAGGACACCGCTGATGGCAACCACACCGGCCGAATCCCTTGGACATCCGGAGACGTCGTTCGACGATCGGTACCACGAGGCCGTCGAGAACGCGCAGCTCTCCCGGAACCTGACGACCTTCCAGCAATCCTGGCGGCGCGATCGCGGCGTCATCATGGAGGAGGTCGACTTCGAGACGCTCCGGCGCCGCATGAAGGGCGCGAAGACGGACGCGATCGATCATCTCGACCACTACCTGCACCAGTTCGTCGGGCAGGTGGAGCAGGCCGGGACGACCGTCCACTTCGCGGCCGACGCCGACGAGGCGACCGCCATCATCAGGGATATCGCCCGCCAACGAGGGGTAAAACTCGTCGCCAAGTCGAAGTCGATGGTCAGCGAGGAGATCGAGCTCAACGAGGTGCTCCACGAGGATGGTGTCGAGGTCGTGGAGACCGACCTCGGCGAGTGGATCGTGCAGCTGCGCGGCGAGCGGCCGAGCCACATGGTGATGCCGGCGATCCACCTCGCGCGGCAGCAGGTCGGCGACGTCTTCACGCAGCGCCTCGGGCGCGAGATCTCCCGCGAAAACGTCCAGGAGCAGGTTCACGCCGCCAAGGACGCCATCCGCGACGTCTTCTTCGAGGCCGGCATGGGCATCACCGGCGCCAACGCGCTGATCGCCGAGTCCGGCACGGTGATGATGGTCACCAATGAGGGCAATGGCCGCCTGACGTCATCGATCCCGCCGGTGCACGTCGTGCTGGCCGGCATCGAAAAGCTGGTGCCGACGTACGAGGATGCCATTACCCAACTGCGACTGCTCGCCCGCAGCGCGACGGCGCAGCGGCTGACGGTCTATTCCACGTTTATCCAGGGGCCATCGCCGGGCCACGAGATGCACCTCGTGCTGGTCGACAACGGGCGGCGCACGATGCGCGAGCTGCCGGAGTTCCGCGAGGCGCTGCACTGCATCCGCTGCGCAGCCTGTGCGAACGTCTGCCCGCCCTACCGCGAGGTCGGTGGGCACGTCTTCGGGCACATCTACAGCGGCGCAATCGGCCTCGTCGTCACGCCGTTCCTGCACGGCATTGACGCCGCGGCGGGCCCGCAGAGCCTCTGCCTCTCGTGCAACGCGTGCGAGACGGTCTGCCCGGTGCACATCCCGCTTCCCCGGCAGATCCTCGACGTACGCAAGATGGTCGTCGAGCAGAAGGGGATGAAGCGCGCCAAGCAGGTCATCCTCTCCGCCTACGCGCGGCCGAGCGTCGCCAACGTGCTGCTGAAGATCGGCACGCGCGCCCAGCTGCCGGTGACGCGCGGCAAGCCGCTGATCCGCGCGCGCAAGCTGCCGGTGCTCAACAAGCAGACGCGCTGGCGGAGCCTGCCGGCGCTGGCGCGGCGGCCGCTGCGGGACCGCGTGACCACGCCCGCGCCAGCGAAGGACGCCACGATCCCGAATGGCGCGGCCGGCAAGGCGGTCGCCCTCTTCCCGGGTTGCATGACGGACCGCCTCTATCCCGAGCAGGGGCAGGCAATCGTCACGGTGCTCGAGGGGCTCGGCGCGAGGGTCGTCCATCCCTCGGCGCTGCACTGCTGCGGGCTGATCCCGAACAACTCGGGCGATGTCCCGAACGCGAAGCGCATGGCGCTGCAGACGATGGCGCGGCTGGAGTCGGTCGGGGCCGACTACATCATCTCCGGCAGCGCCAGCTGCGTTGCGATGATGGCGCAGGACTACCTGCACCTCTTCCGCAACGACCCGGAGCCGCTGGCGCGGGCCGAGGCGATCGCCGCCAAGGTGATGGACTTCACGTCGTTCCTCGTCAACGTCGCGCAGCTGCCCGCCGGCAGCCTGACGGCGCCCGACGGCGCGGCGCGCACCGTCACCTACCACGACTCCTGCCAGGGGCTGAACGCGCTGGGATTGAAGGCCGAGCCGCGCGTCCTGATCGAGGAGGTGATGGGCGACACGATCGTCGAGCTGGCTGAGAACACGCTCTGCTGCGGCTTCGGCGGATCGTTCAGCTTCGAGTACCCGGACGTCTCCGAGCGACTGATGAACCGCAAGCTCGACAACGCCCAGGCGACCGGCGCGCCGGTGATCGTCACCGACAACCAGGGGTGCATCATGCACCTCCGGGGCGGGATCGACGCCGCCGGCCGCCCGATGCGGGTGCGGCACATCGCCGAACTGCTGGCCGAGCGCATCGAGCAGCGGGAGGGGGTTGCCGGATCGCCCCCCTCGCGATAGGATCAAAAAGAACATATGTTCTACGTGGCGAACGGCGCGCCATGGTGACCATCTGACCATCTGACCACCGGAGGCTAAACGCGATGACGACACAGACGGTATCGGGGACCTTCGCCATGAAGACCTGGAACGAGGCCGACTACACCGCGAAGGACGCTCTTCCCAGGCTGGCGACGGTCGAGGCCGCCGACACATTCTCGGGTGCGATCGAGGCGGACGCCGTCGTCCGCTACACGATCATCTACATCACCGAATCGGCCGGGTCCTTCGTCGGCATGCGGACCTTCACGGGCGCCGTCGACGGTCGCGACGGCAGCTTCACGGTGCGCGAGCTCGGTACGTTCGAGGGCACGACGGTGACGTCGCAGTTCGAGGTCGTCGAGGGGTCCGGCACCGGCGCGCTGGCGGGGCTCTCCGGAAGCGGCAGCTTCACCGCCGTCCATGGTGAAGATACCTACCCCTATACCTTCGAGTACACGCTCGGCGACGCGTAACCCAACGAGGCAGTCATCGTCGTACGGGCGGTGGCCCCGGGCACTTCCTCCGCAACACACTCGTCACCCGACACGTAGCCGGCGCTTCGAGAACCGCCCCTCTATCCCAAATCCTCCCGTTCGCGTAGGGTGACGCACACAGCACCGGCTGCGTCCAGATCGCCGGTCGTGACCTGATCGATCACTCACACGTGAAAGGGCTGCGTCGTGCCGATTGTTCGCTATCGTGCTGCCGGATCAGAGCGCCCCGCCGTCGGTTGGCTGGAGGGCGGCCGGATTACCCCCTTCCCGGCCGGTTCCGGGCTCGAGACGATCGCCGGTCTCCTGCAGCTGCCCGCCGCCGAGGTTGCCGGGGCGCGGGAGCGGGCGAGCGGCGCGGCGGTCGACGCGAGCGACGTCACGCTCCTCGCCCCGATCGACGCGCAGGAGGTCTGGGCCTGCGGCGTCACCTACCGCCGCAGCCGCGACGCCCGGATGGAGGAGTCGACCCAGAAGGACGTCTACGACCTCGTCTACGACGCCCAGCGGCCGGAGCTCTTCCTCAAGGCCACGCCGCGCCGCGTCTCCGGTCCCGGCGAGGCCGTCGCCATCCGCAGCGACTCGACGTGGGACGTGCCGGAGCCAGAGCTGGCCCTGGTCATCAACCGGCACCGCGAGGTTATCGGCTACACCGTCGGCAACGACATGTCGTCGCGCTCGATCGAGGGCGAGAATCCGCTCTACCTGCCGCAGGCCAAGATCTACACCGCCAGTACCGGGCTTGGGCCGGCGATCGTGCTGACGAGCGAGGTCCCGGACGCACGGAAGCTGAAGATCGAGCTGGTGATCGAGCGGGAAGGGAACGAGCACTTCCGGGGCGAGACGTCGACCGACCAGGTTCACCGCACGTTCGAGGACCTGGTCAGCTACCTCCACCGGGGGAATGATTTTCCGGAGGGGGCGGTGCTGATGACGGGCACGGGGATCATCCCGCCGGACGTCTTCACGCTCGCCGACGGGGACGTGGTGCACATCACGATCGAGGGCATCGGCACGCTGACGAACCCGGTCACGCGGCTGGATGTGGAGGCATAGAGGCGCAGAGGCGCACACTCATCGAGGTGTGCGGCTACGACACATCCCGTCCTCCCGAGCGGGTGAGCCTGCGGAGCAGGCTCACCC
>DATLHE010000256.1:0-3370 GCA_035540335.1 Thermomicrobiales bacterium | reverse complement strand
GCTGGAGGTCACCTGGGCAGACACACCCGGCACGGCCGCGAGCAGCGCGACCAACGCGCCAGTGATGGGCATCACTTTCAGCATATGATTTATCCCCTCAGCAATGGCCAGCGATCCTGGAGAATCCAGAGATCGAGAATCGAGACCCCAGGCTTGTGCAGCATCCGTGCCCGCGGGTTACTCCGATCCTAGGCCTTTACGTGCTTCGCGGCCGTGACCGCGAGCACTACTGAAGGGATGCGCCGCATGGCTACTCCGACTCGGCCATCCAGATGTCGCTCTGCCGATCCCCTACGGTGAAGTAGAATCGTCCAAGCCGCGCCTTGAACCCGAAGCGGTGCCACTCCCGCGTCGGATCGTCGAAGCGCACCAGCAATTTCGGCGAGCCGCCGCTCACCGGAACCGACCAGATCGTGGCCCGCTCGCCGGGGTCGAGCGCCAGGTAGTAGACGGTGCGGCCGTCCTCCGACCAATCCACGTAGATCGCCCGCGGCGCGGCGCCGTCTCCACGCGGCACGAGGGTCCGCACCGAGTCGCCGTCCGAGCGCATGACCCGCACGGCGCCGACATTCGCGAAGGCGATCAGGCGCCCGTCGGGCGAGCCGAGCGGGGGGAACGTCTCGCCCTGGAAAAGGGTCCGCGGCGGGGACCAGGTACCGTCCTTCCCGCGGGTGAGCGCGCGAATCTCGTTCCCCGGCCCGTTGAAGTTGCGGAGATAGTAGATCGTCCTGCCGTCAGGGCTCCACTCGGGCGAACGATCGTCGTCGGGCCCGTCCGTGATCTGGCGCCGGTCGCGGCCGTCGGAGGTCATGAGGAAAAGGTGCCGGGGCCCGCCCGGAAAGCCGTGGAACACGATCTCGCCGCCATCCGGTGACCACGTCGGCCAGAACTCCTCAGCGTTATCATCGGTGAGCCGCTCGGGCTCACCATCCGGGAGTCGCATGCGGTAGATGTCCTGGTTCCCGCGCAGGTCGGAGTCGAAGGCGAGCCAGCGGCCGTCGCGCGACACTTCGAGGGCCTCGATCACCTGGTTGCCGCGAGTCACCGGCTCGGCGTTGCGGACCGAGACCGGGCCTCGCTCCGGGATCGGCATCGAATACGCGTTCGACGTCTCCTCGAAATCCGAGTATACGATCCTTCGACCATCGCGGGCGAGGCTGACCGAGAGCGCCCGGAGGCCATTGGTGAGCCGTGATGGCTCTCCCTCGGGTCTGCCGTCCCGCCGGAGCCGCATCTGGTAGAGGTCCACTCCACCGGCCCGATTGGAAATGAAGATCAACGATTTGCCATCGGGTCCCCATACCGGACTCGCGCTGTAGTACTCGTCCTCCGACAGTGGCTTCGGCTCACCGCCGGACGCCGGGATGAGTCCCAGGGTGGCCGCACCGCCGTTCGCGAACAGGAAGCCCGGCTGTTGCGCCTGCCGGTTTCCCAGCACGCAGGCGATCCATCGTCCGTCCGGCGACCAGGCGAGCGAGTGCATCTGCCCGCCCTGCGCGAGCATTCGCGGCGAGCCGCTGGCAAGATCCTGGAGGTAGAGGCTGTCGCCCCGGATGAAGGCGATGGATCTCCCGTCCGGCGTCCACCCTCCAGGCATGAGGAGACCAGAACTGCCCCACGGATCGTCGTTCGGATCCGGCGCGTGGGGCACGACGACACGCGCCGTCCCGCCGAGGGCGGACACGATCTCGATGCCGCGCGGTGAGGCGAACATGATGCGGCTGCCATCGGGCGACCACGATGGCCACCGCTGGGGACGATCGCTCTCCTTCGCCACCGCGATCGGGGATCCGCCGTCCACCTGGCGCACCCGGATCTCGAGCGACGGCATGAGCCCCGACGCGTAGGCGACGAGTCGCCCGTCCGGCGACAGCGCCGGCTCGATCTCCATTCCGGGGTCGCGGGTGATCGGGATCCGTCGGCCGAGCCGGAGCTCGGGTGCCTCGCGGCCGCGGAGCACCAGGCCGGCGGCAAGGCCGGCCAGCAGCAAGAGTGCCAACGCCACCGCGGCAAGGATGCCGCGTCGGCCCGGGCCTCGAAGTGCGGACCCGCGTGTAGTCTCGCCCGACGCGGTGACGAAAGGCTCGAGGCGGGCGAGCATCTCCTCGGCGCTCTGCCAGCGATCGGCCGGCCGCCGCGCGAGGGCGCGCATGACGACGTGCGCGAGTCCCTCGGGCACACCCGGGCGATGCGTCCTCAGGTCCGTCGGCGTCTCGGTTATCTGTGCCGCGACGATCGCCTGCGCCGAGTTCCCGGTGAACGGCCGCCGTCCGGCGAGCAGCTCATAGGCGACGACGCCGAGGGCATAAAGGTCGGCCCGGTGGTCCGCTTCCTTGTCGGCCACCGCCTGCTCGGGGGCCCTGTAGCTCGGCGTGCCGAGCGCCACCCCGGTCGTGGTGACGAACGCCGGCTCCACTGAGTCGCTCAGCGCTTTCGCCACCCCGAAGTCGAGCAGCAGCGCGTGCCGACCCGCGAGCATGACGTTGTCGGGCTTGATGTCGCGGTGAACGACGCCTTTCTGATGGGCGTAGGCCAGTGCGTCGAGCAGTTCAGAGACGATACGGACGGTCTCCTCGACGGGCAGCTCACTCTGGCGAGCCAACCGGTCGCGCAGCGACTCGCCCTCGACGTACGGCATGATGTAGTAGACCCAGCCGTCGGTCTGACCGCTGTCGTGCAATGGGAGGATGGCCGGGTGCTGGAGCCGTGCGGCGACTTCGATCTCACGGAGAAAGCGGTCGGTACCGAGCCCCGCGGCAAGCTCGGGACGGAGGACCTTGATGGCGACCCTGCGGTGGTGCTTCAGATCCTCGGCCAGGTATACGGCGCCCATGCCGCCCTGGCCGAGCGCGCGCTCGAGGCGGTAGCGGTCCCGCAGGGCTTCGACGAGGCTGGTGGGGATCTCGGGCACGCGGCTCGGGGTGGGCAAGCCCTCAATATGGACCAGCGAGTCAGCGTCGGAAAGTCGGCGACTCGAGCCTGCCCACATGGCCTCTGCTCGTGTCCCGCTCGGGATGAGGTGGAGTCAGCTCTCGTCCACCTGCAGGTACAGCAGCTGTCCTCCCTCCCGCGCCACGTCCACCTTCCGGTCCCCGTCCTAGCGGCGACGTACGGCAGGGCTCGCATGGAAGCTCCGGAAGGGGGTAACAGGGTCTGCCCGCGAGCCCCATTCTCCCTTCCGTTCGTCACCGCCCAAGACACTATTCTGAAGCGGTCAGGTCACGGCGATGGCCAGGCGCTGGTGGGTGGCGTGCGCGACAACTCGAGGTTCCCGTAGCCGGGGTCCTCCGTGACCTCTCGCTCGATCCAGGGATGCAGCCAGTCGGGGATGGGAACTTGGGCCTCCGCCGTCGGCAGCTCGACCTCCGCG
>DATLHE010000255.1:0-19834 GCA_035540335.1 Thermomicrobiales bacterium | reverse complement strand
CCCGGCGGACGTTGCGGATGATGGCCGCCATCGCGGCGTTGCGAGGGTCGCCGGATGCCTCCAGGCCACGCGCCGCGCTCTCGGCGTCCTGGTCGGTGCGGTTCTGGCTGGCCTTGGTCTTGGCGAGGATGCGGGTGATGGTCAGCTCGATGCCGACGATGTTGGCGAGCATGGTGTCGATGTAGGCGCGCGGGGCGTCGGCCATCTTCCACGGTTGGGGCTGGGCGGACTCCATGGCGCGGGTGAGCTTGCCGACGGCGCCCCGCAGCCATTTCTCGTCGTCATGGATGGTCAGCGTGCCGTAAACGTGGACCGTCGCGTAGTTCCACGTCGGCACGACCTCATGCGACGCGGCCTTGGAGGCGTACCAGTTGGGCGAGACGTAGGCGTCCCCCGACTGGAAGATGGCGAGCGACTCGCCCTCGTGGTTGCCGGGGCGCCAGAGGTCGTTGGCTCGGGCGACGTGGCCGATCAGGACGCCGTGAGCGCCGCTGTCGGGCTCCAGGAGCAGGGGAATGTGGTTGGCGCTGATGGACTCGCCGCCGCGCGTGACGAGCGTCGCCAGCGGGAAACGCGCGAGGAGCTCCCGGATCCGCTCCGGGCGGGTTTCCTCGAAGTGGTCCGGCAGGTAGAGCATGCACGGTCCTGTGCGAAAGGGCCGCCACTGTCCGCAGCTGCGGCCCGCAGAGACAGGGCGGCCCATACTGGCAGATTCGATCGCCGGATGCAGAGGTCGGCCGCAAGGGCCGACCGTACGAGAACAGCTAGTTCTGCGGGCGACGGGGGCGCTTGATCTCGAGCACGCTTGGGCGGTCGCGCACCGTATCGACGAAGTCGTGCCAGAACTGCACCGGGTCGTCCGGCATGTCGCGGAAGTTGAGCTGCACGTAGGCGCCCTCGTCGTTGTCGAAGACGACCGTTGGGGTGCCGAAGACGCCCAGCTTGTCCTTGCCATGCTCGTAGTCGCGGCGGATGAGGTCGAAGACCTCGTCGGACTCCAGGTCGGCCCGGAACTGCTCCAGGTCGAGCCCGGCCTCCTCGGCGGCAGCCTCCAGCACCTTCTGGCCCGCGAGGTTGCGGCCGTCGACGTGGCGCTTCTTGAAGAGTGCCTCATGGAAGCGCGCGAACGCCTCCTCGCCCTGCTTGCGCGCCGCGTGCGCCGCCTGGAACGAGCGAAGCGTGCTGCTCGATCCGTCGTTCGGCTGTTCCCAGACCTTGTACTCCGGGTCCTTGGCGTTCACCTGCTCCAGCGGAAAGTACCGCCAGTTCACCTGGAGGCGGTCGCCGAGCTCCTCAGCGACCTCATCTAGCCAGACCTGGCTGGCCCAGGCGAAGGGGCAGGCGTAATCGAAATAGACGTCGACTTCGTACTTATCGTTCTTCAGATCCTGAGCCATGAGTGCCTTTCAAAAGCTTACGGCCGGTCAGCCACCGGCTGCGTCCCGACGAGCTCGCGCCAGGCCGCCTCGACCTGGGCGCGGAGGTCATCCAGCGACCCCGCATTCTCGATGATGCGATCGGCGCGCGCGATCTTGGGCTCCAGGGGCGGCTGGGCCGCAACACGCCTCAACGCTTCCGCTTTGGGAAGTGTATTACGTTCCATTAGGCGTGTCACCTGCACCTCCTGCGGCGCGGTGACGAGCCAGACGGCGTCGCAATGGTCGGCATGGCCGCTCTCAATCAGCTTCACGGCGTCGATGAGGATCACGCCCTCGCGGATGGCGTCCGCGCGGCGGTCGATCTCCGCGATCACGGCGGGGTGGGTGAGCGCATCGAGGTCGGCGAGCGCCCTGGCGTCGGAGAACACGACCTTGCCGAGCGCCTTGCGGTCGAGCCCGCCGTCCGGGGCGACGATGCCATCCCCGAACCGCCCGGCCAACGTCCGCAGCAGGGGTTGGCCGGGGGCGACGAGGTCGTGGTAGACGAGATCGGCGTCGATGTGGTGAGCGCCGAGGTCCTTCAGGATGCGGACGACGGTGCTCTTGCCGGTGGCGATGTTGCCGGTGACGCCGAGGACGATGCGGCGGGGATCAGTCATTGGCGGCGGCCACCATGTCGGAGCTCTGCGAGACCGTCTCCCACTGCGCGTAGGCGTCGTCCAGTTGCGCCTGGACGCTCTCGAACTCCGCGCCGAGGCGGGCGATGGCATCGACGTCCTGGTCGATCGTGGCGACCGTCAGCGCGTCGCTGATCTCGTTGAGCCGGCCTTCGAGCTGGGAGATCGAGCGCTCGACCTTCGCGAGCTGCTTCTGGACGTCGCCGTCGGTGCGCTTGCGTGGCTTGCCTTTGGCCGAGATGGTGACGTTCGCCGCCGGCTCGACGACTGGGGCGGGTTCCGGCTCCGGTTCCGGTTCGGGCTCCGCCTGGGCCGCGCCGCGACGGCCGAGCTGGCGCTGGTAGTCGGTGTAGTTGCCGAGCGCGAAGCTCATGCCGCCGTCCTCGACGATCCAGAGCTTCGTCGCGATCCGGTCCATGAAGAAGCGGTCGTGCGAGACGAACAGGATCGTGCCGTCGAACTCGCTCAGCATCTGCTCCAGCGTCTCGCGGGCATGGATGTCGAGGTGGTTCGTCGGCTCGTCGAGGATCAGGAAGTTCGCCTGCTCCAGCAGCAGCACGGCCAGCGCCAGCCGCGACCGCTCGCCGCCGGAGAGCGACGAGATGTGCTTGTAGACGTCGTCGCCGCTGAACAGGAAGCGCCCGAGGTAGGTGCGGGCGTATTCCTCGCTCATCGACTGTGTGCCGAGGATCAGCGAGAGCGGCGTGCCGTCGCCCTTGCCCCGCAGCTGCTCGTGCGACTGTGCGTAGTAGCCCGGCTTGACGTTGGTGCCGTAGTTGTACTCGCCCTTCAGCGCCGGCAGCGCGCCGACGAGCGTCTTGATCAGCGTCGTCTTGCCGGCGCCGTTCGGGCCGAGTAGGCCGATGCGGTCGCCGCGCTCGATCGTCAGGTCCGGCGTCCGGATCAGTACGGCGGGGCCGTCCGGATCCCGGTAGCCGATCTCCAGGTTGGTCGACGAGAGCACGGTGCGGCCGGAGCGGACGTTGCTGCCGAGTCGCAGGTGCATCTGGTCGTGCTCCTGCGGCCGTTCGATGCGCTCCAGGCGGTCCAGCTTCTTCTGGCGGCCGCGTGCCTCGCGGTAGCGCTGGCCCGCGCCGTACTTGCGGATGAACTCCTCCTGCCGGGCGATGTACTCCTGCTGCTCCACGTACTCCTTGCGGCGGCGCGCCTCGCGCTCGGCCCGCATCGGCAGGTACTTCGCGTAGGAGGCCGGGTAGTCCTCCAGACGGCCGAAGGAGAGGTCGAGCGTGCGGGTGGTGACGCGGTCGAGGAAATAGCGGTCGTGGGAGACGATCAGGCAGGCGCCGTTCCAGCGGCCGAGAAACTCCTCCAGCCACTCCAGCATCTCGAGGTCGAGGTGGTTCGTCGGCTCATCGAGCAGCAGCAGGTCGGGGTCGGCCAGCAGCGCCTTGGCGAGCGCGACGCGGGTCTTCTGGCCGCCGCTGAGGCGCTCGACGGGATCGTCGAACTGCTCCTGCGAGAAGCCGAGGCCCTGCAGCACCTCGTCGGTGCGGTGCTCGACGTCGTAGCCGCCGGCCGCCTCGAAGCGGATCTGCAGGCGGTCGTACTCCGCCAGCAGCTCGTCGAGGGCGGTGTCGTCCGCGTCGGCCATCGCGTGCTCGATCTCGCGCATGCGCTCGGCCATCGCCAGCACCGGCGCGAAGGCGAGCTTCGCCTCCTCGCGCAGCGTGTTGTCGCTGGTGAAGGCGGCCTCCTGCGGCAGGTAGGTGACGCGCAGGCCGGTCGCCTGGACGATCTCGCCTGCGTTGGGGTGCTCGATGCCGGCGATGATGCGCAGCACGGTCGACTTGCCGGCGCCGTTGACGCCGACGAGGGCGACGTGCTCGCGCTCCTGGATCTGGAAGGAGACGTTGGCGAAGATCTGCTCGACGCCGTAGGACTTGGCGAGGTTGGAAACGGTCAGGATGCTCAGAGGCGGCATGATGGGACTTTCTGACGTGTGCACACGGCGGGCATGACGACGATGGACGCGTGGAACCGGGCGGACCGGTCAGCGTCGCGGGGCTCGTATGGAGATTGTCACTGCACCAGCTGTGTCACGACGGTCATACCCATGAGCGGTTCAGGCACGAGGTTGGGAAGCGGGCATCCCGGATGCCCGCGACAAGTATAGCAATGACGGTCGCGTGTCAGGCTGCTGCCCCGGCGCGGACGTGCCGCCGCCGCGCGCGCAGGGTGCGCAGCGAGTCGTTCGTGAGCAGCGCCAGCGCGATCCAGACCAGCCCGAAGCCGACCCAGCGCACGGCCGGCACGTCCTCCCCCAAGACGACGACGCCACAGATGAACTGCAGGACCGGGGCGATGAACTGGAGCAGCCCCATCGTTGCCAGGGGTACCCGGCGCGCCGCGGCGGCGAAGAGGATGAGCGGAACGGCGGTGATGACGCCGGTCGAGAGCAGCAGGAGCGTGTGGGACGGCCCTTCGGCGGTGAAGGTGCCGTCGCCGGCGCGCTCGATCCAGACGATGGCGGCCGCGGCGAACGGCGCCATCAGCACCGTCTCGGTCGTCATGCTCTGCAGCGCGCCGATGCTGGCGCCGACGCGCTTCTTGATGAACCCGTAGAGCGCGAACGACGTGGCGAGCGAGAGGGCGACCCACGGCAGGCGGCCGTAGTCGAATGCGATGACGAGCACGGCGACCGCGCCGAGCCCGACCGCCGCCCACTGCATCGGGCGGAGCCGCTCGTGCAGCACGACGACGCCCATCACGACGAGGATCAGCGGGTTGATGAAGTAGCCGAGCGAGCTTTCCACGACGTTGTTGGTGGTCACCGCGTAGATGTAGACGCCCCAATTGACCGCCAACAGCGCCGCCGCGATCGTGAGCAGCAGCAGGCGGCGCGGCGAGCGCAGGATCGGCACGATCTGCGCGAGCTCGCGGGTGAGGGCGCCGAGCATGAGGCAGAAGACGAGTGACCAGACGATCCGGTGCGCCAGGATCTCGACCGCGCCGGCCGGGGCGAGGGCGTGGAAGTAGAGCGGGAGCACGCCCCACGACGCATAGGCGAGGAAGCCGTAGAGGGTGCCGGCGCGCACGCTGCTGTCGGCGTCGTCGCGCGTCAGGGTGCCGGCCACGGAGCGCACGGCGATGTTCAATCCCACGAGGTGGTCCTTCAAGAAGATGGGGAGTCCGGCGTGCCGACGGTCGGACGCGCTGCCGTCCATTGTACGGGGCGACGGCCCGGGGTGGCCGGGGGCGGAGCTCGGCCACCGTCCGCACCTGCGGCCGCAGGTGCAGGGCCGACCGTACGGAGAACCGATGCAGCCGGGGCGATCGTGCACGGTGAGGGTTATTGAACGCGCGGCTCGGAGGCTGCCCAAGAAGTTGGTCGAGCGCGTTCAATCCCGCCCCTACGGGATCGTGCGAGAACGCTGTCGGGGAGTGGCCAACGCGAGCCCGCTTCCCTGCGGCATGCGCGATTCCCGCGGGCCGTTCGGCCCCACTTGTGTGACAATTCGGCAATCTGGAAACGAGCGATCGGCGAGGGAGGGTGCGTCATGGTGGCGCAGGACAGCACAACGATGACGAGCGTGTGGCCCGCGGGGACGCACCGCAACGACCGCGGCGAGCTGGTGATCGGCGGCGTCCCGGTGGCGGAGATCGCCCGCGAGCACGGCACGCCCGTCTACATCTATGACGAGGCGGCGCTGCGGAATGCCATGCGGCGCTATCGCGACGCCTTCGCGCAGGAGCTGCCGGGCAGCCGCGTCGTGTACGCCGGCAAGGCGTTTCTCACGACCGCGCTGGTCGAGATGCTGGTCGAGGAGGGGCTGGGGCTGGACGTCGTCTCCGGTGGCGAGCTCTTCGCCGGTCTGCGGGCGGGGATGCCGGCGGAGCGAATCTCGCTCCACGGCAACAACAAGGGCCGCGACGAGCTGGCGATGGCGCTCGACGCCGGCATCGGCAAGGTTATCGTCGACAATCTCGACGAGATCGACCTGCTCGCCGGGCTCTGCGCGGACCGCGCCGAGCCGCTCACCGTGCTGCTGCGCGTCAACCCCGGCGTCGACGTTCACACCCACAAGAAGATCAGCACCGGCGTCGCGGACTCCAAGTTCGGCCTGCCGATCGCCGATGGCCAGGCTGCCGAGGCGGTCGCGCGGCTGGTCGCCACGCCGGGACTGCGCCTCGCGGGGTATCACGCGCACGTCGGCTCTCAGCTTTTCGACCCGGAGGCATCGGTCGATTCCGTGGCTGAGATGCTCGATTTCGCCGTCGTCATGCGCGACCGCCACGGCGTGGAGCTGGAGCAGCTCTCGCCCGGCGGCGGCTTCGGCATCGCCTACGTCGACACCGATCGGCCATTGTCGCCCGAGGCGTGGGCGGACCTGATCGGCGCCGCCGTGCGCGACGGGTGCGCCGAACGTGGGCTGCCGCTGCCGGTGGTCATCGTCGAGCCGGGCCGGGCGATCGCCGGGCCCGCCGGGGTGGCCGTCTACCGCGTCGGGGCCCGCAAGGCGTTGCCGGGCGTGCGGACGTACGTCTCCGTCGACGGCGGCATGGCCGACAACATCCGTCCGACGCTCTACGACGCGGTCTACAGCGCCGCGCTCGCCAATCGGGAGGGTGGCGTCGAGCGGGAGACCGTCACCATCGCCGGGAAGTACTGCGAGTCAGGTGATCTGCTGATCGAGGACATTGACCTGCCGGTGCTGGAGCGTGACGACCTGCTCGCGATCCCGGCGGCGGGGGCCTATTGCCTCGCGATGGCGAGCAACTACAATATGGCCCCTCGCCCGGCGGTCGTGTTGGTTCAGGATGGGCAGACGCGTCTGATGCGGCGGCGCGAGACGTATGAGGATCTGATGCGTATGGACGTGCGCGCGGCGCAGGGCGCGTGATCTCACAAACAGCGACCATGGACGTTGAACCACGGGGGAGAGAGTGCGCTATCGCGTTTCCTTGCAAAATCTGGCGGCAGCGTGTACGGTCCACGTGTCTGGGAAAAGAACGTTGCCAGCCGAATAGCAAGCATGCGCATCTCGACTCGCGATATCGCCGGGGACGGTGATGCACTGATGGTTGGTGATGGACGTGTCATCCTGCCAGAGCCGTCCCTGATGCGTCACTCATGGGCGCGGGCGCGTATCCCGTTGGGAGCGGCGCACCTCCCGTGAGCCGGCGCTCCCGTTAACGCTCCGGTGTTCGCGCTGTCCTCATGACATAACGATGGGCGGCCGGCGTCAAGCACGAGCGGTTCCCGTGGGCCACACAATGCGGGGATGACAAGAGAAAGGTCGACTGTCCATGGTCGAGGGAGCCAAGGTCTTGAGCGATCACCGGAACCGATCATCCGCAGATGACGGGAGCGACAGCGACGCGCTGGACGCCCTCATTGTTGACACTGACGAAGCCACCGAAGAGACGGCGCTCGATCGCCGCCTGGCCAACCTGAACGAGTTGCTGGCGGGCGCCGGCGTGGATGAGGACGCCGCCGAGCTGCCCGATATCCCGCTTGACGTCGAGCTCGAGGAGGACGAGCCGGACATCGAGATCGAGGATTTCCGGAACGCCGTCACCGCCGAGGCGATCGCGGAGAGCGACCTCGCCGGGGTCAGCCTCGACGACCCGGTGCGCATGTACCTGCGCGAGATTGGCCGCGTGCCGCTGCTGACGGCCCCGCGCGAGGTCGAGCTCTCCATGGCGATGGAGCGAGGCGAGTATCTCACGCTGCTCTTCGGCCAGCTCTCGTCCACGGGCGGTCTCGAGCCCTCCGCGACGGAAGTCGGGATGGCGATCTACCACGCGTTCCGCGCCGGCTGGCCGATGGCTCGCGATCTCTGGCAGGCGATCGAACCGGAGGGGGAGCTGATCTCCATCCCGCAGGTGCTCGGCCGCGTGTTGCCGATGACGAACGTGCCGGATTCTGCGGTGGAGGCCATCTGCGCCCGCTATGACATCTCGGCGACCGAGCTCGAGGAGCAGATGCGGTTGCGCGTGGTCGAGTGGGACCTGGTGGAGCCGATCCAGGGCCGCCTGACGGCGATCGGCGACTGGCCGTCCGACGCCGCCATCCGCAGTGCCTGGGAGGTGCGCGAGCGTCGCCAGGCGCGCCGCTGGCGGGAGCTGCAGCAGTCCGGACGCAACGCGAAGGTCGCGCTCACCGAGGCTAACCTGCGGCTCGTCGTCTCCGTTGCCAAGAAGTACGTCGGCCGCGGCATGGGCATGCTGGACCTGATTCAGGAGGGAAACCTCGGCCTCATTCGCGCGGTCGAGAAGTTCCAGCATCACAAGGGATTCAAGTTCAGCACCTATGCGACGTGGTGGATCCGCCAGGCGATCACCCGCGCCATCGCCGACCAGGCGCGCACGATCCGCATCCCCGTGCATATGGTGGAGACGATCAACCGCCTGCTCCGGACCAGCCGCCAGATGCAACAGGAGCTGGGGCGCGAGCCGACGCACGAGGAGCTGGCGGTCGTCATGGAAATGACGCCCGAGCGCGTGCGCGAGATCCTCAAGATCAGCCAGGATCCGGTGAGCCTCGAGACGCCGATCGGCGAGGAGGAGGACAGCAGCCTCGGCGACTTCATCGAGGACCAAAAGATGCCGGCCCCGGCCGACGCCGCCAGCCGCCAGCTGCTGCGCGAGCAGGTCGAGGACGTGCTCGACACGCTCTCCGACCGCGAGCGCGAGGTCCTCTACATGCGCTACGGGCTGGACGATGGGCGCACGCGCACGCTGGAGGATGTCGGGCGGCAGTTCGGCGTCACCCGCGAGCGGATTCGCCAGATCGAGGCGAAGGCGCTGCGCAAGCTGCGCCATCCCAGCCGCGCCAAGATGCTGCGCGACTACCTGGACGAGTAAGCGTCGCCGTGAAAGTAGCCCCGGGCGGACAATGCCCGGGGTTGTTGCGGCCCGCCAATGGCATCCTGAGCAATCAGCTTCGGCTCGGACGGGACGCCAGTCGCCGCGACCCGTTCTACCATTGATGCACCTTGGTGGTGCCCGGACCCGGACACCTGGCCGCAGGGTACCCGTACGAACGGCCGTTCCGGCATTGTTCCGTCGTGGTGGTGAAACGACGCCGGCCACAGGAGCGGTACAAGACCTGGCGCTACCGAGGCGGGGCGCCGTGGCGGAAATGGAACGCAGTTGCTGGCGACGACCCCGCACACCAGGTGCGGGGCTACGAATCTGGGATGTGCCCGACGCGACCCCCCGGCTACATTGCCGGGGACTGCTCTATTCTCGCCGCCTGGCGCCTCCGGCCCTTTCCCTGCCCGAATCGCTCCAACCGGGTATCCTTGCACCGCGTCGATAATGGACGACCCAATAATCGGAGGACTTCTATGGCCCTTGTCGATACCGCGCGTATCTATGTGAAATCTGGTAGTGGAGGCAACGGTTCGACCTCGTTCCGGCGGGAGAAGTACGTCCCCAAGGGTGGTCCGGACGGCGGCGATGGTGGTCGCGGCGGCGATGTCGTCCTCCGCGTCAAGGACAACCTCAACAGCCTGTTGCCCTTCCAGTTCGTCAGCCGCTATATCGCCATGGACGGCGGTGGCGGCGCGGGACAGAAGAAATTCGGCAAGGCGGGCAAGACGGTCTTCGTCGATGTCCCGCCGGGCACCGTCGTCTTCCTTGACGAGTCCGACGAGATGATTGCCGACCTCACCGAGCCCGGCGAGGAGTTTGTCGTCGCCAAGGGCGGTAAGGGCGGCCTCGGCAACGTCCACTTCAAGTCGTCCACCCGCCAGGCGCCGCGCATCGCGGAGCTCGGCGAGCCCGGCGTCGAGATGTGGCTGCGGCTCGAGCTGCGCCTGATCGCGGATGTCGGCCTCGTCGGTCTGCCGAACGCCGGCAAGTCGACGCTGCTCGCGGCGTCCACCCGCGCCCGGCCGAAGATCGCCGACTACCCGTTCACGACACTGCAGCCGATTCTCGGCGTCGTCGAGCTGGGCGGCCCGGGCGGGGAGACGTTCGTGATGGCCGACATCCCGGGCCTGATCGAGGGCGCCGCCGCCGGCCACGGCCTCGGTCACGAGTTCCTTCGCCACGTGCGGCGGACGAAGCTGCTGGTCCACGTGCTGGACGCCGCCGGCGGCCTCGAGGGACGTGACCCGCTGGACGACTTCCGCAAGATCAACGGTGAGCTGGTCGAGTTCGACGAGGAGATGGCGAGGAAGCCGATGATCGTCGCCCTCAACAAGGTCGACCTCGTCGAGGCGCGGGAGAACCTGCCACGCCTGCGCGCGACGCTGGCCCGTGAAGGGTACGACGTCTTCGAGATCTCGGCCGCGACCGGCGAGGGTGTCACCACGCTCCACAACGAGATCGGCGCCCGCATGCGCGACATCCGCGAGGCCGAGGCGGAGGAGCGCAAGCTCGCCGCGGAGAAGCCGCGCCGCCGCGTCTACACGCTCGGCAACGTCGATGAGCGGGCGTGGGACATCGCGCAGACCGCGCCGGACCACTTCGTGGTCTCCGGCGTCGGCATCGAGCGCTTCGCCAAGATGACCAACTTCGACCAGTGGGAGTCGGCCGATCGCTTCCAGCGCGTGCTGGAGCGGGCGGGGATCCTTTCCGAGCTTGCCAAGATGGGCGTCAAGGACGGCGACACCGTCCAGGTGGGCGTCTTTGAGATGCAGTGGGGCGACCAGGAGGAGAATCCCTTCCTCGCCAGTGACGACGAGCGGGAGCGGATGATCGCCGACGAGGGGTAGCGCGCAGGGCTCAACTTTCTACTTATCACCTCTTCAAAGATGTCAAAGGTGCTCACTTCCCGAGTGTGGGGCCCAACGTGAGCATCTTTGAATAGACGGATCGGACGGGACCTGCGACGTGGGTGAATCCTCATCCGTAGATGTCCCGTATCCCTCTGGGAACGCATGGCGACGCGATGCACATTTTGCGACCAACCCGTTTTCCCGGGGCAACCCCTCCCCTAACAACCTCTCGCCCTGCGGGCTTGGCCGGGGCAACCCTACGTGAAGCAGTGGTCGCATCAGGCACGCTTGGCTTTTGGACAAGCCAAGAGCGACCGGCGCTGCGGCGCCGGGGATTCTTCGCTGCGCTCAGGATGACGGGGATTGGGGTTCGAGGGTTCAGGGCGTGAACGGTTCTGCGGCGGACACCGCTTCGCGTAGGTTCCTACGCACTCGCTCGGAATGAGGGATGGGGGTGGATGCGCGGCGTCCGGTAGCCTCGGCCCTGGGTGGCCGAGGACGACGCCGGGTACAAGACCCGGCGCTACCAGGACATGTCGCTGTTCTCGCATCGCAACGCCGCTGTCGTGGGCGGGCGCCGGCAACACGTGCGGTACCGCCCGCAGCTGCGAGACCCGGCTCTACGGGGATGGGGTCAGCAAGGCGAACCCCGCACACCGCCCGCAGCTGCGGCCCGCAGGGGCAGGTGCGGGTCTACGGGGCCAGATCGTGCGGCCCGTAGATGCCCCGGTAGGCCTCGGGAAGCAGGTCGGCGACGCGCTGCATCATGTAGTCCGTCGCGGCGTCGGGCGACATCCGCTTGCCGTCGACCGTCGCCGGAATCTCAAACGGCGCGCCGAAGATCACGCGGACGCCTTTGTGGCCGGGGTCGGGGAAGGGCGCATCGGCCTTGCGATGCTGCTTGGTCCCATTCAGCGGCAGGCGCTCGGTGCCGGTGATAGCCACCGGCACGATCGGCACCTTGCCCTGCAAGGCGACCAGCCCGGCGCCGGGCAGCACCCGCTCGATCTTCATGCTCCGCGACCGCGTGCCCTCGGGGAACATCCCGAGCGCGATCCCCTGCTGGACGGTGGCGACGGCCCGCCGGATCGCCGCCCGATCGGCGTGGCCGCGATTGATCGGGAACTCCCCGGCCCAGCGCAGGATACGCCCGATCACCGGGACGTCGAAGAGCTCCCGCTTCGCCATGTAATGCAGCGAGCGCGGCACGGCGATCGAGATCAGGACCGGGTCGGCATTGTGGAGGTGGTTGCCAACGATCATCACGCCGCCACTGCGAGGGATGTGGTCCATCCCTTCGATCCGCAGGCGGACCAGCACCTTCGCCAGGCCAAGCAGGAACGCGCGGAGAAGACGGTGGGTGACCGGTCGCATCGTCCCGGCGCGGAGATCGGTCGTGCGTTGCGCCCCCTCGCTCATGTGAGCGATTTCCAGCGCTGCTGCACGATGCCCTCGATGGTGTTGACGATGTCGTCGACCGAGCGGCCATCGGTCACGATGCGCACCGCGTCGTCGGCGGCGCGCAAGGGCGCGGTCGCCCGGCTGGAGTCCTTGAAGTCGCGCTCCCGGAGGTCGTCGAGGACGGCAGAATAGGTCGTGTCGACGCCCTGGTGGCGCAGATCGTGGTAGCGGCGGCGGGCGCGCTCCTCGGCGCTGGCGTCGAGGTAGACCTTTGTGCCGGCGTCCGGCGTGACGACGGTGCCGATGTCGCGGCCGACCATCACGACCTTGTTGCGGTCGGCGATCCGCCGCTGCGCGCCGAGCAGCGCCTGGCGCACCTCGGGATGCGCGGAGACTTGCGAGACGTTCTCATCGACCTCGGGCGTGCGGATCTCCCACGTCACGTCCTCGCCGTCCAGCAGCACGTCGGCCAGCCGCCCATCCTCGATGGAGGCCGGCTGGAGGTCGATCTGCGAGTCGTCGGCGAGCCGGGCGAGCTTCTTGCCCTTGGCCGGGTCGATGCCCGCGCGCAGCGCGGCGAGCGTGATCGCCCGGTAGAGCGCTCCGGTGTCGAACAGGAGCACGTGCAGGCGGTCGGCGAGCTCCCGCGCGACCGTGGATTTACCGGCCGCGCCCGGGCCGTCGATTGCGATGACCAGGCGATGGTCGTGTTCCGTCATTCCCTCTCCCCGGAGATGTGCGTTGGCGATCGTTCGGCTGATGCGGCCCGCGTGCCGGACGTCCCGGCCCCGGACGCTCACCGGACGGCTTTCGCTCGGACGGCCGGCGGTCGCGGTCGTGCCCGCCGTGCTCGGCGGGTGGCCGTGGGGCTTGCCCGCCGCCACGCTGACCAGCCGGTCCGCGCTGTGGGCCCGAGCTGCCGGGATGGTGGAAGCCACCGGTCGGCGACAGTTGCTGCGGCCGGCGCATGTTGACCCGTTCGGCATCCTCGGCGGGCAGGCCGAGCGCCTCATAGAGCTGCGACAGCTCGCCCGGCGTCAGGTCGCGCCAGGCGCCCGAGGGAATGCCCTGGATCGTCAGCGGCCCGACGCGGACGCGGCGCAGGCGGACGACCTCGATGCCCACCGTCTCCATGATCTGCCGCACGACGTGGTAGAGCCCCTCATGCAGGACGACCTTGACGATGATGCCTTCGGGGCTCTCGCGCAGCAGGCGGCACTCGTCCGGCACGACCATCCGCCCGGCCACCTCGATGCCGTCGCGCACGCGCTGGAGCTGGCGGTCGGTCGGCCGCTTGTTGGTGATGACGTGGTATTCCTTCGCAAGCCCGTACTTCGGATGCATGACCCGGTTGGCGACGGTGCCCTCGTTGGTGAGCAGGAGCAGGCCCTGCGTCTCGCGGTCGAGCCGCCCGACGGGGTAGACCCGCTCGGGCACGTCGACCAGGTCCATCACCGTCCACCGCTTGCGCTCGTCGCTGACGGTCGTGATGAAACCGCTCGGCTTGTTGAGCAGGATGAAGCGTGGGCGCTGGCGGCGCAGCACCTTGCCGTCGACGCGGATCTCGTCGTTCAGCGGGTCGACGCGGGTGCCAAGCTCGGTGACGGTGGCGCCGTTGACCTGGACGCGGCCATCGACGATTAGCTGCTCGGAGGACCGGCGAGAGGCAACGCCACGCGCGGCCAGCACGCGCTGCAGGCGCTCGCCGGCGGGTGCGTCGTCGCGTTCGTGTCGTGAGGACGGGGCGCGTTTGCTCATCTCAGGCCGCCAATCGCAGGGCCGGGGCGGACGCCTGCTCGCCCGCCTGGTAGATCGGGATCCTGCCGACCTCGGCGTCACCGAAGTAGAGGTGCACCGAGCCGACCTGCTTGCCCGGATCGGCCGGGGGCCCGACCTGGAGCTGGTAGCCGAGCGTCACCTCGCCGGAGGGCACCGGAACGGCGGGCGGATTCTGGAACTGGACGTCCCAGATGCTCATCTGCTCCGCCAGCCCCGGCAGGAGATCGGCGGTGTCCGGCGTCGCCCACGTGAAGGTCTGGTCCATGTTGGCGACGATCGTGTCGGCGTCGCCCCAGCGGCCATCCTCGCCCGCGGCGTTGGTCGTCGGGTCGGCGCCGACGATCGCCATGATCACCGTGTTGCCGCCGCCGTTGACCTGCCGCGCAAGCACGACGTTGGCGCCCGCCTGGTCGGTCGTGCCGGTCTTGACGCCGACGATGCCGTTGACGTTGAGCCGCAGGTTGGTCGTCGCCTTCTGGTACTGGCGCTGCTCGGGGCCGACGGAGACGAAGCTGTAGCCGGGCTCCCTGACGACCCCGGCAAGGAACTCGTTCTTCATCAGCTCCGCGCCGAGGATCGCCACGTCGTGGGCGCAGGAGTAGCTGTTTGGTGTGTCGATGCCGTCCGGCACTGTGAAGCGCGTGTCCTTGAGGCCCAGGTCGGCGGCGTAGGCGTTCATGGCCTTGACGAAGGCATCCATCGCGGTGTTCGGATCCTCGCTGCCGCTCAGCTTCGCGCCGACGTGCCGGGCGAGCGCCCGCGCGCCGTCGTTGCCGGAGGGGATGAGGAGGCCGTAGAGCAACTGGCTGACCGTCAGCGTGTCGCCCTTGACCAGGGCCATGTTGGAGTAGACGTTGACGTCGACGAGGTCCGATTCGACGATCTTGACCTGTTCGTCGAGCTGCGCGTTCTCCATTACGACCAGCGCGGTGGCGATCTTGACGATGCTGCCGACCTGCAGGTGCTCCTTCGGGTCCTTCGAATAGAGCTCGATGCCCGACGTCATGTCGAACACATAGACGCTTTTCGCGGAGACGTCCGGCGGGGCGATCGGGGAGCCGGATTCGGGCCGCGCCGGGCTGTTCGGCGCGGCGCTCGCGCCGAGCGGACCGACCAGCATGACCGCGACGAGCAGCGCGAGCAGGGCAGGTAGCGGCGACCGGCGGCCGGCGTGATGACGTGCGAAAGGCATGTGACGGATCACTTCCGATCTGTGAAGGCGAACAGGAGCGCGTCTGACGCCGCGCAGCCCAAAACCGGCCACGCGGAATGGCTCGCTACAGTATATGGGCCGTCCGTTCACCGGGACCACCCCGAGCGCGGCCATCGCACGGGCGCGAGACGGCCATACGGTAGACTTGGGGCAGTGCCGGAGCGGGGTCCACCGTCATCAATGCTCCGGCGGACGCACACGCCGCGGCGGAATTGCCTGGAGGGACGCCGCCGGGGGAGAGTAGTCCGAGAACGTGTCCAATTCGAAACCGGCGCCGGAGCGGGCGGCCAGGACGGTCCGCATCGCCGCGATCGGCGACCTCCATATCCAGACGCATATCCCCGAGCATCTGCATCGGGACCTTGCGGCCCTGCGGGGCGCTGTCGATGTCCTGGTGCTCGCGGGCGATCTCACCGAGGGTGGCCGCATTCCCGAGGTCGAGCTGGTCGCCGCCATGCTCGCGACGGTCGATGTCCCGATGGTCGCCGTGCTCGGCAACCACGACCGGCGGGGCCTCCGGCGGGCGGTCATGCGCCGCACCTACGAGGCGTCCGGCGTGCGGCTGCTGGATGGCGACATGCTGCGGCTGGACGTGCCCGGCGGGCCGGCGATCGGCTTCGCCGGCGTCAGCGGTACAGGCGGTGGCTTCTGGCCGGATGAGTCGCCCCGGGTTCCCGGCGCGCGGTTCAGCCAGGCGATCGCCGTCAAGTCGCGACGGGAGGCGGCGCGCCTGCACGCCGCGCTCGATTCGCTCGAGGCCCACGACGTCGATGCGATGATCGTGCTCATGCATTTCGCGCCGACGGTCTCCACGCTGGGCGCGGAGCCGCCGATGAAGTACTGGATGCTGGGCAACTCCCAGCTGGGCCGCGTCGTGGACGCGCACCCCGTCGATCTCGTCCTGCACGGGCACGCCCACCTGGGCAACGAGTTCGGGCGCACGCCCGGCGGCACGCCGGTTCGCAACGTCGCCGCCCAGGTGACCGGCGGCATCGCCATCTACGAGGTGGCGCGCGGGCGGCAGGTCCGCACGATCACCCCGGCGCCGGTCGGCGCCCATCCTGATAGGATGGACCTCGTGCGCCCCCGGGACTAGCGGTTTCCGCTGTCGAATATCCTCTCGCTCATCAAGGTCGTGCTTGCTTCATGTCTGTTGCCATTGGCCAGAGGCGGCGCATCCGCCTCGACCTCCTGCAAAACCCGTTCGGTCCCACGGAGCGCGTGCTCGACGCGATCGCCGCGGACGACCCGCAGCTCCAGAGCGCGGCCGATCTCGAGGTACGGCTGCGCGAGCGCCTCGGCGCGATCGCCGGGGTGCCCGCGAGCTGGATCGTGCTCGCCAACGGCGTCGACGAGCTGACGGCGATGATCGCCCGCTGGCGGTCGGATCACGGCCCGCTGCTCGTCTTCCCGCCGACCGATCCCGCGCAGGAGGCGTGGGTCGGCCAGTACGGCGCGCAGGTGGAGCGCATCCCTCGCCGGAAGGGCTTCCTCATGCCGGTCGACGCCAGCGATTCCGGCCTGCCGCGCGGCGCGACGGCGCTCGTGATGTCCCCGAACGATCCGTCCGGCACCGTCATCACCGTGCAGGAGACCGTGCGACTGACGCGCCAGTGCGCCGTGGTGGTCGTCGATGAGCGCCACGCGACGTACAGCCCGCGGACGATCCTGCCATTGACGCGCGAGTTCGAGAACCTGGTCGTCGTGCAGACGTTCGAGACGTGGGCGGGGCTCGCCTCGCTGCCGCTGGCGTGGGCGGTCGCGCCGCCGAAGCTGGCGCGGGAGATCGCGAGGCGCAGCCGGCCCTCCGGCGTGGCGCGGCTGTCGCTGGTCGCCGCGCTGGCGACGCTGGATGACCTGACGGCGGTGATGGCGTCCGTGCGCCGGGTGATGATCGAGAAGGGCCGGCTCTTCCGGCAGATCCGCAAGCTGAACATGATCAGCCCGCCGTACCCGTCGTGGGCGAACTTCCTGCTCTGCCGGTTCGAGCGCGGGTCGGCCGACTTCTTCGTGCCGCGCCTCGCGGAGCGGGGCATCGACGTCCACCGCCCCCCACACCCGGAGCTGCGCAACCACGTCCGCATCAGCGCCGTCTCCGCCGACTGGACGAACGCGCTGAAGCAGGCGCTCATCGACATCGCGCTGGAGCTGTAGGGCACACACGATGTTTCGTAGCCCCGCACCTTGTGTGCGGGGTCGGCGTGCAGGCGGCATGACGGCGCAAGGACGGACGTCGTGCCCGTCGTCGGCGCGATTGTGCAGCGTCAATCCGGCTCTGCTGGCTGACGGACAGATGCATTCGCTGCGCTCAGGACGGGCACGAGTTTGCCCCTACACCGACCCCCCTCATTCCAAGCGCACGCAAAAACCTTACGCAAAGCGTCCTTCGAGACTGGAACGTCGTGCCAGGACGCGCCAAGAGAGAGCGGCGCTGCGGCGCCGGGGGATCCTTCCCTTCGGTCAGGATGACGTGAATTGGTGAAGCGCGAGCCGGTTGTCGGGGCGCCGTCCCGGTCGCCAAATGCCGTTGTGTTGGACGGACGCCGGGTACAAGACCCGGCGCTACCGGGGCGAACCATCATTCCGATCCAATCACCGTGTTGGCGAATGCCCCGGGCACTTTGGCCCGGGGCTACTCCCCGATCGCCTTGCGCTGCGCGGCGAAGATCTGGTCGAGGCCCGTGCTCGCCAGCACCAGCATCATCTCCAGCGCCGCCGGCGTGAAGGGCTCCTGCTCGGCCGTGCTCTGGATCTCCACGAACGCGTTCTGGTCGGTCATCACGATGTTGGCGTCGACGTCGGCCTTCGAGTCCTCGGCGTAGTCGAGGTCGAGGACCGGCACGCCGTTGACGACCCCGACGCTCACCGCGGCGAGCGCCGCCTTCAGCGGATAGCGGCGCAGCCGGCGCTCGTCCATCAGCCGCTTGCAGGCCAGCGCCAGCGCGACATAGGCGCCCGTGATCGCGGCGCAGCGGGTGCCGCCGTCGGCGCGGATGACGTCGCAGTCGAGGATGATCTGCCGCTCGCCGAGCGCCTCCAGATCGGTCACCGCGCGCAGCGAGCGCCCGATGAGGCGCTGGATCTCGACGGTGCGGCCGCCCTGCTTGCCGTTGACCGCCTCGCGCGGCGTGCGCTCCTTGGTCGAGCGCGGCAGCAGCGCGTACTCTGCCGTCACCCAGCCCTTGCCCGAGCCCTTCATCCAGCGCGGGACGTTCTCCTCGACCGACGCGGCGCAGAGGACGTGGGTGTCGCCGATCTTGATGTACGCCGACCCCTCCGCGTGCGGGAGCGCATTCGGGGCAATGGAGATCGGCCGCAGGCCGTCCGTGGCTCGGCCGTAGGATCGGCGCATCGGGATCGTGACGGTCATGAACGCTCCTGGTGTGTCGGCTCTTCGGCGGACGTCTGCTCTTCGGTCTGACGATAGATCTCGCGGATTCGCTGCAGGCGCCCGGCGAGCTCGCGCTCGAACCCGCGGTTGGTCGGCTCGTAGTAGCGGCGCCCACGCACATTATCCGGCAGATTCTGCTGGCCGATCACACCCTCGGCGTAATCGTGCGCGTATCGATAGCCCTTGCCATACCCCTCGTTCTTCATGAGCCTGGTGGGCGCGTTCCGCAGGTGCAGCGGCACGGGGTCGTTGCGCGTCATCGCCACGTCGTCGCGCACGGCCCCGTAGCCCCGGTAGATCGCGTTGCTCTTTGGCGCCAACGCGAGGTAGACGGTCAGCTCGGCCAACGCCAGCGCGCCCTCGGGCATCCCGAGGAAGTGGACGGCCTGCTGGGCGGCCATCGCGATCGGAAGCGCCTGCGGATCGGCCAGCCCGACGTCCTCGGATGCGAAGCGGACGAGACGGCGCGCGACGTAGAGCGGGTCGTCGCCTCGCTCCAGCATCCGTGCCAGCCAGTAGAGCGCGGCGTCGGGGTCCGAGCCGCGGATCGTCTTGTGGAGCGCCGAGATGGTGTCGTAGTGGTCGTCCCCGCCCTTGTCGTAGGTCGCGGCGCGGCGCTGCGCGGCTTCCTGGACGAGTGCGGCGGAGATGGTCCGGTCATCGCCGGCGCCGGTGGCGGCGAACTCCAGCGTGTTGAGCGCGAAGCGGGCATCGCCGTTCGCCATGTTGGCGAGCAGATCGAGGCCGTCGTCGGTGATCGTGAGCTCGTCGGCGCCGATGCCACGCTCGCGGTCGGCCAGCGCTCGCCGGACGATCGACTTGATATCCTCATCGGCGAGCGGCCGCAGGGTGATGACGCGGGAGCGTGAGAGCAGCGGCGCATTGACCTCGAACGACGGGTTCTCGGTCGTCGCCCCGATGAGGATGACCGTTCCGTCCTCGACGTGCGGCAGGATGGCGTCCTGCTGCGCCTTGTTGAAGCGGTGAATCTCGTCGATGAACAGCACGGTGCGCTGGCCGTGCATGCCGAGCCGATCCGCGGCCTCGCGGGCGATGGTCCGCAACTCGGCCACCCCGGACGAGACCGCGCTGATGGCGACGAAATGCGCTTCGGTCGCGTTCGCGATGAGGCGGGCGAGGGTCGTTTTGCCCGATCCCGGCGGCGCCCACAAGACGAGCGAGAAGAGCTGGTCGCGCTCGATCGCCTGCCGCAGCAGGGTGCCCTCGCCGACGACCGCCTCGTGGCCGACCAGCTCCTGGAGCGTGCGCGGGCGCATCCGGGCGGTGAGCGGCGCCGCCTGCGC
>DATLHE010000254.1:0-5065 GCA_035540335.1 Thermomicrobiales bacterium | reverse complement strand
CCCGTACGGTCGGCCCCGCGGTTGCGGGCGGTGGCCGACCTCCGACCACGTGAACGACGCCGGGCACAAGATCCGGCGCTACATGGGCGGGCGACCGGGGCGAGTTTCGCGCTAGTCGGCGGCGATGGGGGCGCGCATGGTGCGGAGGGTGGATTCCCACTGGCGGAGGCTGTTGAGCATCGTCTCTGCCGAGGAGGTGTGGGAGTCGATCGGGTGGAAGGCGCCGGTCTCCTTGTCGATCTGGTTGGCGACGAACTGGATGGTGACGCCCTCCTTGATCGGCATCATGCTCATCGAGGTGATCAGGGGCTTGATCGACTGCGCCGCGCGAAGGCCGCCGGAGACGCCGCCGTAGCTGACGAGGCCGACCGGCTTGTAGGCCCACTCCTGGACGAGGTAGTCGATGGCGTTGATGAGCGGCGCGGTGGCCACGAAGTTGTACTCGGGCATGACGAAGACGAAGGCGTCAGCGGCGTCGACCATCGCGCTCCACTGCTTCGTCTTCTCCTGGGTGTACTGGCGGAGGCGGGGGTGGTTCGGCTCGGTCATCAGCGGCAGGTCGAGCTCTTTGAGGTCGGCGACGGTGACGTTGAAGGTCCCGTGCTCCTGGGCGAGCTGGGTGAACCAGTCGCCGACGGCCTTGCCGGCGCGCCCGTCGCGGACGCTGGCGATGACGATCATGAGCTGCGGCTTGTCGCCGAACGGTCCGGATGTGGTCATGGGTGTGGATGGCTCCTGGGTGGTTGATGTCCCGTGCGCTGCGGGGCGCACCGGGAGAATGATACGCAAGCGCGGGGCCAGGATGCTCACGGAGGGTAAGCGGGAGGGGCAATGGCGGCGGAGGGAGGGCACCGCCCGCAGCTGCGACCTGCAGGGGCAGGCCCTCCCGTACAGGCCGCCGTTGTGGCGGCCCTTTGCGACAGATCGCGATAATCGGGTAGCGACAATGACGACGCCGGCCACAGGTGCGTGCCGAAGACGCACGCGGTTTGTCGGAAGCGAACCCCGGACACGATGTCCGGGGCTACGAAGGGATCGCTCTGGAGGTCCCGGCCACAAGTGCGGCATTTCAGCCCGGGGCTACTGGACTGCGGCGCCCGATCCCAGCCACGCGTCGAGGTGGTCGCGGATGAAGGCGTCGTCGTTGAGGTCGGGGTAGGCGGCGTAGACGCGGTCGATCTCCTCGAGCTGGCCGGGGGAGAGCTCCTCGTGCGGGTTGAGGCACCAGCGACCCTCGAGCAGCCCCTGGCGGCGCAGGACCTCGTGGATGCCGGGTATGCAGCCGGCGAAGCTGTGCTGGGGGTCGAAGAAGGCGGCGTTGGCGTCGGTGACGGCGATGTTGGTCGTCAGCAAGCGGGCGATGAGATCGCCGTCCCGCGTCGCGACGGCGCGGTGACATTCGGCGAGCAGCTTGACGACGCTATGCGTCCAGACCGCCCAGTGGCCGAGGAGGCCGCCGACGATCCGCTTCTCGACCGGCTGGCCGTCGACGACGAAGCGGTAGGTGGTGAGGAGGTCGGCGACGATGTTGTCGTCGTTGCCGGTGTAGAGGGCGATGTCGTCGCGGCGGGAGGATTCGGCGACGGCGCGGACGACGTCGAGCGTCTGGTAGCGGTTGAAGGGTGCCATCTTGATCGCGTCGACGCCCTCCAGCTCGGCGACCTTGCGCCAGAAGCTGTACCCGAGCGGGCGGCCGCCGACGCTTGGCTGGAGGTAGAAGCCGAAGACGGGCAGGACCTTCGTCACCTGCTCGATGTGGCCGACGAGCTGGTCGTCGGACCAGTCGCCGAGACCGCCGAGGCCGACGAGCGCCATGTCGTAGCCGAGGCCGGCGGCGATCTCCGCCTCGGCGAGGGCCTTCGCCGTCGGGCCGACGACGCCGGCGACCTTGATCGCGGTCTGCGCGGCGGGGGAGGCGTCGACGGTCCCGGCGCCGATGGTGAGGACCTCCTTGTAGAGGCCGGGGACGTCGCGGATCTCGAACTGGGTGGTGTGGACGCCGATGGCGACACCGCCGGCGCCGGCATCGAGGTAGTAGCGGGTCAGCGCGGCCTGGCGGCGGGCGTCCAGCGTGCGGCCGGCGTCGAGCGCGAGCGGGTGCGCGGGGATGACGAGGCCCTGATGGAGGCGGGCGCGCTTGTCGGGGTGGAGGGACGGTTTTTCACTGTTTGGCATGATGCTGGTCTTTCATTAACGGATACGACCCCCGGGCGAGGGCGGACATGGAGTCCGCCCGTACGGTCGCCCCTTGTGGGCGACCTCCATTCGCGATCGTCTGCCCCTGCGTGGCAGCGGGCAGGCATGAGAGCCTGCCCCTCCACGCGTTGGACTGGCGCGGTGCAGGGCCTATGCCTGTGCGATATCGCCTCCGGCGATGCGGGAGGCCACAAGGGCCTCCCCTACCACGTTCCCGCCCATATGCAGGGCTAGAATTTTCCCTCGCGCTCCTGGAAGTGGGTCGGCTTGTCGAGCGAGGGGCCGCCGGCCTCGATCCAGGCGGCGACCCAGTCGATCATGGTCGCCAGCGGGACGGAGGGGTAGCCGAAGAGGCCGAACGCCTTGGCGGCGTTGTTGAGCAGCGCGGTGGGTGCCTCGTCGCCGGTCAGCTTCGGCTCGACGCCGAAGCGCCGGGCGAACGCCTCGACGAGGAAGCGCATCGGGATCGTCTCCGGACCGGTGACGTTGATGATCTCCGGCGGGGAGGAGGCCCTCGCCAGCGCGCGAAGGGCGATGGTATTGGCATCGCCCTGCCAGATGACGTTGACGTTGCCCATCGTGATGTCGACGGCCTCGCCGGCGTGGACCTGCCTGGCGATGTCGTAGAGGACGCCGTAGCGGAGGTCGATCGCGTAGTTGAGGCGGAAGATGGAGACCGGCGTGCCGTTCTGGATCGACCAGTGCTCGAACATCCGCTCGCGGGCGAGGCAGGACTGCGCGTACTCGCCGACCGGGTCGGGCGCGACGTCCTCGGTGGCGCCGCCCTGGGTGACGGGGCGGAGGGGATAGATGTTGCCGGAGGAGAAGACGGTGAAGCGGGCGCGCGGGAAGCGCTCGGCGACCTTGCCGGCGAGGTAGACGTTGGTCGCCCAGGTCAGGTACTCGCGGCCGGTGGTGCCGAACTTGGTGCCGAGCATGTAGACGATGTTCGGAGCGTCCGGCAGGGCCGCCAGCGCGGCGGAGTCGTGAAGGTCGGCGGGGATGGTCGTCACGCCAGCGGCGTCGAGACGCGCGCGGGCGGCGGCGTCGGAGAAGCGGGAGACGGCGATTGCCTTGTGGCCCTGCCCGGCGGCATCGAGGGCGCGCTGGGCGAGGACGGTGAGGGTGGGGCCCATCTTGCCGGCGCTGCCGATGACCATCACATCGCCGTCGAGCGAGGCGAGGTCGGCGACCAGCGCCTCGGAGGGCGTCGTCAGCACGTCGTCGAGCTGCTCGACCGAGGAGATACCCGTTCGTGCCTGTTCGTTCAGGACCATCCCACTGTTCCTTTCCTTGGCGTCGCCGCGCGCCAGGCCGGTGCCCTCGCCGGCCCCACGATGATGCTCCGGGTGTGCCGTGACGGCTTCGTTTGCTATCCGAACTATCTCGGGAATGTACCAGCCGCCCCGGTGGCTGTCAACGCGGGCGCTGGCCCGTCGCGCGCCGGCTCCGCGGCATCCGCCTCCCGCGAGCCCGCAGGCTTCCGCAGACCGCTCATTGGGTGCGACAATGGACGTCGATCTTTGCGGCACGAGGAGCCGGGGGCGCGGCGACCGGCGGCGCGGGCAGTCGGACCCCAAGGGGTGGCGCGGCGCGGACGGCGGCACCACTCTTCGTTCGCGGTCTGGACGAAACAGGGATAGAGCGAGATGGCGGTGAGTGGGCAGGCGAGTTACGCGGCGCTGTTCGAGCTGCTGCGCGAGAGCCCGGAGACGACGCGGACGGAGCTTGTCCGCCGCTCGGGGCTGAGCAAGGCGACGGTTTCCGAGGCGGTCGCGCACATGATGGAGCGCGGCTTCCTGACGGAGATCGGCAAGCGGCAGCCGGGGCGGGGCCGCAGTCAGGTGGTGCTCGCCTTCCAGCCGCAGGTGCGGCTGGTGCTCGGCGCGCAGTTCACGGAGAGCGGCTGCCACGCGGTGCTGGCGGACCTGCGGGCCGGGCCGATCGCGTGGGCCGACCGCGGCATCGCGGGGACGGATCCGGGGGACTTCGTCGACGCGCTGGCGGCCTGCGTGGACGAGCTGCGGGGCGGGGCGACAGCGCCGATCCTGGGGCTGGGCGTGGGCGTGCCGGGGCTGGTCGCGCCGGACGGCCGCGAGGTGGTCGTCTCGGTGCCGCACGGCTGGCAGCACGTGCCGATCGCGGACATGCTGGAGGAGCGGCTGGGGCTGCCGGTGGTCGCGACGAACCGGGCGAAGGCCGCCGCGCTCGGCGAGTACTGGCAGGGCGCGCACGAGCTGGACGGCGAGCGGGACCACCTGGCGTACATCTACGTCGGGGCGGGCATCGTCGCCGGGTTCGTCATGAACGGCGAGCTCTACGTCGGCAGTGGCGGCTCGGCCGGCGAGCTGGGGCACACGACGGTGCTGCCGGAGGGGCCGCCGTGCGCGTGCGGCAATCGGGGGTGCCTGCACATGCTGGCGTCGGAGTCGGCGATCCTGCGGGCGGTGCGGACGACGGCGCGGCGGCAGCCGGCGGCGGCGCTCTCCGAGACGCTGCCCGGCACGCTGTCGATGCAGGCGCTGGGGGCGCTGACGATCGCGCGGCTGATGGAGGCGGCGCGGGCGAACGACCCGATCGTGGTCGACGCGGTGCGCGAGGCGGGAACGTGGGTGGGGATCGCGCTGGCGAACGTGATCAACCTGATGAACCCGTCGCTGGTGGTGCTTGGGGGGTCGGTGGCGGAGTTCGGGGAGCCGTTCCTGGAGAGCGTGCGCGAGGAGGTGCGTCAGCGGGCGCTGTGGGACGCGCTGCACGGGGTGACGATCGTGCCGTCGACGCTGGGGGACAGCGCGGGAACGATCGGCGGGGCGGCGTTGTTCCTGGATTCGCTGGATGTGGGGACGGTGTTGGGGTAGGAGACGGGAGG
>DATLHE010000253.1:0-3225 GCA_035540335.1 Thermomicrobiales bacterium | reverse complement strand
CACGCCGCCCGCTCCGCCGACCCCGGTGGCCCCGGCGACGCCCCAAACGCCGGCGACACCGGCCACGCCGCCCGTTCCGCCCACGCCGGCGGCTCCGGTCGCCGCCGCGCCGCCGATGGAGCCGACCGACACGGTGCCGCTGACCGGCGCGGACAAGCCGGAGGAGAGCGAGGCGAAGCGGCTGCGGCTGCTGGAGGCCGTCGAGCGCGGGGAGATCAGCATCGACGAGGCCCTCGCCCAGATGGACGGCGACGAGCCGGAGGGCGCGTCGCGCGCCTGATCACGGCCTGACCACGGGACGCGCTCAGCCAGGCGCGTCCCCCCCTTCCTCAACATCACACCGACGCGCATTTCTCCAGGCGATCGACCGTTTCGCCTGGAGCCGGGCTCCTGTTGTCCGCGGCCGACCCACGATGGACCGGGATGGCCGCCCGCATCATCCACAGGGAAAGGCAGCACGATCATGATGGAGCACAATCCTGACCTCATCGACCGCCAGATCCAGGACCGCCAGGAGGCCATCCGCGACGGGTTCGCCGTCAGCAACGGCCAGCGCGGCATGCATCCTCTTCGCATCGCCATCGGCATGGCGATCATCCGGGCCGGCGAGGCGGTCCGCGGCGGGCGTCTCGAGCGGCCGGTGGAGGTCTTCCCATCCCCCTCGATCTCCGCTGGCCGCTCGAGACGCCCGCGGTACGCGCGACCCTAGCGACCGCGTCAATGGAGGAGCCGATCATGTTCCCGATCCATTACAACCCGCTCCTGCCCGATCCGGATGAGCGACGCCCGGCCAGCCGGCTGGAGATCCAGCGGTGGCGCCTCGCCAATGAGAAGTTCATGGACACGTTCACGTACATGGAGGGCCTGGAAGCCGACGCGGCGCCGTCCCGGAGCCAGGTCGCCGCGATCGCCCGCGGCGTGCGCAGCTCGCTCGGCGCGCTGCTGATCGCCACCGGCGAGCGCATCCGCCCGGAGCCGGAGTGCGACGGGATCGAGGCCGTCCGGCACGCGTGAGGGGTGGCGGGTCGCTTTCGAGCGGGGAGGCCACGCAGGATCGCCCCTGCTGGGGATCGGCACCGACGAAGGCGGGCGGGCATTCATTGGCGTAGGGGCCGACCCCGGAGGGTCGTCGGCCCGCGCGTCCGGAGGACGCGATGACGCCGGGTAGTAGAAGACCCGGCGCTACACGACGGCCACCTAGGCTCGCCCCTACCGGATGACGTTGCATCCACAGGAGCCCAGCACACGCCATGACACCGACCTACGACATCGCGCCGCCGCCGAGCGGGGTCTTCACGAGGGAGCGCCGGCCGATCTCGACGCTGGTCGCGACGAACTTCATCTCACTGTTCAGCAACCAGCTCACCGCGATCGCCGTCCCCTGGTTCGTGCTCGAGCTGACCGGCAGCGCCACGCGCACCGGCCTGACCGCCGCCGTGACGCTGCTGCCGTCGATCTTCATGGCGTTCTTCGGCGGCGCCATCGTCGACCGCATGAGCGCCCGCAAGATGTCGGTCTTCTCCGACATCCTGAGCGGCGTCACGGTCGCGCTGGTGCCGCTGCTCTACCTGCTGGACAGGCTCACCTTCCCGCTGCTGCTGTTGCTGATGTTCCTTGGGGCGGTCTTCGACTCGCCGGGCAGCACGGCCCGCGGCACGATGATGCCGCGCCTCGCCGAGCGGGCGCGGATGCCGCTGGAGCGCCTGAACTCGGCCTTCAGCGTCAGCCAGGCCGTCTCCGGGCTCTTCGGCGCCGTTATCGCCGGTGTCCTCGTCAGCGCGCTGGGGCCGACGAACGTGCTCTGGCTAAACGCGGCGGCGTTCGCCCTCTCCGCCTCGGCGATGTGGCTGCTCGTGCCGGAGCTGGGGGTCCACCCGCCGTCGGGCGAGTCGCTGCTGCAGGACATCAAGACCGGCGTCGGCTGGCTCTGGGGCAACGGCGCGCTGCGGACGACGATCTTCGCGGCGCTGGTGATCAACGGCATCTTCTCGCCGATCGCCGCTGTCATCCTGCCCTACTACGCGAAGACGGTCTTCGACTCGGCGACGGCGCTCGGGATCATCATGAGCGGCTTCGGCGCCGGCAGCCTGCTGGGGGCGGTCGCCTACGGCGTCTACGGCACGCGGATCAAGCGGCGGACGCAGATGGTCATGTCCGTCGCGCTGATCACGCTGCCGGTGGTCGGGATGATCGCGCTGCCGAGCCTGGCGGTGACGTGGGCGCTGCAGTTCCTGATCGGCAGCGGCGTCGGGCTAGTGAACCCGATGGTCGGCACGATCATGATGAAGCTGACGCCGCCGCACATGCTCGGACGGATCTCGGGTGTGTTCCGGGCCGGGGCGATGGTCGCCTCGCCGGTCGGCGTGCTGCTGGCCGGACCGCTGATCGCGCTGGTCGGCCTGCGCGGGACGTTCATCGTCACGAGCGTGATCCTGCTCGGCGTCCTGGCCGCGATCGTGACGAATCGCTCGATCCACGATTTCGACAAGGAGGAGCCGGGCGCGGGCATGCCGGTGGAGGAGCCGGTGCTGCAAGCGGTGGGGTAGGGGCGGACAACGCAGGGTCGCACCGCGCCGGCGCACCCGGGGTCCGTTTGCCACCACGGCGCATCGATGCTGCACGCACCCGCACGCCCAACCATCCTCATTCCGAGCGAACGCAAGGGCTCGCTGTCGCTTCTCGGCGGCGATGCCGCCCCGGCCGGGGAACCCTACGCGACGCGCTGTTCGCAACCTGAGCCTCACGTCTTGGATACGCCAAGAGAGACCGGCGCCGCGGCGCCGGGGTATTCCTTCGTGCGGCGACTCCGTCGCCTTCTCAGGACAGGCTCTTCGCTGCGCTCAGGATGACGGTGTGGTGGAGGTGACCGCGCCAGCGTGACACGGGCCGGTGGCGAGCGCCGCTTCGCGTGGGGTTCTTCGTTTCGCTCAGGATGAGAATGGCTGGGGGCTTGGCGCATGTAGGGGCAGACTCTTATGTCTGCCCGCTGGCTCGGGGAGCCAGACGACGCCGGGCACGAGACCCGGCGCTACCGGGGCGAAGGATCGTTCCGGCATCCAAGCACACTTGTGGCCGACCTCCGCCGGCCACTGGTGCGGCACACGAGGCCCGCTGCTACCGGGGCGAAACGCCGTCCCGGAATCGACACGCCATCCTATCAATCAACCCCGGACACAAGGTCCGGGGCTACCGGGGCCAGCGCGGCTGGCGGCATCGGCGTACTCG
>DATLHE010000252.1:0-10923 GCA_035540335.1 Thermomicrobiales bacterium | reverse complement strand
TCTCGACGGCGTATCCGTAGGGTTGGACATAGCGGCCGGTGTCGTGGGAGTGGAGATAGACGATGTTGGGGCGGGTGGTCGGGTGGGTGTCGGTCATCGGGTGCTTGCCTTTCAGCGTCGTCACGCGCGGAACGTCTCGCTGCGGGGGACTGGCAAAGTCCGTGCCGACCCGCATGAAGCAGGGCCGCCACGAGGGCGACCCTGTACGGGCACGGAGCATTCCATTGCCGTAGCCGCGCACCCCGGCAGGGTGTGCGCCGGGAGGCCCTCCCAGGGCGAAACGTGCAGTCGGTGGACAGCGCTTCGCGTCGGGTTCATCGCTTCGCTCTGAATGAGGACGGTTTTGGCGAGGGGCTCGCCCGTCTCTACCCCTTGATGCCGGACATGCGGACGCCCTGGACGATGTAGCGCTGGAGGAGGAGGAAGACGATCACCAGCGGCGCGGCGCCGACGACGGCGCCCATAAAGAGGGCGGGCAGATTGATCGTCTGCGCGGTCAGGAAGGCCGAGAGGACGACCTGCACGGTGCGCGAGCCGGGCGTCTGGCCGATGATGGAGGGCCAGAGGAAGGCGTTCCAGCTGGCAATGAAGCTGAGCACGCCGAGCGCGGCCATGATGCCTATCGAGTTCGGCAGCAGCATCCGCCAGTAGACGCCGAAGTAGCTGAGGCCGTCGAGTCGCCCAGCCTCCTCGATCTCGGTCGGGAAGTCCAGGTAGAACTGCCGGAAGAGGAAGGTGGCGAAGGCATTGAACAGCCCCGGGACGACGATGCCCCAGACCGTGTTGACGCCGCCCATCGCCGAGACGACCACGAAGGTCGGGACGAACGTGACTGCCGCCGGGACCATCAGCGTGACGAGGATGATCGCGAAGAAGACGCCCGCGCCGCGGAAGGGGATGCGTGCCAACGCGTAGCCCGCCATCGAGGCGAAGAGCGTCTGGAAGATGAAGTTGACGACCGCGATGATCACCGAGTTGCGCAGGCCGATGGTCATGTCGACCTGGGTCGAGTCGAAAAGCGCGTTCCAGTTCGACCACTGGATCTTCTCCGGCCACCAGACCCACTCGAACGAGGTGATCTCGGCCTGGGTGCTGAGGGCGTTGCGGATCATCAGGTAGAACGGGAACAGGAAGAGGATCGTCAGCAGGATCAGGGTCAGGTACCGGAGCGCGGCGCCGATCCAGTCGAGGACGGGCGCGTCGGAGCGCTTCGGGTGCTGCAGGGGTCCGAACCGATCCGCGTCGGGACGTGTGGGCGTCTTGGTGATGGTCTGCTCCGCCATGGTCTACGCCCTCCGCCCAAAGCCGAACAGTCGCCCCTGGACCAGCGTGACGAAGATGATGATGGCCGTCAGGATCAGCGCGCCGGCCGAGCCGCGCCCGTAGTCCTGCTGGGCGATGGCGACCTGGTAGAGGTAGACGAGCGGCGGCCGCGCGAGACTCAGGTTGGCCGAGGAGCCCGCGCCGCTGAGGATGTTGATGAACTCGTCGAACGCCTGGAAGGCGGCGATGAAGTTGAGGAGCAGCACCGCGATCGAGGTGTTGCGCAGCAGCGGGAAGGTGATGGACCAGAACGTCCGCCAGCCGGGTTTGCCACCGTCGACATAGGCGGCTTCATAGAGCGACTGGTCGATCTCCTGCAGGGCGGCGAGGAACAGGATCATGTAGAAGCCAGCCTGCAGCCAGAGGCGGACGGTGACGAGGACCAGCCAGTAGTAGGGCGGACTGGTCTCGCCAATCCAGGCGATGACCTGATCGCTGCCGAACCAGTAGATGACCATGTTGGCGAAGCCGGACGGTATGCCGGAGAAGATGCCCATCTTCCAGATCACGGAGGCGATGACGTAGGAGATCGCCGTCGGGATGAAGAAGACGCTGCGGAAGAAGGCCTTGCCGAAGCCGATGTTGTGGACCAGCACGGCCAGCAGGAGCGAGAAGAAGAACGTCAGCGGCACGATGAAGATCGCGAAGACGACGATCGTGCGGAGCGACTTGCGAAAGTTGGGGTCGCTGAGCATCGCCTGGTAGTTGTCGAAGCCGACCCAGTTGCCGACGCTGACGGTGTTGCGGGCTTCGGAGAAGCTGATCAGCGTGCCCCAGATGATCGGGAGGAAGGTGAAGACGGCCAGCCCGATGATCATGGGCGCGATGAAGACCAGGAAGGCGAACGTCGCTTCCCACTTCGTCTTCCGGTACCACGGGACGGTCGCCGTGTAGATGCCGCGATCGGCGGTGGGTTGGATGGGGACGCTTTCCGCTCTGCTCACGCTCGACCCCTTGGCACGTCCGGTGGGACGTGGTAGGGGAGGGCGCAAGGCCCTCCCGCCGTGAACCGGGTGATCGTGACGGACCGGCCAGCCATGGCGGTCGGCAGGCCACCCCGGGCATGAGGCCCGGGGCTACCGGGGCGAACGTGGGCGGCGCGCAAGCATGGCCCGTGTGATCGACGATGCGCTCCCCGGACCACGCAATTGCAGGCCCGGGACTACCGCGTGGGTCGCCTACCCCTGCAGGAGCCGGTCCAGCTCCGCCTGGGCGGTCTTGGCCGCCTTGTCGAGCTCCGCCTTCGCGTCGGCGCCGCCCTTGATGTTGTTGTAGGCATCGGTCAGGGCGGTGCCCATGGCCGGGGTCCACAGCGGCGGATCGACGACACCATATTTGTCGAGGAACTCGACGGCCTTGGCCGCCGGGCCGCTCTTGAGCTTCTCGGCCGATGCGGCCACGCTCTTGCGCGGCGGGACGTGGAAGCCGTAGGCGAGGTTCCAGTCCTGCTGGATCTCTGTGTTCTCGATCCAGAGCCAGCGGACCAACTCCTTGGCGGCCTCGATGTTCTTGCTCTTGCCGAAGACGCATTCGCCCCATCCGCCCCAGAAGGTGGAGGGCTTGCCGGTGTCGCCGTACGCCGGCCAGGGGAAGACGTCGATCTCGTCCTCGCCGACCTCGCGGCTGATCTGCGGCAGCGCCCAGAGGCCGCCCCAGGCCACGGCGGCGAGCTGCTGGATGAAGGCGGAGGGATCCCACCAGTCGGTGGGCGCGCCGATGAGGAGTGCGCCGGAGTCGTTGAAGCTCTTGAGCATGGCGGCGTTGCCGGCGACGGCGTCGGTGTTGAAGGCGACCTTGGTGTCGTCCTCGTTGAGGTAGGTGCCGCCGGCAGACCAGACCCACGGGCCACCTCCGGCCGCGACGCCCCCGTCGTTGCCGAGGTAGAGGCCCTTCTGGCGGCCCTGGTTGAGCTTGTTGGCGATGTCGAGCAGCTCCTCGATGGTCGTCGGGGCCTCGAGCCCGGCGTCCGCGAACTGGCTCTTGCGGTAATAGAACATGCCCATGTCGTCGACCATCTTGACCCAGTAGATCTTGCCGTCGATGGTGCCGCGCTGGAGGCCCACCTCGTTGAAGTCGGCCTTGACGTCGGCCGTGTAGAGATCATCGAGCGGGGCGATCTGGTTCTGCTTGACTTGATCGAGATTGAGGCCGCTCTGCTCGAAGACGTCCGGCGCGTCGGCGGTCAGCAGCGCGGCGCTGAGGGCGGCGCCGTAGTCCGCCGCGGTCTGCCAGACAACCTCGACGGTGATATCGGGATTCGCCTCGGTGAACTGCTGGGCGTAGCGTTTGACGGCGTCCTGCGTGCCCTCCTCACCGTACTGGTGGTACCACTGGACGAGCTTCACCTTGTCCTGCGCGGCGACACGGTTGGAAGGACCGTTGCCGGCCCAGACGATCGTGCCGCCCGCGATGAGCGCGCTCTTGACGAGCTGTCGCCGGTTCAGGCCAAACGTCGAAATGAACGGTCGCTGCGCGCCATCCTGGTTCCCGGACGTCATGGTGCTCACTCCTGTCGTGATGCCGCGCTCGCGCGGACAGGGCGAATGGATTGTGGATTCTGGTTGAACTCTAGAGAGCGCCGGGGAGGGTGTCAAGCGAGTGGGAGGGCGGCCCATGCGGTGGTCCGGCAGGCATGTGCGCATCTCTGGCCCGGGGCCTATTGTGTCTCCCCCAAGACGCCCGTATACTCCCCCCAACTTCGTCAGGACGCCGGGAGCGCGCGTCGGACGATGCGCGCCGGACGACCGGGATACCGGGCTACCGCAATGAGGGTTGCGGCGACCCGGTGTTCGGGCGTTCCGGCGTGTTTTGGGGCCTTGCCAACGAACGATCATGAGTGGTGATTCAGGAGTACAGAACGTATGACCAAGCTTCGCACCAACGCGTCCCAGGTCGAAACCGTCCAGGCGCTCGCGCAGGATGTCCTGGGCGGCCGCCTCACCCGGCGTCAGGCGATGATCCATGGCGCCGCGCTGGGCCTCTCGCTGCCGGCGATGATGGCCCTCGGGTCGATCGGCAATGGCGGCTTCGTCCGCCGCGCCGCCGCGCAGGAGGCCTCGCCGGAGCCGAAGACCGGCGGCACGCTGAAGGTCGGCCTCTCCGCCGACCCGGCCGAGCTCGATCCGCACAAGACGCAGCTGACGGCCGCCTGGCACGTCATCGAGCACGTCTACGACACGTTGGTCGACGCGAACGAGAAGCTCGAGGTGGTGCCGGGGCTGGCCGAGTCGTGGGAGATCTCCGACGACGGGCTCACCTACACCTTCTCGCTCCGCCAGGGCGTGAAATTCCACAACGGGCGCGAGTTTACCTCCGACGACGTCAAGTACAGCTACGAGCGCATTCTCGACCCGGCGACGGCGTCGCCGAGCGTGTCCGACCTGGATTCCGTGGACACGATCGATGCGACCGATCCCGCTATCGTCGTCATCACGCTCAAGGCGCCGGACTCCTCCTTCCTGGCCAAGCTGCTGGGATCCTCGATCTCGATCGTGGCGAAGGAGGTCGTCGAAGAGAATGGCGACCTGATGCAGACGATGGTCGGCACGGGGCCGTTCAAGTTCGTGGAATACGTCCCGAACTCGATGGTCAAGCTCGAGCGCAACCCGGACTACTGGGAGGCAGGCAAGCCGTACGTCGACGCGATGGAGATGCAGATCATCCCGGACAACACGGCCCGCACGACGGCGCTGGTGACCGGCACGGTGGATTTGATCGAGTACGCGCCGGTGCAGGACCTGCCGATCTTCGAGCAGGACGAGAACATCGAGGTCACCGGCGATCAGAACACGAACATCCGCTACATGGCGATCAACATCCAGCGCGAGCCGTTCAACAAGCTGGAGGTGCGGCAGGCGATCGCCATGGTGATCGACCGCCAGCCGATCATCGACTCCGCCGTGTTCGGCGCGGGCACGCCGACGGTGACGATCTTCCCGCCGACGTTCTGGGCCGGCTCCGAGAAGGAGATTCCGCCGGCTGACATCGAGGGCGCGAAGGCGCTGCTCGCCAAGGCGGGCTACCCGGACGGGTTCAAGACCGTCCTCCACTCGTGGGCGCAGTACCCGTTCCTGTCGAACGCGGCGATCGTGATCCAGGAGCAGCTGCGGCAGATCGGGATCGAGGCCGACACGGACTTCCAGGAGAACGCGATCTACCTCGAGAACTACTTCGCGGGGAACTTCGACCTCTCGGTGACCGGCACGAGCGCCTACGTCGACCCGAACGACGTGATCCAGGCGAACTTCGGCACGGACGAGTCGAACAACGGCATCAAGTACTCGAACCCGCAGGTCGATGAGCTGATCGCGCAGGGGATGACCGAGACGGATCAGGAGACCCGCGCCGGAATCTACCAGCAGATCCAGGACATCCTGCTCGAGGACCTGCCGTGGGTGAACCTGTTCATCGCGAACCAGTACGAGGCGATGAAGTCGTACGTCAAGGGCTACGTGCACAAGCCGACGGGCTCGAACGATTCGATCCGCAACGTCTGGCTGGACCAGTAGTCAATTCCGATCGATAGCGGCGTGGGCGGACAATCCCAGCGGGGGTCCGACCCTACGCCATCACACGCGTCTCATGTTGTCGTGGCCGCGCACCCCGAAGGGTGCGCGGCTGGTGGCGTGCAGGGGGCGGATGCGGAGTCCGCCCGTACGAAAGCGCACCACAGGAGGGCATTGAACGCGCATGGCGCGGATGTCCACTTGGGTGGTTGAGCGCGTTCAATCCCTCTCCTAGGCAGCCATTTCAGGGACAACAGTGTGGCGAACGGTGCTTGGCGTAGGGTTGTTCCTCCCGCTTCGCTCAGGGTCAGGATGAGGGTGGTTGTCGCCAGCCCGGCTTCCGGTAGCTTCGGCCCTGGGTGGCCGAGGACGACCCCGCACACGGGGTGCGGGGCCACGCAGGCGGGGCGCCGTTCCTCCGGCGATGTGCCGTGGCCGGTTATGGACGTCGGTCACGGGTGCGGCACGAGACCCGACGCTACCGGGGCGTTCCCCTTTCCCTCGATGACGCCGTAGTACGATGCAGGCAGCATGATCCTTCGGCGCATCGAGCGGAGACGAGACCTTCATGAGCGCAGAGCACCACCCGTTGGCCCAGTTGTTGGAGAAGACGATCACCCGCCGGACGGCGGTTCTCGGCGGCGCGGCGCTGGCGGCCGTGCCGGTGTGGGGACGCGCCGTGGCGGCGCAGGAGGCGAGCCCGGCGCCGGTGCCTGGCGGCACCCTTCGTGTCGGGGTGCAGGGCGACCCCACTGAGCTGGATCCGCACCTTGTCGTGCTCGACGCGGCGTCGCTGATCGTCGACCTCGTCTACGACGGGCTGGTGCACGAGGACGCCGCGCTCGTCCCCCAGCCGGCGCTGGCGGAGTCGTGGGAGGTCTCGGCGGACGGGACGGTCTACACCTTTGCCTTGCGGTCCGGCGTGACCTTCCACAACGGGCGGGCGCTGGTCGCGGACGACGTCGTCTACAGCTTCGAGCGGGTGATGAACCCGGACACCGCCTCGCCGTGGGTGAGCTACACCGAGGGCATCACGAAGGTCGAGGCGCCGGACGACGCGACGGTGGTCTTTACCCTCGCCGCGCCGGACGCGTCGTTCCTCGCCAAGCTCTGCCGGCGCGGGCTGTCCGTGGTGCCGAAGGAGGAGGTCGAGAAGCACGGCGACCTCAAGCAGGTGATGGTCGGCACCGGGCCGTTCACGTTCACCGAGTACGTCCCGAACTCCTCCATCACGCTCGGCAAGAACGCGGCGTACTGGGAGGAGGGCAAGCCCTACCTCGACGGGCTGGAGATCCAGATCATCCCCGAGGACACGGCGCGGACGACGGCGCTGGTCTCCGGCACGGTCGACTTCATCGAGTTCGTGCCGCACAAGGACATTCCGCTGGTGCAGAAGGAGCCCCGGTTGATGCTGGCGGGGGACCAGGCGACGAACCTGCGCTGGATCGTCTTCAACCTGCGGCGGGAGCCGTTCGACAACGTCGACTTCCGGCGCGCCGTCGCGCGGGGCATCGATCGCCAGCCGATCATCGACACCGCCGTCTTTGGGTACGGAAAGCCGCTGCTGGGGCTCTACCCCGCCGGCTACTGGGCCGGGTATCAGGGGGATATCCCGGACGCCGATCCCGATGGCGCGGCGGCCGCGCTCGGCGAGCTGACGTTGCCGGAGGGGTTCCGGCCGCAGATCCTGACCTGGGGGCAATACCAGTTCCTCTCCGACACCTCAGTGGTGGTGCAGGAGCAGCTGCGGCAGATGGGGATCGAGAGCGACATCGACCCGCAGGAGAACGCGATCTACCTGGAGAAGTACTTCGGCGGCGATTTCGACATCGCGGTCATGGGTGCGGCCGGGTACATCGACCCGAACGACTTCCTGCAGCAGAGCCTCGGCACCGGCGAGACGAACAACGCGGCGGGGTACTCGAATCCCGAGCTCGACGCGCTGCTGGCGCAGGGGCTGGAGGAGCAGGCGCAGGCGGCGCGGGCGGAGATCTACCAGCAGGCGCAGCAGCTCGTGATCGACGATGCGCCGTGGATTGCGCTCTACACCTCGAACACGTACGAGGGCATGCTGATGGGCGTGCGGGGGTTCGAGCACAGCCTGAGCGGGAGCCTGCGGTCGCTGGCGAAGACAGGATGGATGGGATAGGGGCGATCTCCACGATCGCCGTTGGATCAACGCCGCTTCGCGTCGGGTTCCCCGGCCAAGGGCCCGCTCCGCTTCTCGCCGGCAAGGCCGGCTCGGCCGAGAAGCAATAGCGAGCCCTTGCATTCGCTCAGAATGAGGGTGGTTTTCTGATTGGCGGCGCAACGACTTTGAGCGGTCATAGCTGGAAGGGGCTGCGAGCCGGCCCACGGATGAATCGATGCTGAAGTTCATTATTCGACGCGTGCTGTTGATGATCCCGATTCTGCTGGGCGTCTCGCTGGTGACGTTCATCATCGTGCGCTCGATCCCTGGCGACCCGGTGCGGGTGCTGCTGGGCGCCGACGCGCGCTCGACGCCGGAGCAGATCGCGAACATTCGCGCGGCCTACGGGCTCGACCAGCCGCTGCCGGTGCAGTACCTCAAGTGGCTGCAGCACGTCGTCACCGGCGACCTCGGCAAGTCGCTGCGGACGGGACGGCCGCTGACGACCGAGCTGCAGCTGCGGCTCCCGGTGACGGCGCAGCTGGCGGCGTTCGCGGCGATCATCGGGTTGATCCCGGCGATGCTGTTCGGGGTGCTGGCGGCGCTGAAGCGCAACTCGCGGCTCGATTACATGACGACGCTGACGGCGCTGCTCGGCATCTCGGTGCCGAACTTCTTCCTGGCGACGCTGCTGGTATTGCTCTTCTCGTACAAGCTGCGCTGGCTGCCGAATGTGGGCTACAAGCCGTTCCTTGAGGACCCGCTGGGGAACCTGCAGCTGATGATCCTGCCGGCGATCAGCCTCGGGCTGCCGTTCATGGCGATCATCATGCGCTTCACGCGCTCCGCGGTGCTGGAGGTGTTGGGGCAGGAGTACGTGCGCGTGGCGCGGGCGAAGGGCCTGCCGCAGGCGCGGGTGATCCTGCGCCATGTGCTGCCGAACGCCGGCATCCCGGTCCTGACGGTGGCCGGCATCCAGGTCGCGGCGCTGCTCGGCGGAACGGTGATCGTGGAGCAGATCTTCGCGCTGCCCGGCGTCGGGCGCTACATCTATGAGGCGATCGCGAACCGTGATTACCCGGTGGTGCAGAGCGTGACGCTGGTGATGGCGACCATCTTCGTGCTGGTGAGCCTGGTCGTGGACATCCTGTATGCCGTGCTCGACCCACGCCTGCGCAATCGCTAGCCGCCCGCCTTTCACATGGACAGACGATTCAATGAGTAACGTATCGGTTGCAACCAAGACATTGGCCGGCGAGACGGGGCTCGCGGACGCCGTGGCCGCGCCGCGACGGTCCGGCCAGCGGGCGTGGTACCGCGCGCTCTTCCGCCAAAAGCTGGCGCTCACCGGGGCGATCATCGTCGCCGTCTTCGCGGTGATCGCCATCTTCGGGCCGCTCGTCGCGCCGCACGGGCCGACGGAGCAGTTCTCGTCGCTGCGACTGACGGGGCCGACATGGGACAACCCGTTCGGGATGGACGAGTTCGGCCGCGACATCCTGAGCCGGCTGCTGTATGGCGCGCGGATCTCGTTCGAGGTCGGCGTCATCGCGGTCGGCATCTCCGCCGTCGTCGGTGTCGTGCTCGGGCTGATCGCGGGGTACTTCGGCGGGTGGCTCGACAGCCTGCTGTCGCTGCTGATGGACGTGCTCTTCGCGTTCCCGACGATCCTGCTGGCGATCGCGATCATGGCGATGCTGGGGAACTCGATCGGCAACGTGATGATCGCGATCGGCATCGTCAACGCGCCGACGTTCATGCGCGTCGTGCGCGGGTCGGTGCTCTCGGTGCGGCAGACGACGTACATCGAGAGCGCGATCTCGATCGGGGCGTCGACGCCGCTGATCCTGCGGCGGCACGTCTTCCCGAACATCACGGCGCCGCTGATCGTGCACGCGTCGCTGAACTTCGCGGCGGCGGTGCTCGCCGAGGCGTCGCTGGCCTACCTGGGGCTCGGGAACAAGCCACCGTCGCCCTCGTGGGGGTCGATGGTCTCCAGCTCGTACAGCTTCCTGCAGCTGGCGCCGTGGGCGGCGGTCGTGCCGGGCGTGGCGATCGGGATCACGGTGCTCGGGTTCAACCTGCTGGGCGACGGCCTGCGCGACGCGCTGGATCCGCGGCTGCGGAGCCAGAGCTGACGCGGAGAAGTTGTAGCTTCATCGGGCCATACGGCGCGGAAAACGGCACGGGACATGCTTTGGGGTCGGTCCGGGACCTCCCGCGGTTCCGGTCATCCTTCATTCTGGGAGATTGGCTCCATGGCCGAAAAGACCAAGCATGCGCAGCAAGAGTATTTTCGCGTCACCGACAATGTGCCCGAGCAGACGTGGTACTGGCTCGCGGTCGGGTCGATCGTCTTCTCCGCCGTTCTCAAGCTGATGGAGAGGGACAACTGGGCGCTCTTCGTCGGCCAGTGGCCGCCGACCTTCCTGTTGTTCGGCATCTTCCACCGGCTGCACCGGTCAAACGTCGTCTAGAGCATCGACGAAGAACGCCCCGCCGGATACGGCGGGGCGTTTCTCGTCGATGCCATTGGGGAGCGACGCGGCTAGGTCCGGCTGAGGCGGGTGACGCGGCCGACGCGGGCGAAGATCGCCGCCATGCGCTCGCCGCCGCGCAGGACCTGGCTCGGCGGCAGGCCGACGATGCGGCCGGTGCCCTTCCCGATGTACCAGATGAGCGCGAGGATCATCACCATCGTGATCGCCTTGGAGGTCGGGATCTGCGCCAGCTCGTAGGTCGCGAGCTGGGTGTTGAACGCCTTGGTGCCGGCGTCGGCGGTGACGATCAGGCTCGAGAGCGTGAACTTCCTGACGCCGGAGCTGGCCATCGTGCCCGCCCAGAGGGCGCCGCAGCGCTCGACGTGCGCGCGGTAGGCGGCCTCGCCGCCGATGTTCTCCACGGCGCGCTCGACACGGTCCTTGCGCTGGACGAAGTCGAAGAGCAGCTTGACGATCGGAAAGC
>DATLHE010000251.1:0-3493 GCA_035540335.1 Thermomicrobiales bacterium | reverse complement strand
TCACGCATTGCTGGATGCGGCTTGCCCCACCACTTGCACGTCTTGCCGCGTCCATCGCTCATTTGCCCGTGTCCTCCGGGAGCTTCCACGCGAGCCCCAACGTGATGCCGACCAGCAGCCCGATCCAGAACGACCCGGCGTCCACTAGGCGATCTTCTTCACGGCTTCGACGAACTCGACGCGGGGCGTGGTCGGCTCCGAGGCGTTGCCCGCGATCTGGTACGTCACGTACGGCCCCATCAGCGTCGGGATGTTGGCGTGCGTGGCGCGTCCGATCTCCGCGCCGTCGATAAAGGCGATGACGGTGGTGCCGCTGATCTCGAACGCGAACTCGTGCACCACGTTGTCGGTCGCAATGCTGATCGGCACGGTGGTAATGGTCGTTGCGACGTTGGCCTGCCGGATCTGCAAGAGCGCCTGCGTCGGCGAGAAGAAGATGTGCACGGCGTTGTGGAAGAGGTTGCTGTCCGGCGAGGCGATCAGCACCAGCGCCCGGCTCGACCCCGAGAAGCTCGCCAGCATGCTCATGCGGTAGGGCGTCCACGCCAGCTGACGCCAGACGTAGGTATTGCCGCTGTTGACGTACGCGCCGTCGTTGATGCGGCCCGTGAGGTAGCCGGAGCCGGTGATCTGCCAGCCGTTGCCGAGGCCGGTGTTGGAGGGCGACGTGCTGCCGGTGGTGTCCGGGCGCTCGAAGTCGTCGGCGAAGTAGTAGGATGCGGCGGCCCGCGTCAGGCCCTTGAGCTTGGCCGTGAGCGCATCGAACCCGAAGGCGTCGAACTCCGCGCCCTTGATCGTCCGCGCCGCCTTCAACGCCGCCAGTTCCTCGGGGTCGACCGTCGCCCCGGCGATGCGCCGCACCATCGGGTTCCAGTTGCGGTTGACGGCAAAGCCGGTCGGGATGTTGCCCTTGGCGTAGAACGCCTCCAGGACAAGCGCGACCTCTTCCGGGGTCGCTGGTTCGTAGGTGATGGCCATTACGCGACTCCTTCGGTGTCATCCTCATCGTCCGCCGGCGCCATGTCGCCGACGAGGGCGAACGCCCGCGCGTCGTCCCGCTCCTTCATTGCACGAATGGTTGCGATCTGCTCCGGCTCGTAGCCCAGCTCCTTAAGGCGCTGCTCGAAGGGCAGTTCGGCGTCCTTTTGCTTGAGCGACACGTCCCACGCCTCATCCTTCCCGAGCGGCGCGGCGGGCTTCCAGTTGACGCGCACGTCGCCGGGCCGCACGTCTACGCCCTGCAACCGCAGCCCGTAGGCGATGGCCGCCGCGTAGACCGCGCCGAACGCCGCCTGCCGGTCCTCCAGCTTGGCGATGAACGGCGCCTCGGCGAGCCGCACCTTGACGCCGGAGTCCTGCGCGTTGGTCTGCATCAGGTGGTGCACCGGGACGCCGGACGCGCGGCTGATCCGCACGTCCCACGACTCCGCGATCTCGAGGTACTGCTTGAGGTTCGCCGCCGTGAACTCGGCGATGGATGGCGCCTTGCCGTCGTTGGTGCCCATCAGCACCAGCAGGCGGTCGACCGCGGCCTGGAACCGCTGCACCTGGTCGACGGCGCCCTCGGCCTCCATGTCGACGTTGATCAGCACCCGCTGCGGGAAGGCCGCGAACTCCTCGGCCAGCATCATGTCGGTGAGCGTCTTGTTGAGCGCATCCTGCAGCGGCAGCACCGGCCCCAGCTCGCTCGCGCCGTACCCGTTGATCCGCCCGTTGTTGGGGAAGTGGAAGACCGGCACCGTGTCGTCGAGATTGAGCGGCATCGGCCACGCCGTGTCGCCCTCCGGCGTGTAGGGCTCGAAGGCCCGCGCCGACGACGGCATGCCGGAGGGCGCCCGCTGCACGGTGCGGTACTTCTCGATGCGGTCGGTGAAGTAGAGGTTGAGCCGCATCCGCTCGTCCTCGTCCAGCCACGCCTTTGCCGCCAGCTCGATCCGTCCGGGGCGGGCGTCGTCGTAGCGGACGCGGATCTGCTCGGGGTTCTGCGGCCAGAAGTAGACGGCGCCGCCCTCGGGGTCGACCTCCACCAGCAGGTAGCCATCGCCGAGGCCGAACGCCTCGACCTCGATCTCGCCCTCGCGCACGTCCATCTGGTTGGCGTTCCAGAGGTCTTCGGCGAGCTGCGCCAGCGTCGTGGCGGCGGGGTCCGTCTCCGCGCCGGCCTCCAGTGCCTCGCGGCGCTTGTCGTCGTCGTCGGAGCCGAAGCCGGCGACCTTCATGCGGTCGGCGTGGGCGTCGACGACGGTGCGGCAGCGGTTGTAGGCGAAGGCGTCGAAGAGGCGGCCGAACGCCGACTCGTACTTCGGCGTGGCGAACTCGAGGGGATGGTTGCCGGCGAGGTAGCGGCGGTACTTGGCGTAGAGCATGCCGCGCTCGTCGCGGAACGCTTTCACTGCCCAGGCTAGCGGGTCACTCGGTAGTGTCATCAGCGTCTCCTAGAACGACCAGACTTTCGCGCCGCGCCGGGGCGGCTCCAGCAGGCCCACGGTGCCGTAGCGCCAGGCGTCCATCGTGTGATCCCAGTCCTTGACCGGCTTGTCGGTCTCGATGCGCGGATTCTCGGCGTAGGCGTACATACCCATCTCGTCGATGAAGTTCACGCACGACGGGTCCACGGTGAAGCCCGCCTGCAACGCCGAGTGGCACACCTGGATGCCGTAGAGCACCTCGTTGTTCGCGGGCTTGGCGGGATAGCGCAGGCGGACCAGATCGGTGATGAGGCCCTTCGCGGAGGGGTCGATGAAGATGGCCTCCGGCTTGAGGATGTCGGCCCGCTGCCGTACGGCGAGCAGGATGTCGCTGTTGCTCATCCCTGTCCGGTAGATCTCGTGCGAGACGTGCGTCCGGCCATCGCCGGCAGCGTGGATGTCCAGAATGGCGGTTGGGTTGCGTGAGCCGACGTCGACGCCGAGCGCGTTGCGCCAGCCCTCCACGTCCTGCGGGCGGATCATCTCCGGCTCGAACTCGGCATAGACGAGCCCTTCCACCGCCGCCCAGATGCCCTGGTAGAGCCGCTTGCGCTGCACGCCGGAGAGGGACGCGAGGTTCTCCTGCACGTACTGCCGGCCCTTCGCCGTCCAGTCGTTCGCCCGCCGGTCCCAGTAGGCCGGGTTGTCGCGGTGGGTGGAGACGATCATCCGCGTGCGGCCCGACTCGCAGCGGCGCTTGAGCCAGTGCTTCGGCCCGCTCGGGTTGCAGTCGGCGACGAGCTGCTGGTAGGGCATGGCGCCGTTGCGCAGGCGGGACTTCAGCATCTCCCACGTCGCCTCGTCGGTCTCCGTCGCCTCGTTGACGTAGATCAGGTCGTACTCCGACGACTTGACCTTCTCCGCCTTGTCGAGCCCGGAGACGTGGATGACGGAGCCGTTGGGGTAGCGGAACTCGGCGGGGTAGACCTTGTTGCCGCCGAAATAGGTGACGCCGTGGAGGCTCGGCATGACGCCGGCGATGAAGGTGTTGAGCGCGGCGGGCTTGAGACTTTCGAGCGTCTGGC
>DATLHE010000250.1:0-12130 GCA_035540335.1 Thermomicrobiales bacterium | reverse complement strand
TTCCCGATCAGTGCGTCCATCACGACGGCTCCTGGGAGCAGCCTCAGCACCGGCAACTACTCTGGCGTGGTGACAGTGGACATCGCGGCTGGCTAGCAGTCGACGCTTTTCCGCTTCGCGGCGTGACCGGTTCCGGCCCGTTGCGCCGTGGAGCACCTCGCCGGTGGGCTGGAGACCAATCTCCGGCCCATCGGTACCCTAACGCAAATCGACCGGGCAAGGATGTGGAGGTAATTTATGCGGCCCATACTGGTTCGTTGGATGGTCGCGGTGATATGTGCGTCGTTCTCTGGACTCTGGTCAGTGACATGCGCCGTGGCGCAGGCCCCGGAGGCGAGCCCCGAGGAGTTTGAGGTCCCAAAGTTCACGATATCGGCGCTCGGAGATTATGAGCACCAATGGTTTGAGGTAACGATTGAACCAGGACAAAGCACCGAATTGACGGCCAGGATTCACAATTCCGGTACCGTTCCTGCATCGCTCCGCACCTACGCGACGAATGCGTCCAACCCGCCGAATGGCGGATTTGCGGCCGGCGCGGAGGAGGATGAGCCGGTCGGGCCGACGCTGTGGCTGGACTACGCGGCCGAGTCGTTCGAGCTTGGCCCGGGCGAACAGCACGAGCAGAGGTTCATCGTGACGGTGCCGGATGGCACGACGCCGGGCCTCTACGTCGCGGCGCTGGCGGTGCAGACGTCCGAGTCGCTGGAGATCCCTGGCTCGGAGACGCTGCGCCAGATCATTCGCGGCACGCTTTCGGTCGAGATCACTGTTCCCGGCGAGATGACGTCCGGCGTCGAGCTGGGGACACCGGCATTCTCTCCAGGGGGCTCTGGTTGGGCGCTCGATGTGCCGATCACCAACACCGGCACGGACCGGCTGCGCCCGGCGGGTGAGTTGAGCGTCACCGGCGCGGACGGCAAGCAGATCATCAGCGAGGTAGTCGAAATGGGCTCGGTTTACGGTGGCAGCACGACCAGTGTCCGGGTCATGCTGCCGGCGCAGGTGCCGTTCGGCGAGTATCGTGTCTCGCTCGGTCTGGCCGATGAGGCGACCGGTGTCAGCGCATCGCTCGACGACGTGCCGGTCACGCTGGCGGCGCCGGAGAAGGCTGAGGCGCCGACCTTCGTCGTTGATGCCGCGTCGGTCACGCCGCAGGGCGACCCAGTCCAGTACGCGGACGTCGCGGCCACGATCACCAACAACGGGCCGACGATCCCGACGGCGACGATCACGCTCAACGTCCAGCGCGACGGCAAAGACGTCGAGAGCTATCCGCTGGCGCTGAACCAGGCGCTGGCCGGCGGCACGACCGAGTTCACGCAGCGCTACATCCCCGCCGGGGGGTGGGCAGGCGGCTCGTATTCGTTCCAGCTCGTTGTCTCGTCCGTCAGCGGTGGGACCGAGACGGTCCTGGCGACCTACGATGTCGAGCAGACGATCGAGGTGCCGTAGACGGCGAACGTAGAGCGACCGGCAACGCTGGCGTACAATCCTCCGATCATGGGAAGGCACACCCTGACACGTGGAGGAGGCGCCAGCGATGCCGGTGTTTGATGTTCTGGTCCGCAATGGCCACGTCGTGACCGAGCAGGGCGACGACATGGCCGACATCGGCATCAGCGACGGCCGGATCGCGGAGATCGGGCCGGAGCTGGCCGGGAGCGCGGCCGAGGAGATCGACCTCGCCGGGGCGACCGTCTTCCCGGGCGTCGTCGATGCCCACGTCCACGTCAATGAGCCGGGGCGCACCGAGTGGGAGGGGTGGGCGTCCGGCAGCGCCGCGATGGCCGCCGGGGGCACGACGACCTGCGTCGAGATGCCGCTGAACGCGATCCCGCCGACGCTCGACGGGGCCGCGTTCGACGCCAAGGTCGCCGCCCTGGCGCGTTCGTCCATCGTCGACGTCGCGCTCTGGGGCGGGCTGACCCCCGCCAACCTCGATCGGCTGGAGGAGCTCGCCGACCGCGGCGTCGTCGGGTTCAAGGCGTTCCTGTCGCGCTCCGGCACCTCCGAGTTCCGGCACGCCGACGACGACACGCTCTTTCTCGGCATGCAGCGGGCCGCCGCGCTCGATCTTCCCGTCGCCGTTCACGCCGAGAACGACGCGATCACGGCCGGGCGCGCGGCGCGGGCGGTCGCGGCGGGATCGTGCACGATGCGCGATTATCTGGAGAGCCGCCCGGTCGTGGCCGAGTTGGAGGCGATCGGCCGTGCCGTGCTGCTGGCCGAGGCCGCCGGGTGCCGGCTGCACATCGTCCATGTCAGCTCCGGCGCCGGGGTGGCGCTGATCGTCGCGGCGCGCGAGCGGGGGGTGGACGTCACCTGCGAGACCTGCCCGCACTATCTCCTGTTCACCGATGAGGATGTCGAGCGGATCGGCGCGCTGGCGAAGTGCGCGCCGCCGATCCGCGACGCGCGGGAGCGCGAGACACTCTGGGAGGCTGTCCGCAACGGGGATGTCGACTGGATCGCGTCCGATCATTCGCCGGCGCCGCCGTCGATGAAGCGTGGCGAGGATGCCTTCGCGATCTGGGGCGGGATCAGCGGCTGCCAACACCTGCTCGCGACCGCGCTGACCGGATCTCACACACATCACGTCGGCGCGTCGATCGTGGCGAGACTGCTGGCCACGGCACCCGCTGAGCGGCTGCGGCTGGCCGGCAAGGGCGCGATCGCGGTCGGCAACGACGCGGACCTCACCTGGGGGACGCGGCAGGACCCCGCGCCGTTGCCCGTGGAGGAGGTGCGCTACCGGCACCCGCGTTCGGCGTGGGACGAGGTGCCGCTGACGTGGCGGGCTGGCGGGACAATGCTTCGCGGCACGGTGATCGCGCGCGACGGCCGGGTGATCGCCGAGGGCGGCGGTCGCCTGGTGCGCCCGGAAATACGGTCGACGGCATAGCGGTGGGCCGCGTCTCCCCGGAAAACGGCGGACTCAAGAGTCTGCCCGCGCACCCGGCTGCTCCGGTGCGGTGACGCACGTTCCGTGGGACAATAGGGGCCTCACGGGGCAGACATTTCGTGGCGTTCCCGGTCTCGACGACGGGCCGGGGCCGCGCCGTTGCACACGGCGGAGGATGCGATGCGGCATACCTGGCAGCAGTACCACCAACCGCAGGCGCTGGACGAAGCGCTCGAGCTGATCCGGCAGCACGGCGCGGACGCGCGGGTCGTCGCCGGTGGGACCGACGTCGTCGTCGAGCTCTCGCGGGACGTCAAGCCGACCACCACGCTGATCGACATCACCCGCGTGCCGGAGCTGCGGGGCATCCGCGACGGGGGCGACGCCATCGTCCTCGGGGGGCTGACCACGCACAACGAGGTCCTCGCGAACGCCGCCGTGCAGGCCCACGCGCTGCCGCTGGCGCAGGCGTGCATCGAGATCGGGGCGCCGCAGCTGCGGGCGCGGGCGACCGTCGCCGGGAACCTGGTGACGGCCTCGCCGGCGAACGACACGCTCTCGGCGCTGCTGGCGCTCGACGCGTCACTCGTGCTCGTCTCCGCGAGGGGCGAGCGGGTCGTGCCGGTCAGCGCGTTCTTCACCGGCTACCGGCAGACAGTGCTGCAGCGCGACGAGCTGATCCGCCAGATTCGCGTTCCGAAGCTGACCGACCAGCAACGGGGCATCTTTCTCAAGCTCGGCCTGCGGCGGGCGCAGGCCATCTCGGTGATCCATCTCGCGGTCGTGCTCACGCTCGATGGCGACCTCGTCAGTGACGCGCGGGTGGCGCTCGGCTGCTTCGCGCCGACGGTCGTGCGCGGCCGCACGGTCGAGCAGTGGCTGATCGGGCGGCCTCTCGATGAGGCGACGATCCGTCACGCAGGCGAGCTGGCGCGGGAGGACGTCGCGCCGATCAGCGACCTGCGTGGCAGCGCGGACTACCGGCTGGCGACGCTCGAGCGCCTCCTCGGGCACGCGCTGGCGCGGCTGGCCGCCGGCGAGGAGCGTATGGGGTGGCCGGAGTGGCCGATCCTGCTGGAGACAGCGCCGGAACCGATGGCCCTCCGCGCGACGACGCCGTTCAGCACCGAGATTCAGACGACGATCAACGGCAACGCGCGCATGCTGCCCGCCGAGGCGGCGACGAAGACGCTGCTCGACGCGCTGCGCGAGGACGCGCACCTGACCGGCGCCAAGGAAGGCTGCGCCGAGGGCGAGTGCGGCGCCTGTACCGTCTGGATCGACGGGCAGGCGGTCATGTCGTGCATTGTGCCCGCGCCGCAGGTGCACGGGCGGGCCGTGACGACGATCGAGGGACTCTCGCGGGCGAACAGCTGGGAGCCGGGCGAGGGGAGCGCGCTGCACCCGCTGCAGCAGGCGTTCATCGACGCGGCGGCGGTGCAGTGCGGCTTCTGCATCCCCGGCATGCTCATGGCCGGGGCGAAGCTGCTCGAGGAGCGGCCGCAGCCGTCCATGGACGAGGTGCAGAGCGCGCTCAGCGGCAACATCTGTCGCTGCACCGGCTATCGCAAGATTTTCGACGCGATCGCGATGGCGTCCCAGGCTGTCGCGCACGACGCCGTGCCGGCCGGAGGTGGCGAGTGATGGCGATGAAGCGGCCCCCGGCAATCATCGGCGAGTCGCATGAGCGGCCGGACGCCCGCGACAAGGTAACCGGCGCCACGCGGTACCCGGCGGACGGGATTCGGCGCGGAATGCTGCACGCCAAGGTCGTCTTCGGGCATCGCCCACGGGCGCGCCTGGTCGCGCTCGATCCGGCTTCGGCGCTCGCGGTGGACGGCGTCGTCGCCGTGCTGACGGCCGCCGACGTGCCGGTCAACGCCTTCGGGCTGATCCGCGACGACCAGCCGGTGCTCTGCCCGGTCGGTGGCGAGGTCCGCTTCGAGGGCGACAAGATCGCGGTCGTCGTCGCGGAGACGTACGACGCGGCGGTGCTGGGCGCGGATTCGCTGGGCGTGACGCTGAACGATCTGCCGCCGGTGACGGACCCCGAGCAGGCGCTGGCCGCGGACGCGCCGTGGGTGCACGGCGAGCTGGCGAGCAATGTGGTTCATGAGGTGCATATCCGGAAGGGCGATGCGGAGACCGCGCTGGCCGGGGCCGACGTCATGATCTCCGAGCGGTTCACGACGACCTGGCAGGAGCATGCCTACCTGCAGCCCGAGGCCGGGGTGGCGTGGGTGGAGCAGGACGGCCGCCTGATTGTCGAGACGGCCGGCCAGTGGCTGCACGAGGACCGCAAGCAGATCGCGACAATGCTGGACCTGCCCGAGGATGACGTCGTCGTTCGCTACAACGCAATCGGTGGGGCCTTTGGCGGCCGCGAGGACCTCTCGATGCAGCATGTCCTCGCCCTGGCGGCGTGGACGCTGCGGCACCGCTACCCGACGCATAAGGTGGCGCTCCAGTGGTCGCGCGAGGAGTCGATGATCGGCCACCACAAGCGTCATCCGATGCGTATCGAGGCAACGTGGGGCGCGACGCGCGACGGGCGGATCGTCGCCGCCCGGTCGCGGGTGCTCGCGGACGGTGGCGCCTATGCCTCGACGTCGGAGGAGGTGCTGAAGTGCGCGGCGGTGTTCGCCACGGGATGCTACGAGATCCCGAACATCGCGACCGACGCGCAGGTCGTCTACACGAACAACGTGCCGAGCGGCGCCTTTCGCGGGTTCGGCGCGCCGCAGGCGCAGTTCGCCGCCGAGTCAATGGTCAACCGGCTGGCCGAGGCGCTCGGCATGGAACCGGTCGATCTGCGGCGCATCAACATGTACCGCGAGGGCAGCCTGGAGCCGACGCAGCAGCCGCTGCCACAGGGCGTGAGCGCCGTGCCGGTGCTGGAGGCGGCCGTTGCCGTCGCGGAAGCGCATGGCCGCGCCCGGGACGCTGTCCAGCCGCACCTGCGCCGGGGGATCGGCATCGCCTCGGGCATCAAGAACGTCGGCTATTCCTTCGGCTATCCGGACCGGGCGACGGCGACGGTCGAGCTGTTCGGGCGCGGCGAGATCGAGCGCGCCCTCGTGCGCATCGGCGCGGCGGATGTCGGCCAGGGGTCGCACCTGGCGATGCGGCAGATTGCGGCCGGCGTGCTTGGGCTGCCGGTGGCGCTGGTGGAGCTGGTCGCCGACGACAGCGCCCTGTCGCCGAACGCGGGGTCGGCGTCCGCGTCCCGGATGACGCTGCTCGGCGGCCGTGCGGTCCACGACGCGGCGTGCGAGGCGCGGGGCCTCTACGAGAACAGCGAGGAGCTGCACGTCGTCGCGACGACCGAGTACCGCGCGCCGCGGACGACGTCGCTCGATCCGCACACCGGCACCGGCGTGCCGAACTTCTGCTACGGCTACGCAACGCAGGTGGTCGAGGTGGAGGTCAACACGCTCACCGGGCAGGTCGAGGTGCTTTCCATCATCTCCGCGCACGACGTCGGCAAGGCGATCAACCGGCAGCAGGTGGAGGGGCAGATTGAGGGGTGTCTGGCGCAGGCGCTCGGCTACACGCTGCTGGAGCACTTCCAGATGCGTGACGGCAAGGTGCTGACGCCGCATTTCAGCTCGTATCTGTTGCCGACGGCGCGGGACATGCCGACCGAGGTCGTGCCGGTGATTCTTGAGCTGGCGGATCCGAACGGGCCGTTCGGGGCGCGAGGCGTCGCAGAGATGCCGCTGGTGCCATTCGCGCCGGCCGTCGCGGCGGCGATCCACGACGCGGTCGGCGTGTGGATGACCGACCTGCCGTTCACGCCGGAGCGCGTGCTGACGGCGATGCTGGCGGCGGGGGCGGAGAAAGCAGATCCGGCGCGCGCCACCATCGCTCCGTCATCCTGAGCTTGCCGAAGGATCTCCCGGCGTCGAAGCGCCGGTCTCCCTTATTATCGCCCTTCGGGCGATCGGGCCGACACCCTTCGGGGTACGGCCCCTACAGTGACAGGAAGGCGCGGGCGTCACCGGGGCCTGAGGCGAAAGATTCGCGCTCGGGATGAGCCATTGGTCGCAACGATCACGCATACTTGATGGCGGGGTGGGGGATAGCCACCCCCCGGAATCTCCAGACCTCCTGCTCTTCGCGGAGGGGCGTTCGGGACATACTCGATATCAGCCACACGTGCTTGTGTCCTTCGACTCTCCGCTCAGCAAAGGTGCTGGAATCCATGAACAACTCGCGATTCACGTTCTCGCTCGGTGACGGCGACTCCTTCAGGCATACGAACACGATGAACCCTCCGTTCAAGGTCAACAACCCGACCATCCAGGATGCGCTGGACGATCCCGACGCCTTTTGGGCCAAGGTACGCAACCTCCCCGGCGTGCGGTCGTGGCGTATCCTCAGCGACAGCCTGTTCCTGCTTTCCAGCTTCCCGCTGGGGCTGCTCTGGTTCATCGTGACCGTCGTCGGCTTTTCCGTCGGCTTCAGCCTGATCATCATCTGGGTCGGCATCCCGATCCTGGCGGCAACGTTCGCGCTGCTGGTGTGGGGCGCGCAGGTCGAGCGGAGTCGCATCGGCGCCTTCCTGAACGTTCACATCCCGTCTCCCTACCGGAACCGGCCGCAGCAGGGCAATCCCGTCAAGCGGGCGTGGAGCTACCTGCGCAACCCGCAGCTCTGGCGCGACCTCAGCTACCTGCTCTTGCTGTTCCCGGTCGGCATCGTGGAGCTTGCGCTCGTCTTCCTGCCGGCGAGCTACCTGCTCTCGCCGCTGATCTTCATGGCCGGAGGCACGCACCAGGTTAATGGCTGGACGATCAACACATTCTTCGAGGCGATGGTGGCGGCGGTCATCGGGCTCATCCTGATCGTGCCGCTGAGCATGCTGATCAACCTCACGGCCATGCTGCACGGCGAGATGGGCAAGAAGTTCCTTGCGACGTCGAACGAGGAGATCCTCACCGAGCGGGTCGAGGAGCTGACCGAGAGCCGCTCGGCGATCATGCGGGCGATGCACCTGGAGCGCCGCCGCATCGAGCGGGACCTGCACGACGGCGCGCAGCAGCGGCTGGTCTCGCTGGCGATGGAGCTCGGCCTCGCCCGGGAGAAGATGGAGACCGACCTCGAGGCCGCGCGCAAGCTGCTCGAGGAGTCGCATGAGGACGCCAAGATCGTCCTCACCGAGCTGCGCGACCTCGTCCGCGGCATCCACCCGGCGGTGCTGACCGACCGCGGCCTGGACGCCGCCATCTCGGCCATCGCCGGCCGCTCGACCATCCCGGTCGGGGTCGACGTCGAGCTGCGCGACCGCCAGCCCGACGAGGTCGAGGGTACGGCATACTTCGTGGTGGTCGAGGCGTTGACCAACGTCGCCAAGCACAGCGGCGCGTCGGAGGCCAACGTCAACATCCGGCGCGAGGGCGGCTGGCTCCGCATCACCGTGACGGACAATGGTCGGGGCGGCGCGGATCCCGACAAGGGCACCGGGCTCCGTGGCCTGAAGGACCGCATCGCCGCGCTCGATGGCCGCTTCTCGCTGGTCAGCCCGGCCGGCAGGGGGACAACGTTGACCGTGGAGATTCCATGCGCGTAGTGATCGCTGAGGATGCTGTTCTACTCCGGGAGGGGCTGATCCGCCTCCTCACCGAGCACGACGCGGAGATCGTCGCCGCAGTAGGCGACGGGGAATCGATGATCGAGGCGGTCATGCGCGAGCGTCCGGATGTCACCATCGCGGACGTGCGTATGCCGCCCACCTTCCGGGACGAGGGCTTGCGCGCCGCGATCGAGGTGCGCCGGCGCATCCCGCACACGCCCATCCTGGTCTTCTCCCAGTACGTCGAGGAGCGCTACGCCGCCGAACTGCTGGAGGGAGGCACGACGGGCATCGGCTACCTGCTGAAGGACCGCGTCGCGGACGTGCGCGAGTTCATCGTCGCCGTGCGCCAGGTCGCCAACGGCGGCACCGTGCTCGATCCGGAGGTCGTCGCCCAGCTCGTAACGCGCCGCCGGCGCGACGAGCGCATCGCGGCGCTGACGCAGCGCGAGCAGGAGGTGCTGGCGCTGATGGCGGAGGGGCGGACGAACAACTCGATCGCGGAAGCGCTCTTTGTGAGCGAGGGGACGGTCGAGAAGCACGTGCGTGGCATCTTCACCAAGCTCGGGCTGGAGGACGCGGAGACGGTCCACCGCCGGGTGCTGGCGGTGCTGACGTTCCTCCGCCTCGGCCAGGACGAAAACAGTCGCGCCTGACAAGACGAACAAGGATCACGTTTCGTCGCCCCGGGCCTCGTGCCCGGGGTTTTTGTTGTCCCGGGGCGTCTCTGGAGCGCCGGGTCTTTTTCCGCCCCTGTGGCCGACGTCTGATATGCCGCTTCGCGGCATCGGGCCAAGGGGTCGCCCGGCCGAGGTGTAGCCAAAGGGTCGCTCCGCTTTTCGCCCCTCTCGGGGCTCACCCGGGGGGTCGCTCCGCTTCTCGCGCTGACGCGCTCGGCCAGCACCCTTTGGGGTACGGCCCCTACGACAGCGCGGCACGCGTCCATCGTCGTACGGGTGGACTGCCGCAGATCGGACGCCGGGTGCAAGGCCCGGCGCTACCGGGACGAACACGAAAGGCTCGCCCGGCCGAGCGCCTTAGCGCGAGAAGCGGCAGCGAGCCCTCGGCTTCGCCTCGGCCATGGCGGGCCTTTGGCCGGGCCCGCCCGTAGGCGATGGGGCCGTCTCGGCGGTTCATCGACGTTTCATCGCCATGACACATTCTTGACGAACGCGCACGCTATCTTGATCGTCGTGCCGGTTGATCAGTGTGGTCAACCGGCCCTGTCAATGGGGGATATCCTCCCCCCACATTCTCCGGATCGCCTGCTCACGGCCACGGGGTGTCAACGCCGATACTCATTCGTGGGGCAGGGGCCCGGGAGACGTCCCGGCGACGCCCCACAAGGTACCGAAGAACACCACGGTTACCGAACCGGCTCAACGCCTGGCTCGGGCACACTCACGACGAAGGGATCTCCATGAAGGGCAATCCTCTCTCACCGCAGAGACTTGCGGCACGCAGCGCCAGGCATCCCTGGCTCACCATCGTCGGCTGGGTCCTGATCGCGGTCATCGTCACCGCGCTGGGCGGCATGACGGACCAGAAGGATTACACCGAGGACTTCACGTCCAAGCCGGACTCGCAGGTGGGCGCCAATCTCATCGACGAGCATTTCGGCGAGCAGAAGCACGCGGACGAAACGCTCTACTTCCACTCGGACGCCTATACGGTCGATGACCCAGAGTTCAAGCAGGTCGTCGACGGCACGCTGGCCAACCTGGACGGGTTCAAGGACGATCTCGCGGCGGTCGTGAACTACTACGACGCGCCGGAGTCCCCACAGGCCCAGCAGATGGTCGGCGCGGACGGGCATTCGCTGCTCGTGCACCTCGCCTTCAAGGAGGATTGGGGCGCCTACGAGGGCGAGCGTGCCGGTGACTACCGCGATGCGATCGTGTCGTCGCGCGCCGAGGGCTTCGACGTCTACTCCGTGGGCGACCTCAGCAGTGCCGAGATCGGTGACATCGCCGCGGAGGACATGTCCAAGGACATCTCGATCGGCATGCCGGTCGCCGCGGTCGTGCTGGTGATCGTCTTCGGCGCGCTGATCGCCGCCGGCATCCCGCTCCTGCTCGGCGCGCTGACGATCATGGCCGGGCTGGGCCTGGCGCAGGTCCTGGGCGGCGCGGTCTACATCGACGACACGGCGACCTCCGTGATGACAATGATCGGCCTCGCGGTCGGCATTGACTACGCGCTGTTCTACCTGGAGCGCTACCGCGAGGAGCGACGCCACGGCGCGCCGAAGGTCGACGCGATCGAGCGCGCCGGCGCGACCGCCGGCAAGGCGGTGCTCTTCTCGGGCGGCACGGTGCTGCTCGCGCTGCTGGGCCTGCTCTTCATGCCGATCACGATCTTCCAGGGCATGGGCATCGGCACCGCGCTGACCGTCGTCATCGCCGTCGCCGCGGCGCTGACGCTGCTGCCGGCGCTCGTGCGCCTGATCGGTGACTGGATCAACGTCCCGCGCTTCGGCATCATGCGCAAGCTCAAGACGCAGGACCGGACCGGCTACGCGCAGTTCGAGGACGAGCAGCGCGGCAAGGGTCTCTGGGGCCACGTGGCGAACGGCGTGATGCGCCGCCCGGTGCTCTCGATCGTGCTCGCCGGTGGCTTCATGCTGCTGTGCGCCATGCCGGTGCTGACGATGCAGCTCGGCCAGTCGGGTGTCGAATCGCTGCCCGACAGTGACTTCAAGCGTGGCGCGCAGCTGATTGCGCAGGACTTCTATGCGGGCGTCGACGATCCGGTGCGGATCGTGCTCGCGGGCGATGCCAACACACCGGCGGACGCCGACGCGCTCGTCGCGGCGGTCAAGCAGGACGATCAGTACGGCACCGCGTCGATCACCACCAGCCCGGACAACGCGATCACGGTGGTTGACGTCCCGACGGTCGCCGACCCCTACTCGCAGGACGGCCTGGATGCCGTCGGTCATCTGAAGTCCGACATCGTGCCGAGCATCTTCGGCGACCGTGAGGGCAACGTCTATGTCGCCGGCAGCCCGGCGGCGAACATGGACTTCAACACAGAGCTGAACGACAACCTGCCGAAGGTCTTCGCCTTCGTGCTCGGACTGAGCTTCGTGCTCCTGCTGCTGGCCTTCCGCTCGGTCGTCGTGCCGCTGATGTCGATCGTGCTGAACCTGCTCTCGGTCGGCGCCGCCTACGGTGTCGTGGTCGCCGTCTTCCAGCATGGCTGGTTCACCGACATGCTCGGCCTCACGCAGGTCGAGGTGATCGCGAACTGGCTGCCGGTGATGCTCTTCTGCATCCTGTTCGGCCTGAGCATGGACTACCACGTCTTCCTGCTGAGCCGGATCCGCGAGCATTGGGACCACACCGGCGACAACGAGGCGTCCGTCGCGGCGGGCGTGCAGTCGACAGGCAGGATCATCACCGGCGCGGCGCTGATCATGGTCGCGGTGTTCACCGCCTTCGCGATGGGCCGGCTGGCCGAGATGCAGCAGATGGGCCTCGGCCTCGGCATCGCGGTCCTGCTCGACGCCACGCTGATCCGGACGATCCTGGTGCCGGCGACGATGCGGGTGCTGGGCCGGGCGAACTGGTACATGCCGCGGGCGCTGAACTGGCTGCCGAACATGAACGTCGAGGGCAACCTGACGCCGATCCGCCTGCCACGGATGG
>DATLHE010000249.1:0-2326 GCA_035540335.1 Thermomicrobiales bacterium | reverse complement strand
ATTTGGGACCATCAGCAATATTGCGGATTCCGAGCTATGTTCCTATGCAAATTACTGAGAGGGAGGCAGGACGTGGTGACCATGTCATCGGTACCGCGATGAGCGCCGTGGCTCCAGAAGACGTTTGGCCCAGCTTGCCTCGGCCATTCGACGATGCGGGCGCCCGTAACGCCGGGAGGCGTCACCCGCCGCCTTCGTCGCCCTCCAGGAGCAGGAGAAACGCATTTGGGTGGATGATCCGGAAGGCGAAGGGGTGGTCGAGCGCGAGCAGCTCCTTGTCGCCGGTGACGAGGTAGTCGGCTCGGCCCACGAGCGCCGTTTCGAGCACGCGGTCATCCTGCCAGTGCGTGGCGACATCGTGGATGCGAGAGGAGAGCTTGACGACTCTGGCCGCTCTCCTGACTTTCAGGAAGTTCTCGGCGATGTCGCTCTCCCCGAAGCGAGCGCCGTAGTACCGCTTGGAAAGTGCAAATGTCGCCTCCCCAAGGATCTCCTCAGACAACACGAGCCTGTACTTGCCATCGACTGCTGCCCGCACGACAAGCACCGGAGGGGAATCACCTTCATCGTACCGTGCAATGCCTGAGACAATGACATTGGCATCAAGCACGGTTTTCACGCGCGACCGTGCTCACGGTCCGTGATCTCGCGATACTCTCTGCGCGCCTCGGCAAGAACGCGCTCCAATTCTTCGTCGGAAACGTCGTCGAACTTATGGCTGAACTCGGTCAATGCACGGTGCAGATCTTCACGACGATCCGCATCTTGCTCTCGCAATCGCTCGTACTCCCGCAACTCCTGCTGCGAGATGATCGCGGCGACGGGCGCGCCGCTCTTCTCGACCACCACGCGGGCCTCGCCGCGGGCGACCTGATTGACGACCTTGCTGAAGTTCTGCTTCGTGTCGGTGAGGTTCATGACGATCTCGACGGGGGCGGACGGGCGTACCATGGGATGGCTCCTTTGCGTGTGACGTCATCGTAGCAGCGCCTGTCCAGAACTGGACCGATCTGGACAGATCACGATCCAAGGAGGCCACCATGATCGCGCGCATCTGGCGCGGCGTCGTCCGCACCGAGGACGCCGACCGGTACGTCGAGTACGTCAACGAGACGGGCATGCCCCACTACATGGCGACGCCGGGCAACCTCGGCGCGCACATCCTGCGCAGCGACCGGGACGGACGCACGGAGATCCTGACGCTGACCTTCTGGGCGTCGTGGGACGCGGTCAAGGCCTTCGCCGGCGACGACCCCACCATCGCCCGCTACTACCCGGAGGACGATGCCTTCCTGCTGGAGAAGCCGGAGCACGTCGAGCATTACGAAGTTCCGTATTCGTCGCTGTCGCCGAACGCCTGACGGGTCGGACGTGAAGCGCCCCCGGCCACCGTGGACCGGTGCCCCTGATCGACCACACTCGGCATTCCAGCCCGGGGCTACTGGTTCGCGGCCAGGTGCGGTATGGTGGCGGCCGGCACACGTCTGATGAGAAGGCGGCACACCCCTTGGACACCCCAACCACCGACACGGACCTCTGCTTCCTGCCGGCGACGGCGCAGCGCGAGCTTCTCCGCAAACGCGAGATCTCCGCGCGCGACCTGCTGCGGGCCTGCCTCGGCCAGATCGAGGCCGTGAACCCCGTCGTCAACGCGATCGTGACGATGGACGCCGACGACGCCATGGCGCAGGCCCAAGCGGCGGACGATGCGCTCGCTCGCGGCGAGGACGTCGGCCCGCTCCACGGGCTGGTCGTCGCCCACAAGGACCTCCTGCCCACGAAGGGCATGCGGACGACCTTCGGCAGCCCGCTCTTCCGCGACTTCGTGCCGGACGAGGATGCGGCTGTGGCGGCCCGGATGCGGGCGGCGGGCGCCATCCGCCTCGGCAAGACGAACGTGCCGATGATGGGCGCCGGCTCGCACACGTTCAACCCCGTGTTCGGCGCCACGCGCAATCCCTACGACCCCGGCACGAGCGCCGGCGGGTCGTCGGGCGGCGCGGCGGCGGCGCTGGCGAGCGGGATGGTCAGCCTCGCCGACGGGAGCGATCTCGGCGGCTCCCTGCGCAACCCGGCCTCCTTCTGCAACGTCGTCGGGCTCCGCTCGTCGCCGGGTCGCGTCTCCAAGGCGCCGGTGGTGACCGGCTGGATGCCGATGTCCATCGCCGGCCCCATGGGCAGGACGGTTGCCGACACGGCGCTGCTGCAATCAGTCCTCGCCGGGTTCGACCCGCGCGATCCGGAGTCGCTGCCGGGCGACGGTTCCGAATTCGCCGCGCTGGCCGGAGCCACGCCCGCCGCCAATCTGCGCGGGGTGCGGGTGGGC
>DATLHE010000248.1:0-2377 GCA_035540335.1 Thermomicrobiales bacterium | reverse complement strand
TGGTGAGCTTGTGCTTGATGCCGTGCTCATCGCAGACGCGGTCGAAGGGATGGACCATCCGGTCCCACTTGCTGGCAGCGCAACGGGTGAAGGCGACGCCGTTGTCGGTCAGCACAGTATGGATGCGGTAGGGGAAGGCGGGCCCCGCCGTCAGGGTTCACGCATGAGCGGGGTGGGTCGCTGACCACCGGCCGTGCCGGCCGTTTTCCGATCGAGGCGATCGGGGGCGAGTGGCATGATCGAAGGCTTGGCGGCGTGCTTTGTCGGACTTGATGATCCACGCGCGTCGAGCCGGTGCGATCATCAGCTCATCGACATCCTCGTGATCGCAGTCTGCGCGGTGATCGCCTGTGCCGAGAGCTGGGAAGACATCGAACTCTACGGGCGCAGCAAGCAGGCTTGGCTGAAGACCTTCCTGGCTCTGCCGAACGGCATCCCCTCGCACGACACCTTCCGGCGGGTGTTCATGCTGATTGATCCGGACGCATTCGAGGCTTGCTTCGCGCGCTGGGCGCAGTCCTTGGCGGGCAAGGCCGAGCGCGAGGTGGTGGCGGTCGACGGCAAGACCGTCCGGCGCTCGGGCAGCCGTCGCCACGATCACGGCCCGCTGCATCTGGTCAGTGCCTGGGCCAGTGATCAGGGGCTGGTGCTCGGCCAACGCGAGGTCGATGGCAAGTCGAACGAGATCACGGCCGTTCCCGAGCTGCTCGACACCCTGCATCTTGACGGCTGCATCGTGACCCTCGACGCGATGGGCTGCCAGAAGGACATCGCCGCCAAGATCCGAGACGGGGATGCCGACTACCTCCTGGTGCTGAAAGCCAATCATGGTCGAGCCTTCGAGGCGGTACGCGAGCATTTCGAGCACTTTTGCTTCGGCCGCGGGTCCGGCGGCCGGCCGGTGTTCGACGCCTTCGACGAGGGCCACGGCCGCCTGGTCCGTCGACGCGTCTTCGCGAGCCCTGCCGCCCGGGAGCTCGAGCCGCTGCACGACTGGCCCGACCTGCGTACCGTGCTGGCAGTCGAGACAATCCGCAGCGTCAACGGCACCGGCAAGACCGAGGCCGAGATCCGCTACTTCCTCACCAGCTGCGGCGACGATCCCACTGTCTTGGTCCGAGCCATCCGGCGGCACTGGAGCATCGAGAATGCTCTCCACTGGGTGCTCGACGTCACCTTTCGCGAGGATGACAGCCGGGTGCGTGACCGCACTGCCGCCCGCAACTTCGCCCTCGTGCGCAAGATCGCTCTCAACCTCGTCGCCAAGGACCGTGGCAGCCGAACCAGCATGCGCGGCAGGCGCAAAAAGGCCGCCTGGAACGACGACTATATGCGCCAGATCATCACCAACCACGATCATGCGTGAACCCTGCAGGGCCGACGCATGAGATCAAGCGGCTCAAGGCGGCGCTCAAGCGAGGGACAATCACCATCGTCCTAGGAGATGACGAGGCTAGTTGGCCAATCTTGAGTGGATACGTCTGGGCTGCTTTCCCGTCTTTTCTCCGCTCACCACGTCCTGCGTGTTGATCGCGCTGATCTCATGCGTCGGCCCTGGGATCAGGGGTACTCGTCGTGGCGGCGCCACCAGACGCCTGTCTCGTTGCGCCCCTTGGGGGCGCGGTCGAGCCACTGGTACATGCCCCAGAGGCCGTCTAGTCCGCGCGCGTAGGTGGAATAGGTGTGGTAGACGACGCCGTTCTCCTCGAGCACGAACGCGCTCATGCCCGGTCTCTCGCGCGTGTACGTGGCCGGGTCGGTTCCGGACATCGCCGCGATGAGGACGTCACCTTCGCCAACACGATCTTCGGTCTGTGCCGCCTCGCACCGGTAGTTGTATTCGATGCCTCCCTCGCGCTGTTGCTCCTCGGTGAACCAGACGTTGAAGTCGAAGTTGAAGTCACCGCCGAGCGAGGACGCCCAGGGAAACGTCCACCCCATCCGCCGCTTGTACGCCAACAGCTTCGCCAGAGGCGCCCGCGATACCGCCAGAAGCGTGACGTCGTGGTTGGCCAGATGGACGACGAAGCCCTCGAACCCGTCCGCGATCGCCGAGCAGGACGGACACCCCGCCGTGTAGTCGGGCCCGAACATGAAGTGGTAGACGAGGAGCTGCGAGCGGCCTCTGAAGAGATCGGCCAGCGAGGCGCTCCCCTCGTCGGTCTCGAATGCGTACGCCTTGTCGATCCGTACCCACGGTAGCTCCTGCCGCCGCCGCGCCAGCTCGTCGCTACGGTGCGTGATATCCTTTTCTGCCGCGAGGAGCTCGATCCGCGCTGCGCGCCACTCTTCACGCGTTCCGGTCCTGTGCGTCGTCATCGCCTTCCCTCCTGCGTTCGTACTAGCGCCAGACGTCGAACAGCGGGAGGTACTAGTC
>DATLHE010000247.1:0-11647 GCA_035540335.1 Thermomicrobiales bacterium | reverse complement strand
CGCCAAGGCCGAGGCCGACACCGCGCGGGTGCTCGAGGCCGAGCTGCGCGCCCGCATCCACGGCGAGGTCCGCTTCGACCGCGTCAGCCGGATGCTCTACTCCACCGACGCCTCCAACTACCAGATCGAGCCGGTCGGCGTGGTCATCCCGCGCACGACGGACGACGTCATCGGCGCGATCGAGCTGGCGTCCAGCCACTCGGTGCCGATCCTGCCGCGCGGCGGTGGCTCGTCGCTCGCCGGGCAGGCGGTCGGAGCGGCGCTGGTCATCGACACCTCGAAGTACCTGAACAAGGTCGTCAACTTCGACGCCGACCGCCAGACCGTCACCGTCGAGCCGGGGATCAACCTCGATGCGCTCAACCGGCAGATGAAGCAGCACGGGCTGATGTTCGGGCCGGACCCGTCGTCGTCGAACCGGGCGACGGTCGGCGGCGTCGTGGGCAACAACTCGGCCGGCGCGCACTCCATCCTCTACGGGATGACGGCCGATCACGTCGTCTCCGCCCGCGTGCAGCTCGCGGACGGCAGCACCGTCGATCTCGGCGCCGGCACGTTGGAGGAGCACACGAAGCGCGCCCAGACGAACGACGCGACCGGTCGCCTGCTCACGAAGCTCCTCGCCTACCGCGAGCAGCACGCGGAGCTGATCAAACGCGACTTCCCGCCGCACTGGCGCCGCGCGACCGGCTACTCGCTCAACGAGTTCATCACCCCGGACGACCGGTTCAACCCGGCGCGCCTGCTGGCCTCGTCGGAAGGCACCTTCGGCACGCTGCTGAACGTGACGCTCAACCTCGTGCCGACGCCGGAGAAGACGGCTCTCGTGCTGCTCCAGTTCGCCGACCTGATCGAGGCGATGGAGGCCACCAACGCGATTCTCGAGGTCGAACCCTCGGCAATCGAGCTGATGGACCGCATGCTGATCAGCCTCACGCGCGAGCAGCCGGGCTACGCGAACCAGATCGCCTTCATCCACGGCGATCCCGCCGGGGTGCTGGCCGTCGAGTTCTACGGGAGCTCCGAGCGGGAGCTCCGTCGCAAGTGCGACCGCCTCACCGAGCACCTGAGGACGCGCGGCATCTCGCTCATGACCGACCCGCAGGTCCTCCTCGACCCGAAGCGGCAGGCGGACGTCTGGTCGGTGCGCAAGGCGGGGCTCGGCCTGCTGATGAGCGTCCGCGGCGACGCCAAGCCGATCCCGGTGATCGAGGACGTCTCCGTCCCGGTCCAGCACCTGCCGGCGTTCGTCGGCGCGGTCGAGAAGATGGTCGCCCGCCACAACACGACCGCGGCCTACTACGCGCACGCCTCGGCGGGGTGTCTCCACATCCGCCCGCTGATCAACCTGAAGACGATCGAGGGCGTCGAGGCGATGGTCGACCTCGCGCACGAGGCGGCGCAGATGGCGCACGACTTCGGCGGCGTGATGAGCGGCGAGCACGGCGACGGCCTGCAGCGCTCCGAGCTCAACGAGGTCATCTTCGGACCGGAGCTCTACGGCGCGATGCGGGAGCTGAAGGGGATCTTCGACCCGCAGGGGCTGATGAACCCCGGCAAGAAGGTCGACGCCCCGCCGATGACCGAGCACCTGCGCTTCGGGCCGAAGTATCAGCCGCTGCAGATCAGGACGAAGATGGACTTCAGCCGCGAGGGCGGGTTCATCGGCGCCATCGAGATGTGCAACGGCGCGGCGGTCTGCCGGAAGACGCACGCCGGGACGATGTGCCCGAGCTACATGGCGACGCGCGACGAGAACGACACGACGCGCGGCCGCGCCAACGCGCTCCGCAACGCGCTGGCGGGCAACGTCCTCGACCCGAAGGACTTCGCCAACAAGGCGACCTACGAGACTCTGGATCTCTGTCTCTCGTGCAAGGCATGCAAGACGGAGTGCCCCTCCAGCGTCGACATGGCGAAGATCAAGACCGAGTTCCTCGCGCACTACTATGAGAAGAACGGCACGCCGCTGCGGGCGCGGATGATGGGCCACATCCACACGCTGTCGAGGATGGCGGCGCCGGTCGCACCGCTCGCCAACCTGATGCTGACGACGCCGCTGGCGCGGCCCGGCATGAAGCTGATCGGCGTGCACAGCGAGCGCAAGCTCTCGCCCTTCGTGCGGCGCACCTTCCTCCACCGCTGGCGGACCTACCGCAAGCACAACCCGGCGCCGAAGCAGTCGCGCGGCAAGGTCGTCTACTTCCACGACACGTTCACGACCTACAACTACCCGCGCATCGGCATCTCGGCGGTGAAGCTGCTGGAGGCGGCGGGGTTCGAGGTCGTGATCGAGGAGCGGCGGGCCTGCTGCGGCCGCCCGATGCTCTCCAAGGGTCTCGTCGACGCGGCGCGCAAGAGCGCCCGTCGCAACACCAGCGTGCTCGCCGGGTACGCGAAGCAGGGCATTCCGATCGTCGGCACGGAGCCGAGTTGCATCCTGACGCTGCGCGACGAGTACCGCGACCTGTTGCCGAACGACAAGGACGTCGCGGCGATCGCGGCGAACTCGTACATGATCGACGAGTTCCTTGCGAAGCTGGAGGCGGACGGCGAGCTCGGCATCGGCTGGAAGCAGAACACCGGGCCGGAGGTCTTCTTCCACGGGCATTGCCACCAGAAGGCGCTGATCGGCGTCGCGCCGTCGATGGCGATCCTGAAGGCGTCCGGCTGCCGCCCGACCGAGAGCGGCGCCGGGTGCTGCGGCATGGCGGGGTCGTTCGGGTACGAGGCGGAGCACTACGACGTCTCGCGCAAGATCGGCGAGGAGCGGCTCTTCCCGGCGATCAACGCGACGTCGCTGGATGTGCAGGTGAGCGTGGCGGGTGTCTCCTGCCACCAGCAGATCGAGCATTTCACCGGGCGCGGCACGCGGCACATCGCCGAGGTGCTCGCCTCGCGGCTGGAGCCGAAGGCGCGCTGGACGCCGGCGCGCGAGACGCCGGCGCCCGTCCGGGAGATGGAGGACCCGGCGCTGCAGACGATGGCGCCGACGGACGAGGAAACGGCCCACGCGAAGAACCAGTTCGAGGGTCCGGCGTAGCGCCGTGGGCAAATCAGGGTAGGGGCGACCACGCGTGGTCGCCCCACAAGAGATGAATGTCATGTCGTCGCCCCGCACACAACGTGCGGGGCGTTTCGTTTTCCGGGGTGTGTGGTGGTTGTTATGGAAGACTGCCAACGCACACAACGTGGCCGGTGGCAGCCTTGGGCGATTTGGTTGATGTGGCGGGGAAACCAAGGCTGCCAGGGGGATGACGAAACCTGGCAGCCTTCGGCGGAGCGCGAGTCGCGCGAAGTTGATGGGCTCTCGCTTCGCTGCGCACGGGGATGCTCATGGCCGAGGGCCCGCCCGGGTGAGTTCCCGGCAGGGAACGAAGAGCGAAGCGACCCCTTCGCTTCTCGGCGGCTGCGCCACCTCGGCCATGGCCCGCAGGGCAAGCGCTCGCTCCGCTGCTCGCCTTCGGCTCGGCCATGGCGAGCCCTCGCGTTCGCTCTGAATGACGGGTTAGCGTTATGGAAGGCTGCCAGGTGGCCAAGTAGTGGGTGTATAGGGGGACGTGGCCAGCTTGGGTCAAGGGGGCGGAGGCGCACACCCTTCGGGGTGCGCCGCTACGATCCGGGAGCGGGATCCCGCCCCGGTAGCGCCGGGTCTTGTACCCGGCGTCCGTTGCCAACCAACACCTCACGTTGCCTGCACAAGCCCTACCAACAATCCGTCATCCTGAGCTTGTCGAAGGATCCCCGTGCGCAGCGAAGCGAGAGCACGTCCAAATCCAGCGCCGCAGTGCCGGTCCCTCTGACGCACCCAAGGCAGACACCCGCGCCCAAGGCGGCCATCGCTGACGGGAACACCGCTTCGCGTAGGGTTCTCCGGCCGAGCGCCAAGCGCGAGAATCGAAGGGGCCGCATCGCCCCTGCTGGTCGCTCGATTGCTGCTCAATCGCCCATGAGCGAGCCCCCGGGTGAGCCCCGCAGGGGCGAAAAGCCAGAAGGCCCGCCCGGGTGAGTTCCCGCCGGGAACGAAAAGCGAATGGCTCGCTCCGCTGCTCGCCCTGCGGGCTCGGCCATGGCGACCCCTTCGCTTCCCGGCCGAGCCGCAGGCGAAAAGCGGAGCGACCCTTTCCCTACGGACGTGGGAGTACAGACACCCTTGCCCCCGGCCACCCAGGGCCGGGGCGACCCGCGGGCCGGGCATGAAAGGATCGGCCGGGCCCGCACGAACGAGCGACGTCGAGACCCCGGGCACCTTGGCCCGGGGCTACTGGATGGACGATCGCGTCGGGGCCGCCCTCAGTCCTCGATCTCCGGGTTCGCGGCCATGATCGCCTCGGCGATGCGCCAGAGGTCCGGCAGGAACGCCCGCACCTCGCCGGCGCGACGGGTGAGGTCGAGATAGGAACGGATCCCGAGGTCCGAGACGAGTTCGCCGTAGCCGGCGCTGTGCCGCTCGCGCACGCGCTCGGTCGCGTCCCGGGAGAAGACCTGGTGGCAGCGGGAGTAGGTGGCGGCGATCCAGAAGACCGCCTCCCGGTGCAGGCCGCAATGGATCAGGTCGCGGCTGCCGTCGATCGCGATCGGGCGCGCGGCGGCGGTGATGTCCGACGCGAAGGGGAAGGGCGACTTGATGACCTCCGTCGCATCGTCGAACGCCTCGGTCATCGTCAACAGGTGGCGCTCGACCTGGTCCGGCGTCATCGTCGCGCAGCCGAGCAGGCCCAGCAGCGTCTCGTGGACATCGTCCCGGCCGTACTCGCGGAGCAACTCCCGCACGGCGACGTAGCGGCTGCGCACGGTCGGATTGCGCAGGCCGGCGTCGAGCAGGACGTGCGTCGTTACCCCGGTCGGGAAGAGCCAGCCGATCACCTGCGTCGGGAAGGGGTCGGAGGCGTTCAGGCGGTCGAGGCCGTTCCGGACGCGGGTCATCGCGTGGTCGGCGCGGGCGCGGACCCAGCGGCGTTTGGCGAAGTCGCGGCCGACCGCTGCCTGCAGCGCCGTCAGGTGGCCGGTGGGGTCGGCGATCACGCTCGGCGTGCGAAAGCCGCCGGCGAGCTGGTCCTGCGCGAGAATCTGCTCCGGCGTGCGGCAGTCGCCGAGCGCGAGGAACGACGCCTCGAGCAGCGCGCCCTCGTGGATGAACTTGCCGGGCTTCTGGGCCGGGACCGGGCCGTCGAGGACGATCATGATGTCGACGTCGGAGGTGTGGGGGAGGATGGCGTCGTCGGCCAGCCAGGTGATCGAGCCCGCGAGATAGGCGCCGACGAATCCGGGGATGGTCGTCGCCTCGTCGTGCACCCATTCCCGGGCGATGTCCCGTGCCTGTCCTGCCCGCATGGTCACCTCACGTGTGCTGAAGGCGTGTCGCCCGCCGTTGCTACCTCGATCATCGCCGCGATCTCGTCGCGGTCAAGGGCCCGCGCCCAGCCGAGCGGCGTGGCGCGGTAGCGATCATCGGTGAGCGCGAGGTCGGCGCCGGCGAAGATGAGGTGCTTGGCGAGCACGCGATCGTCGCGCTGGACCGCCTCGTGGAGCGGCGTCGTGCCCTGCGGGGCGATGCGGGCGTTGACCGCGGCGGGGTCGCGCATCAGGGCGAGGGCCTCGTCGCGCAGGCCCACGGTCCAGAGCGGCAGGATCTCCGGTGGCGCGCCATGGGCGAGGAGCCAGCGCACGGAGTCGGCGCGGTCGAGGCGGGCGGCGAAGGTGAGTGGCGTCTCGCCGTTGGCCAGGTGCCGGGGAATCTCCGCCGGGGCAAGCGCGGGCAGGGTGCCCTCGGCCGTCGCCAGCGCGAGGCGCACCGAGGCCGGGTCGGGCGGGGTCGCCAGCCGTCGCCCGGCGAGGAACCACGTCTGCCCGGCGCCGGCGTCGTCGAAGCCCAGGTTGCGGTAGATGGACCGTCCCGCGGGTGTGGCGTTGAGGCCGATGTGGGTGGCGCGGAGGTCGCGGGCGAGGTTGCAGGCGGCGATCGTCAGCGCGGTGCCGATGCCCTGCTTGCGGTGCCCGGCGTGGACGCCGAGGTTGTAGAGCCCGGCGAAGCGGCCGGCGGGGCCGTCGCTGAGGTTGACGATCGCCTGGCCGAGCACCCCGGGGTGGTGGGCGACGCCGCTCTCGCGAGCGACGAGCATCCAGACGTGGCGGACGCGGACGGGCGCGCGGATGAGCCTCTGCATCGCGGGGAATTGGTCGGCGCTGACGTAGGGGATGGCGTCGGTGGCGCGCAGGGCGTGGAAGTCGTTGAGCCGGGCGAGATGGATGTCGATGCCGGGCTCTTCCACCAGCCGGGGCACGTAGGCGGGCAGGCCGCGGACCATCCAGTGCGGCTGGAAGGAGAGGTCGAAGCCGTGGGCGAGCAGCGGCAGGTCGAGCTCGGGCCGCGGCGTCGCCGACCAGGTCAGCACATCGCCGCTGCCGGTGCCCCGCAGCCAGGCGCAGGCATCGAGCAGCGCGGGGAGGTCCGCGGTGGGCCTGTCCAGGCAGATGACGCCGGAATGGCCGGTGCGGGCCGCCGTGACGCTGGGCGCGCGCCAGACAAGCGGATGCGTGGACGGTGGCGTGGTGTCACCGGTGGCGAGGCGCAGGAGCCACATTTGCTGATTCGCGAAGAGTGTATCGAGCAGGGATTGCGGCGGGAGATACGCGACGGGTGGCGCGGGGCTGGTCGGGCTGGGGGAGGGGTGAGGCTGGTGGTCACCGGGCATGGCGCACTCGTTGCTCACACGATGTCGGGCGATGGCCGCTCCCGTCCGAAGGGACGAAAAAAACCAGGTCGCGGTCGCAGAGGGATGGAACTCCGCGACCGCCACTGGTCGCCTCAGAAGGGAAGGCTGAGGTGTACGTACTCTATCAGGGAACGGGTGATGTGTCAATCAGTCACAGGACTGGCGGGGCGGGAGAAGGCCCCGTTCTGGCCGTGTACGTGCGGGGTTTGGGGCGAAGGAGGCGCTGCGCGGCATGTTTGGATGTGCCGCGCACTGGAATTCTCCGTATGCGCACACCCTTCGGGTGCGCGGCTACGGTCCAGGGACGGGGCCCCGCCCCGGCAGCGCCGGGCCTCGTGTGCCGCACCTGTGGCCGGCATTGGTCGGCCCTCGCGGCTGCGGCCCGCAGGGGCAGGGCCGACCGTACGGAGAGGTGTGGCCGGCGCGGACCTCGGCCACCGAGGGCCGAGGCTACCGTGCGCCTCACTCACAACCATCCTCACCCTGAGCGTAGCCGAGGGCTCGCTCCGCTTCCCGGCCGAGCGCGGAGCGCGAGAAGCGGAGCGGGCCCTTGCCTGCGGCTCGGCCGGGCGGAGCGGGCCTTTCTCTACGGATCGGCGCGGCTGGATGCCGGCGGGCGCGAAAAGAAGGGCGGGGAGGCGCGGCGGCGGCCAAGCCGTGCTAGGATTCCCGCATGGAATGAACCAGCATGGCGTTGCGCGGCGCGTCCCGCACGATGGACGGCGCGCACCAGCGGTTGAGCCGCCCTTTGGTCACCCCGCACCAGCGCACGCCAGATAGAGGAGAACGCCCACCAGACGCGAGGTCGCCGCTCCGGCCGGCGTCGCCGCTCACGACCATCAGGAAGATCCGTTCACCCATAGCCTGACGCGGGTTTCAACGAGGAAGACCCGTCTGACGAGGAGGATTCGTACCGATGACTGTGACCGAAACCGAGCTTCCCAAGCCGAACGGGCTGGAGGGGGTCGTCGCAGCGTCTACCGCACTGAGTCATGTCTTCGGCGAAGAAGGCAAGCTGGTCTACCGCGGCTATGACATCCACGAGCTGGCCGGCAAGGCCTCGTTCGAGGAGGTCGCGCACCTGCTCTGGATCGGCCACCTGCCGAACCGCGACGAGCTCACCGAGCTGGAGCGCACGTTCGGGGCGAACCGCGTGCTTCCGGATCGCGTGATCGAGGGGCTGCGGGCGCTGCCGGCCGAGGCCGACCCGATGGACGCCCTGCGCACCGGCGTCTCGCTGCTCGGCGCCTCCGACCCCGAGCACTTCGACGCGCTGCCGGACCTCGACGAGGCGATCGCGCTGGCCGCCCGCTTCCCGGCGATCCTCGCGACCTTTTTCCGCCTCCGCCAGGGGCAGGCACCGGTGCAGGGCCGGTCCGACCTCAACACCGCCCAGAACTACCTCTACCAGCTCTTCGGGACGGAGCCGGACGAGAAGCACTGGAAGCCGCTCGAGACCTACCTCGTGCTGCTGATGGATCACGGGCTGAACGCCTCGACCTTCACCGCCCGTGTGATCGCCTCGACCGACTCCGACCTCAGCTCCGCGCTCACCGGCGCCGTCGGCGCCCTCAAGGGCCCGGCGCACGGCGGCGCGCCGGCCAAGGTGCTGGACATGCTGAACGACATCGGCTCGGCCGACAACGTCGAGGCCTGGCTGACCAACGCGCTGGACAAGGGCGAGCGGCTGATGGGCTTCGGCCACCGCGTCTACAAGGCGGAGGACCCGCGCGCCGAGATCCTGCGCGGGATGGCCGAACAAGCCTCCACCCCGGAGTTCTTCGCGCTCTCGAAGACGACCGAGGACCGCGCCCTGGCGCTCCTGGAAGAGCGCAAGCCGGGGCGGCGGCTCTACACCAACGTCGAGTTCTACTCGGCGGCGGTGCTGGCGGCGGTCGGGCTGCCGGGCGACATGTTCCCGCCCACGTTCGCCGTCGCACGGTCGGTCGGGTGGTCGGCGCACGTGCTGGAGCAGGTGGCGAACAACCGGCTCATCCGCCCGCAGAGCGAGTACATCGGCCCGCTGGGCAAGAAGTTCGTGCCGATCGACGAGCGGTAGCCCGGCATCGTGCGGACAAGGACAGGGTGGGGGACATGTCCCCCACCCTGTTTTGCGCTTCCAGCGATGCCGGCTTGATTGGCACGCGGCGCTGAGTTATCCCCGTACGGTCGGCCCTTGTGGCCGACCGTACGCGAGGCGTCTCGCTCGATCCGCGAGCTGCAGGAGGGAGCACGGACGCATGACGGAACGACAGGACGCGCTGCAGGCGGCCCGGCGTGGCGACGCCGGGGCGTTCGAGGCGCTGGTGGCGCCCTACCGGGGCGAGCTGCTGGCCCACTGCTACCGGATGCTCGGCTCGATGGCGGACGCCGAGGACGCGCTGCAGGAGGCGCTGCTCGGAGCGTGGCGGGGCCTGGCCGGGTTCGAGGGGCGCGCCTCGGTCCGCACCTGGCTCTACCGGATCACCACCAACGCCTGCATCCGGGTCGGCGAACGGCGGCCCCGCCGCCTGCTCTCGATCGATCGCTTCCCCGCCACCACCGACCCCTGGCAGGTCGGCGAGTTCATCGATGACCCTGGCTGGCTGGAGCCGTGCCCTGGTTCGCTGGCCGCCACCTCGACTGCATCGGCCAATCCCGAAGCCCGCTACGAGGCGCGGGAGAGCGTGGAGCTCGCGTTCGTCGCCGCCCTGCAGCACCTGCCGGCCACCCAGCGTGCCGTGCTCATCCTGCGCGAGGTGCTGGCGTTCCCGGCGGCGGAGGTCGCCGACCTCCTCGACACCAGCGTCGCCGCGGTCAACAGCGCGCTCCAGCGGGCGCGGGAGACCGTGCGGCAGCGGCTCGGCGGACGCTCGCAGCACGCCACCCTGCGCGACCTGGGCGAGCGGCGGCAGCGCGAGCTGGTGGGCGCGTTCGTCGGCGCGTGGGAACGGGCGGACATCCCGGCGATCCTCGCGCTGCTGGTGGAGGACGCGCGCTTCACGATGCCGCCGCTGCCGGCCTGGTTCGACGGCCGGGAGGCCATCCGCCACTTCCTGGAGGAGCGGATGTTCGCGACGCCGTGGCGGTTCGTCCCGACGTCGGCGAATGGTCAGCTGGCCTTCGCCGCCTACCAGTGGCGGCCAGGGGAGGCCGGGGAGCCGGAACCGGCGGACGCGACATTTCGCCTTTCGGCGATCAACGTGCTCACCCTGCGCGGCGACCGCATCGCGGAGATCTGCGGCTTCCTCGATCGCGGTGTCTTCCCCCATTTCGGGTTTCCGGCCGGGTACGGTGATTTGCGGAGCGAGTGAATCGCTTTCCCCCTACTACGGTTCCCCGGAGGGTTCGCAAACAATCGGCGTAGGGGAGGAGCTTGTCTCCTCCCCTACCAGCCATGCCGCACGGAGGCAGGAGCAGCCTTGATGGCTGCTCGGGTCGACCGATGAGTTTTGGGCCCTGCCCGGCTCTGTAGTGGTAGAAGGCGACGCGATAGCCTCGCCATCGCGCGATTGCGGTCCACGAAAGGAGCATTCATGACATACGACGAGATCGTTGAAACCTTGAACACCGATCCCACGGTCAAGGCGCTGCTGGAGGCGCCCATTCCCGCCCGGCTCGCCTACATCGGGAAGGATGGCGCCCCGCGCGCGATCCCGGTGAGCTTTCTGTGGAATGGCACGGCGTTCGTCTTTGCCTCGCCGGTCTCCTGGGCAAAAGTGGAGGCGATGCGCCGCAACCCGAAGGTGGCGCTGACGGTCGACGAAACGACCTTTCCGCCTCGCGGGTTCATGGCGCGCGGCACCGCCAGCATCGACATCGTGCAGGGGATACCGCAGGAGTACATCGACGCCTCGCGCCGCATCGTCGGCGACGACCTGATGCCGTCCTGGGAGGCGGAAGTACGCCGGAACATGAGCGAGATGGCGCTGATCTCGATCACCCCCACCTGGCTGAAGGTCGTCGACTTCGAAACGCGCTTCCCCGGTCCCTCGTAGGGCGACGCCCCGACAGGTTCCCATAGCCGGGACCATTGCGAGAATGGTGGTAGGGGGCAGCCCTACGTGGCTGCTTTGGCGGGCGGACACAAGGTCCGCCCCTACCCACGTCTGCCGCTCATTCCTCCAGCCACTCCGTGAGGATGTGGTCCGAGACATGGATGTCGATCTGGCGCAGGACGCCGGGCCCGATGTTCTTGAAGGCGTGGGGCACGTTGGCCGGGCCGACGAGGACGTCGCCGGACGTCACTTCGATCGTCTGGTCGCCGACCCGGAAGCGGGCGTTGCCCTCGAGGATGACGAACACCTCGTCGTAGGCGTGGCGGTGGAGGCGGGGTCCCTCGCCGGGCCGCGCTTCCACCCAGATGAACGAGACATTGGTGCCGAACTGCTCGCCGCGGAAGTCGACCTCCCCCGCGGCGTCGCGGAGCTCCTCGCGGGATGTCTTGAGAGCCATGGGCGGACTCCTCTCTCCGGGGAAATGGGATCAGGGTCCGCCCATCGTCTCACACCTCCGGCGCGTAGCGGAACGTCACCGCGATCCGGTTCCAGACGTTGACCGCGCTGACCGCCGCCGTGAGGGCGACGACCTCCTGCTCGGAGAAGACCTCCCGCACCGCCGCGTAGGCCGCGTCCGGCACGTGCGTCTCCGCGATCCGCGTCAGCGTCTCCGCCCACACCAGCGCGGCCTCCTCTCGGGCCGAGAAGATGCCGGATTCCTCCCACGCCACCACCAGCGTCAGCTTCTCCTGTGGGACGCCGAGTTCGCGGGCATGCTGGGTGTGATACTGCACGCAGTAGGCGCAACCGTTGATCTGCGACGCGCGGAGGTAGACCAGATCGACCAGCTCCGGCTCCAGCCCGGAGTTCCATGCGGCCTCGTCGAGGGCGTTCACCGCCGGGTAGAAGGCGGGCAGGTGCCGCTTCACGTCGCGGCTCTCGATGCGGGTGCGG
>DATLHE010000246.1:0-14824 GCA_035540335.1 Thermomicrobiales bacterium | reverse complement strand
GGCCTTTGACACCGTTCGGGTCGCTGCGCTCCGCTCGCGGGCTCGGGATGACGGGTGGTTGGGGTGTGGCGGGTGGGGACGAGGATGGTGGCGAACGTACGCGACCCCGGGCACAAGACCCGGGGCTACCGGGGCGAAGGCTCGTGCCGGAACCTTCGCGGTTGGTTGCGGACGCCGGGCACCGAGGCCCGGCGCTATTGGGGCGAGCATGTGTGAAGAAACCAGGCCCCGGCCGCAGGTGCGCTACAAGACCCGGCGCTACCGGGGTGAACGGGGCTTCCAGCATCGATGCACTGCGATCGGCCATGAACCCCGGGCATTGCAGCCCGGGGCTACTGGGTGACGAGGGCTTGGTGGGGCGAGCCTTCATAGGGCAGACACAAGAGTTTGCCCCTACCGGTTCGTCTCCAGCAGGGTTGTTAGCGCCTCCGGTGTGGTGACCGGGGGAAGGCATGAGAAATTCTGGCAGAGGTAGGCGGCGCCGTTGTCGACGACCGGGCGCTCGGCGAGCATCGGGTACCGGCGCGTAAGTCTTGCGTTGGCCGGGTCGGCATAACCGGTGATGATGAGCGGGTCGAAGCGCGTCGCCGCCGCCCGTCGGAGGGCGAGCACCGGCGTGGAGGCGGGGGCGCCGGCAAAGACCAGCTCGCGTGGCGGCGTCAGCACCCGCTCCGCGACGGCGAGGAACTGCCCCATGAAGACCGGGTGGTCCGCCATCGGTCGCGCCAGCATCTCGACGATGGCCGTCGCCTCGGCGACGAGGCCCATGTCCTGCTCCATCACCCCGAGGACGAAGAGCAGCTCCGCCATGAGGCTGTTGCCGGCAGGTGTTGCGCCGTCGGTGAGCTCGCGCGGGCGGGTGATCAGCCCCTCCGCCGCATCCGACGTGTCGAAGAAGCCGACGCCGGTGTCGTGGCGGAAGTGCCGCTGCGCGTAGGTGACGAGCGCGCGCGCCTGGTCGAGCCAGCGGACGTCGGCCGTGGCGGCGTAGAGGGCGACGAGGCCGTCCGCCATCGCGGCGTAGTCCTCGAGCACGCCGTCGCCGCGCGTCTGGCCGTCGTTCCAGGTGCGGGCGAGGGCACCGTCCTCGCCCCGCATGCTCTGCATCACGAAGGTCGCCGCGTTCGACGCGGCGGCGATCCAGGCGGGTTCGTCGAAGGCCGCACCGGCATGGGCGAGCGCACGGATCATCATGCCGTTCCAGCCGGCGATGACCTTGTCGTCGCGGCCGGGGCGGACGCGCGTCTCGCGGGTCTGGCGGAGCGTCTCGCGGGCGAGCGCGAGCGTCGTCGCGATCTCCGCCGCCGGGACGCCGGTCTGTACTGCCAGCTCCTCGACGGGGCGGACGATGGAGAGGACGGTCTTGCCCTCGAAGCTGCCGGGGGAGGTGATGCCGAAGTGGAGCTTCACCAGATCGGCGGCCTCGGCCGGCAGCACGGCGTCGACCTCCTCCGGTGACCAGATGAAGAACTTGCCCTCGACGCCCTCGCTGTCGGCGTCGAGCGCGGCGGCGAACCCGCCCTCCGGATGGAGCATCTCCCGCGTGGCCCAGGTGACGATGCCGGTGGCGACCTCGCGATAGCGGTCGTCGCGCGTGATCGTCCAGAGGTCGGCGTAGAGGTCGAGCAGCTGGGCATTGTCGTAGAGCATCTTCTCGAAGTGCGGGACATGCCAGCGCTCGTCGACCGAGTAGCGGGCGAAGCCGCCGCCGAGCTGGTCGTGGATGCCGCCGTCGGCCATCTTGTCGAGCGTCTGCCGGACCATCGCGAGCGCCTGGGGATCGTTCGTGCGCCAGTGGTAGCGGAGGAGGAAGCGCAGCACGGACGGCTGCGGGAACTTCGGCGCGCCACCGAAGCCGCCCCACGTCTCGTCGAACGCCTCGCGGGCTTTCGCCGCGGCGGTGGCGGAGAGCTCGGGCGTGATGGGGCTGGGGTTCGGGCTGGCGTTGGCGGCGTCGCCCAGGTACTGGCCGACCTTTTCCGCGCCGGCGAGCAGGTTTTGCCGGTCGCCGGCCCAGGCGTTGGCGATCGTCATGAGCACGCGCGGGAAGCCGGGCATCGGCGGGTGGTCGCGCGGGGGCCAGTAGGTGCCGCCGAAGAAGGGCACGCCCTCCGGCGTGAGGAAGACGTTGAGCGGCCAGCCGCCCTGGCCGGACATCGCCTGGACCGCCTGCATATAGATGGCGTCGAGGTCGGGCCGCTCCTCGCGGTCGACCTTGATGCTGACGAAGTGGTCGTTCATGATCCGGGCGATCTCGGGGTTCTCGAACGACTCGTGGGCCATGACGTGGCACCAGTGGCAGGTGGAGTAGCCGATGCTGACGAGGATCGGCCGCTGGAGCTCTTTCGCGCGAGCGAGCGCCTCCGGGCCCCAGGGGTACCAGTCGACGGGGTTGTCCTGGTGCTGGCGGAGGTAGGGGCTGGTTTCGTTGGCAAGGCGGTTGGTCACGGGGCTCCTCATCTTCGCGAAGGGGCGGTGTTCTCGTTCAAGCGTGCCACATCGGGGCGAGGGGAGTGATGTGGGCAACCACGGGGTGCCACCACCCCCGGGCGCAAGACCCGGGGCTACTGGTGGGCGGGCGCTCACCGCACCGACGGGACGACATTGGATGCGCATGACGTCGCTGGACACGGGGTGCAATCGCGCATCCAAGTCGTCCCCTACGACGGGTCTAGAGAGCGTTCATCGTGCCGCCTGGGGCTCCGCGAGGGCGTCGGCGAGGGCCGCGACGACGCCCTGGGCGTCGCGGTTGCGGTCTCGCGTCTCGGGGGTCTCCTTGCCGATCGGGGTGTGAGCGACGAAGCGGTACATGTCGGCGGCGCCTGTGAGGATGTCCGGCGTCATGCCGAGGTCGGCGAAGGTTTTGGCGATCTCCCCCATCTCGCCGACCCAGCGATGCGCCTTGGGCGGCATGATCGGCAGGTTGGCCTCGACCCAGCCGAGGACGTCCGCCATCGTCTCCCGCTGCTCGGCGCGCAGGGCGTCTTCGAAGCCCATGAGGCGGGCCGCGACGAGGAGCTCGGTGGCGAGCGCCTGCAGGCCCTTGGTCAGCGCGCCGTAGCACATCTTGAAGCCGGACGCCTGGCCGACGTCGCCGTCGAGCCGCCGCACGTCGAGCCCGAAGCGGCCGAGCTCGGCGAACTCCATCGCGCCGGGACCGGAGGTGTAGAACTTCGTGCCCGGGCGGGTCGGGGGCGGGCCGATGATGCCGACATCGGCGAAGCGGCCGCCCGCGGCGAGGATGCTCTCGCTCGCGGCACGGGCCGTCGCGGGCGCGATGGCATTGCAGTCGGCGTAGAGGATGCTGGCGCCGGTCGCGCGGATGGCGTCGGCTACCGAAGCGGCGACGCGGAGCGCCGACGAAGGCACGACGATGCAGAGCAGGATGTCCGACTGCAGGACGAGGTCCTCCAGCGTCGGGACGTCCTCCGCGCCGGCGGCGTCCGCCAGTGCCCGGGAGCGGTCGCTGCGGCCCTCGAGGCAGGTGAGCAGCTTCGCGCCGTTGTCGCGCAGCACGCGACCGACCGCGTGTCCCATGTCGCCGGGGCTGAGGAGACCGACCGTCCGGATGGCCATGTTCGTTCCTCCATGTCAGGCGGGATGTGCCGGTGGGTATGGCGTCACGATAGGGCAGGTTAGATCGCGGCGCAAACGTCGCCGGCTCCGGTGGCTTCCTGCCGGCACGGTGCATGCCCGATACAATGCCCTCGACGTATCAGGCACAGCGAGCGAGGACAGGGACGCATGGCGACAGAGGAGACGGCGCGCGTGGGCACGCTTGCGGCGAGCCGGCTCGCGATTATCGGGGCGGGGGTGATGGCCGAGTCGATGATCGCCGGGCTGCTGGCGCGGCAGATGATCGCGCCGGAGCGGATCATCGCCAGCCATCCGCGGGAGGACCGCCGCGCGGGGCTGGAGGAGCGCTTCGGCATCCGGACGGTGGAGTCGAACGTCGACGCGGCGCGCGAGGCGGAGCTGGTGCTGCTCTCGATCAAGCCGCAAGTGCTCGCGGCGGTGATGAAGCAGCTCAAGGGGACGCTGCGTGAGGACCAGGTGGTGATCTCCATCCTCGCCGGGGCGCCGATCCGCTCGCTGCGGCGCGGGCTGGACCATCGGGCGATCGTGCGGGTGATGCCGAACACGCCGGCGCAGGTCGGCGAGGGCATGGCTGTCTGGTGCTGCACGGACGCGGTGAGCGGCGACGCGCAGGCGAAGGTGCGGGCGGCGCTGGGCGCGCTGGGGGAGGAGCTGCAGGTCGACACCGAGAAGTACGTCGACATGGCGACGGCGCTCTCCGGGACGGGGCCGACGTACGTCTTCCTAATGATGGAGGCGCTCATCGACGCCGGGGTGCACATGGGCTTCCCGCGGCGCATCGCCGAGCAGATCGTGTTGCAGACGGTCGGCGGGTCGGTGTCATTCGCTCGCAGCTCGGGCAAGCACCTCGCGGAGCTGCGGAACATGGTCACCTCGCCGGGCGGGACCTCGGCGGAGGCGATCTACCAGATGGAGAAGGGGGGCTTGCGGACGGTGCTGTCGAAGTCTGTCTACGCCGCCTACCAGCGCACGCAGACGCTGGCCGCCGAGCAGGACGAGAAGCTCGGGGAGTGAGCGGGCGACCGGCAGGGGCGGAGCTGATCCGCCCCTGCCAGATCGCGTGACGGCGTGGGTTAGTCGAGCCGGATGCGCAGCGTTGGGGGCGGCGCGATGAAGACGATGGAGGACGGCTGGGCGTTCTCCGGGATGCCGAACCAGACCCAGCCGCGTGTCCGCTCGCCGTCGGGCAGGTTCTGGCTCACGAGGCGCGGCTCGGTGCCGATGTATTCGCCGGCGCGGTACTCGACGCCATCCGAGTCGCGGAGCCGGATGTCGCTGATCGTGAACTCCATCGGCATGTTGGAGTCGTTGGTGAGGACCACCTGATAGGCGACCACCCGGAGCCCCGCCGGAACGCTGTCCGGGCGGTTCAGCGTGCCCGGATAGGGGTCCTGCACGGTGACGACCGCGAAGCGCCAGTCCGGCATCTGGACCTCGAGGTTGACCTCGGCGCCGGCTGAGGGGGTGGCCTCGCCGGCGGCCGGGACAGGCGTGCTGCCGGCCTGCTGGCCGAGGGCCGGCCGCACCGCTGCGCCCGCCAGCCCAAGGGCGCCGAAGGCGACGAGGACCGTCCGCCGGTTGACGGCGGAGGCGAGTGGCGCCCGACGATCGGTGTCAGAGATGGTCATGAGGGATGTCATCCTTCCATATCGACGATTGGGTATGTGCCCACGCGAAGATGACCCAGGGGAGCCCCCCTTCTACCTTACAGGACAATCGTCGTTAGAGGACATTGGTGCGGTTGAGTTCCTTCAGGCGGTTGACGGTCGCGCGGACGAGCTGAGCCTGGCTGCGGTCGGCGACGAGGAGCGCGTCCGGCGTGTCGACCACCACGATGTTGTCCAGGCCGAGCAGCGAAATGATCCGGCCCGTGTCCGACCAGATGACGCTGTTCGAGCAGTCGGTGCTGATGATGTCGCCGCGGACACTGTTGCCGCGCTCGTCCTGCGCGAGCAGGGTGCCGAGCCCGTGCCAGTCGCCGACGTCCGACCAGCCCATCTCAGCCGGCACCACGGCGACGCGGCTGCTGAGCTCCATCACCCCGTTGTCGATGGTGACGTCCGGCAGTCTCGGCCAGATCTCGCCCATCACGGCGTCCTGCTCGGTGGTGCCCCAGGCTTCGGCGATCCGCGTCACGCCGTCGGCGACCTCCGGCAGGAAGGCGCGGAGCTCCTCCATGAACACGTCGACGCGCCAGATGAACATGCTGGCGTTCCACAGGAAGCGCCCGGTCTCGAGGAAGGCGGTGGCGTGCGCCAGGTCCGGCTTCTCGATGAAGCGTGCGGCGCGGTGGGCGTCGCCGCCCGGGGTCATCATGAGGATCGCGTCGTCGCGCTCGATGTAGCCGTAGCCGGTCTCGGGGCGGGTGGGCTGGATGCCGATCGTGACCAGCCAGCCATCGCGGGCGGTGGCGATCGCGCCGCGCACGGCGTTGGTGAACGCGATGCCGTCGCGCACGTCATGGTCGGCGGCGAAGCTGCCCATGATGGCCTGCGGGTCCTGCCGGGCGATGATCGCCGCGGCCAGCGCGATCGCCGGCCCCGACCCCTTGGGGGAGGGCTCGACAACGATCTGGTGGGTCCCGAACTCCGGGAGCTGCCGCGCGATGGGCACGGCGTGCGCGGGGCCGCCGACGACGAGCATGCGGCTGCTGTCGCACACCGGCCGCAGGCGGTCGACGGTGTCCTGGAGCAGGGAGCTCTCGGCGTTGACCAGCGGCAGGAGGAACTTCGGCTGCCCGGAGCGGCTGACCGGCCAGAGACGGGTGCCGGACCCTCCGGCGGGGATCACCGACCAGAACTGGCCGGGGGCGGGGCGTGCCGGCGAGGGGCGCATCGCGTTACGGCGTGAGCGACGCAGCGCGCGGGCGGACTCGGCGGCTTTCGGCTTCAGGTACGACATCGACGTGATCTCCTCGATCGAGAACGAACGCTGCAAGGGACCCTGAACGAAAGACCCGGCCGTGAGAGGGGCGCATCGTCGCGCTATGGTGGCTGCTGTGCCCGCCGCGAGCGCCGGATGTGATCCGGCACCCGGGGCGCATGCTTCCGCCAGTGGGTGTGCCGCGCGCGGTGGATGCGTGGCGCGCCGCGGACGCCGGGCGCCGGGATCCACGCGAGCAGGGACCCCATGGTGGACGAGACGGGAGTGGACGCGGGCGTCGCACCGCCGGCGTCACCGGGTGTGGCCGCGCCGGGGGCAGTGCGCGCGATGCGGACATCGCGGTACTGCACGTCGTAGACGCGACCCTTGGCACTGTCGCCGAGCTGGATGCCGGCGAGGCCGGCGCTCCGGAGGTCGATGGGCCCCGACAGCTCGGGAACCTCGGCGTCGTCGAGCCGCACGGTGAGGTGGCGGTTGTCCGGCGGGCCGGTCGTGGTGATCCGCAGGGTGTGCCAGGTGCGGGGTTCGACCGCCAGCGAGCTGTCGGTGCCGGATTTGGCGACGTCGTTGTAGAGGTTGAGCGTCTGCGCCGCGCCCAGGCTGATGCCGAACAGGGACTGATCGTCCGGAGAGCGCAGGCGCAGGAGGACGACCGGATTCTGGCCCTGCTCGACGACGCAGAATCGGAGGCTGACATCGAGGTCGCCGGGGGCGGTCAGCGCGTCTTCGGGAAGCGTGACCCGGGCATAGGCCGGGTCGTGACCGGCCCGGGCGCGGGCCATCCAGCCGGAGGTGGCCCCCTCGGCCGAGTCGGGCGCCATCGCGAGGCCGTCGATCTTCGTCCACCGTGCCAGCGACCCGCTGGCGAATGTGTCGGCGAAGAGGGTGGCGGGATCGTGCTGGTCGGTGACGGACGTCGCGGCGCTGCCGGGCGAGGCGTTGCCGGCGGAATCGCGAGCGACGACCCGGTAGTGCGCGGAGGCGCCGGCCTCCTGGTCGATGTAGGCCGACCCGGGCGGCACCGAGCCGATGCGCGTGTCGTCGCGATAGACGTCGTATGCGGCGATGCCGGTGTCGTCGAGCGCGGGCGCCCAGCGCAGCGTGACGGATCCGTCGGGCAGGGCCGTCGCCACCGGCGCGCCGGGCGCTGAGGGGGCCGTCGTGTCGTGCGCGGCCACGTCGCACGGCACGACCGTGTGGTCACGGACGATGCCGTCGGTGGTAATGAACTGCATGGAGGCGCCCTTCGGGTTCATCTCCATGCGCATCGCGCCCGGCGTGAGGACGGGCGGCGCCGCGAGGCGGCTGTCCTCCCTTGCGACCGATTTCCGCGTCTGCCCGCCGTTGCCGATGACGAGCGGGATCGTGCCCGTGGGGTCGAGCTTGCCAGAGCCGTCCATGGCCTGCCAGCGCTGGTAGAGGTGATCGTGGCCTGTCATGACGAGGTCGACGTCGTGGTCGACGAGCAGCTTCCAGAGTGCCTGTACCTCCGGGGTGTCGCCGTGGGGGCCGACGCTGAACGGCGGGTGATGGAACATGACGAGCGTGCAGGCTGAGGTCGTCGATTCGAGGTCCTTGACCAGCCATTGCATCTGCTGGGATTCGGGGTTCAGCTCATTGAACTTCGTGTTCGAGTCGAGGCTGACGATGTGCCAGCCGGCGGTATCCACGCTGTAGAAGTGGGGCGGGTTGCCCCAGTAGTCCAGGTAGCCGCGCGGCACATCGCTGCCGGCGTATTCGTGATTGCCGATCGTCGGGTTGGTGATCGACTTGAAGCGGCCGAGCGAGGTAATGGGCGCGTACCAGTTCTTGAACTCCGTGACGGTGCCCGAGTTGTAGACATCGCCGAGGTAGAGGAAGAGGTTGGGATCCCACGAGCCGATGAGGTCGGCGACCGCCTCGGACTCGGGTGAGCCGCTGGCGCCGTCGCCGACGACCGCCATGACGAAGGGCGTGCCCGGGTCGGGCACGCGGCCCGTCCGCACCGCGAACCGCTCGGTCGTCGGCTGGACCACCTCCGTGCCGGTGGCGAGGGTGATCTTGGTTGAGGCTGGCTTCGAGTCCGTGCCATCGCTCAGGCTCGCCAGCGCCGTCAGGGTGTAGGAACCGTCAACGAAGTCGGTGGCGACGAGCTCGAAGGTGTAGGGCGGGTCGAAATCGGTGAGCGTGCGCCGGTCGTTGAGCCGGAACTCAACCTGCTTGACCGTGATTTTGGGATCGCTGATCTCGACCGTCGCCGAGATCGTCGGATTCTCGCGGATCGGCGTGGATGGGTCCGGCGCGGTCAGGCAGACATCGACGGTGTAGCTTGTCCTGGTCTGGGCGCAGACTGCCGCCGGCTCTGCCGAGGGGGTCTGCGCCCGAACCTGGAGCCGTTCCCCGGCGAGGAACGGGCTCGCGAGCACCATGAGGAGCGCCACCAGCGCGACCGTCCGCGACAGCGTGTGCTGGTGCCAGAGTCGAATCCCGTGTGTCCCCATGGTGCGGCGAGCGTCATGTGCCATCGGCGGATCCTTCGGGCGCGGTGCCCGGATCGGGTTGTGTGTCCCCTGCAGGTGGCTCGTCCGCCACCGGCTCCGAGGTTGGTTCAGGCGCGACGGTCGGCTCTGGCGCCTGGGTTGGCTCGACGAGCGGTGCAGTGGTAGGAGGTGGCGCCTCGGTCGGCACGGCTTCCGGCGGCGCCGGCACCGGGGTGACCGGCGGCAGGAGGTCGAGCGGCTGGGCGCCGCCGTCCGGCGCGGCCCAGAGTTCGATGTCAACCAGGGAGCCGGTTGTGGTGGCCCCCTCCGGGTTGGAGGTGATGAACCGAATATAGCGTGCCTGGTAGCCGATCGGAACCTCCAGCCACGCATCCGGCGGCTGGTCGGCCAGCCGGAGACTGGTCAGCCGGTACCAGGTCGCGCCGTCGGCCGAGAGCTGGATCTCGACGGTGCCCGCCATCGGCCCGGCCGGGAGCAGGCGCAGCTTGCCCAGCGGCACGATCTGCCCGAGGTCGAGCCCTGCCTCGCCCGGCGCTGGCGCGGTCCAGGCCGTCGCCGGGTCGGCGTCGGTGAGCCGGGTCCAGGGGGAGGCCGGGTTGGAGGACCAACCGCCGGCGACCGGCAGCGGGGTGGCGGCCGGCTCGGTCGGGACGACGGTCGCGACCGGGGTCTCGCCGGCATCGGTTGCCGTCGGGGGCGACGGCGCCGCCGGCGTCTCACCGCCCGCGACCACGATGTACTGCGCGGCGACGTAGCCGTCCTGGCCGGCGTAGCTGACCGGCAGCCACTCGCCCTGCGGGGCGCCGCGCAGCGTCACCGGCGCGCCCTCGGGGATGACCGTGAGGACGTCGCTGTCGGCGGACGGCGCGGTCCGCAGGTGGACGCCCTCGCCGCCGGTGTTGGCGACGGTGGCCGTCTGGGGCGTGGCGACCTCGGGGGCGGCTTCGGTGGGGGTCGCCGTCGGCTCGGGTGTCACCGGGACGTCGGTGGCGGTCGCCGCCGGGGTCCCGGGCGCGGTGGCCGCCGGCGAGGCGACGGGCACCCGGACGCTGGTTCTCCCCGCGGAGGGCGCGAGCGCCTGCTGCGGCGCCGTCACGCCGCTGCCGCCGGTGTAGGTGATGACCAGCTGCGGGTGGTCGCTCACTGCCTCGCGGGAGTTCGCGCTGAGCCCATCGGTCGACTGGGGCACGAGCGCCATCGTGACGGGCCCATCGCCCGTCACGAGCGACGTCACGTCGTACTCGATCCAGGCGCCGGTCGGCGCGTTGCCGATGTCCGCGACCGGGGCGCCGGCGGCCGGCCGGGTGGCCCAGGTGATGGTGGTCTCGCTCCAGGTGACGTCGGCGCTCCCGGCGACCGCGGGTCCGTCGGCGGAGCCGCCATTGACCCAGAGTCGCAGGACGGCCTTGCTGATGGCTCCGCCGCCGGTCTGGACGTCGAAGCGGAGGTAGCTCATCTCCGTGGTGCCCGTGCCCACATCCGCGTGGAGCACCGGGTCGCGGCCATTGTTGCCGTCGGGCACGGCTTCCAGCACCATGGCGTCGGCCACCGGCTCAAGCGTGGCGGTCTGCGAGGTCTCCGGAACCCCGGGTGAGACGATGGGCGGCGCCTCGCCCCATGTGATCACCAGCTGCGGCGTGTTGGTGGAGTTCTCCCGCGTGTTCAGGCTCAGGGCGTCGTTCGACTGCGGCACGAGCACGAACGTGACCGGTCCCGTGGCGGTGACGAGGCTCGTGACGTCGTACTCGATCCAGGCATTGGCGCTGACGGCGCCGAGGTCGGGTCCCGGCGTGCCGACGGCGGGCCGGTTGTTCCACGTGATCGTCGTCTCGCCCCATGTCACGTCGGCGCTGGTGGCGACGGCCGGTGCGTCCTTGCTGCCGTCCCGCACCCACATCCGCAGCGTCGCTCCCGTGATCGGGCGGGTGCTGGCCGGGACGTCGAAGCGCATGTAGGCGACCTCGTTCGGATCCAGATCGGCTCGCATTGAGGTCGTCTTGCCCGAGTTGCCGTCCGGTTGCGCCTCGCGCACCATCGCGTCGGCGGCCGGATCCAGCGTCGAGGTCGGGGCGGGATCGGTCGGCGGGTCGGTCGGCGGGTCAGTTGGCGGATCCGTCGGCGTGGCCGGGTCCGTGCTCCAGGTGATGACGAGCTCCGGCTTGTTGGTCGCGTTCTCCCTAGTGTTCAGGCTTAGCGCGTTGGAGGTTTGCGGCACGAGCACAAGCGTGACCGGGCCGCTCGAGGTCACCAGGCTGGTGACGTCGTATTCGATCCAGGTGCCGGTCGTCACCTCGCCCAGATCCGGGCCGATTGCGCCGGGTGTCGGCCGGTTGTTCCAGGTGATCGTCGTCTCACCCCAGGTCACATCGCTGCTGGTGGCGACGCCGGGCGCGTTCGGCGTGCCGTCGCGCACCCAGAGGCGCAACCTGGCGGTGGCGACCGCCGTGTCGCTGGCGGGCACCTCGAAGCGCATGTAGGCGACCTCCTGCGGGCTCTGGTCGGAGCGCATCGAGGTGGTCTTGCCGCTGTTGGCGTCCGGGCTGGAGGCCTGGACCATCGCGTCGGCGACGGGGAGCAACGCCTGGCTCTCGCCGGGATCCGGCGGCGGGTCGGTCGGCGTGCCGTGGCCGCCCTCGATCACCAGGCGGGGCTGGTTGGGCGTCTCGCGGGAGTCGAAGTCGGTGGCGTCGGTCGAGGCTGTGGCGAGGACGAAGCCGAAGTCGCCGTTGCCCTTGACGATCGCCGAAACGTCGTACTCCACCCACGTGCCGACGCTCACCGGGCCGAGGTCGCCGACCGCGGTCGTGCCGCGCGCGGGCCGCGTGTCCCAGGTGATATCGCTCTCCGCCCAGGCGGACGGCGCGGTGTAGAGCGACGGGCCGTCGACCGAGCCCGCGCTGGAGCCGGTGCCGACGAAGAGCCGGATCTTCGCGCTCGTCGGGTTGCTGGTGAGCCCGGTGATCGAGAACCGCAGGTAGGTCTCGACGTCCGGATCGGCGCCGCCGTCGGCCCGCAGCAGCGACGAGGTACCGTAGTTGGTTGTCGGATTGGCCTCCTGCACGCGCGCGTCGGCGGCGGCGAGATACTCGGTGCTCCCCGCGGGCGGTGGGGGCTCCGGCTCAGAGGTGTCGCTCTGGATCACAAGCTGTGGCCTGTTGCTGGACGCCTCCCGCGAGTTGACGTCCATGCCATCCGATGACTGCGGCACGAGGGCCAGCGTGACCGGGCCATTGCCCGTCACCATCGAGGTCACGTCGTACTCGATCCAGGTGCCTCTGGAGACACTGGCCAGGTCCGGCCCGGTTGGGCCCACGGCGGGACGGTTGTTCCAGGTGATGCCTGTTTCGGACCAGGCGACGTCGACGCTCTTCGCGACCGCCGGTGCGTTGGCCGTGCTGTCGGCGACATAGAGGCGCAGCGTGGCCTTGCTGATGGGCCCACCTTCGGTCTGGACATCGAAACGCAGGTAGCTCATCTCGTTCGGGCTGGTGTCCGCCCGCAGCGTGGTCGCGGTGCCTGAGTTGGCCGTCGGGCGCGCCGCCTCGACGAACGCGTCGGCGACCGGCTCGAAGGTGAGCGGCTCGGGAGCCGGTGGCGGCGGGGCCGGTTTGGTGCCGCCATGGCAGGTGAACGACGAGGAGTCGGCGACGGCGCCGCTGGTCAGGACGAACTGTGCCGAGCCGCCGGTGCCGTTGAGCGAGAGCTTCAGCGCGCCATCGACGCGAGAGGTTCGCGCCGCCACGCGGCTGTCCTGCAGGCCGAAGGTCATCTGCTCGTGCCCGCCGGTGCCGACGATGAACTGGGTCATCCCCGTGCCATCGGCGACGACTTGACCGTTGGCGTCGAGCGGCTTCCAGCGTTGGTAGTTGTGCTCATGGCCGTTGAGCACGACGTCGACGCCGCTGTTTGCCAGCAGCGACCAGATGTCCTGCATGTAGGTGTAGTTGTTCGTGGTCGTGAGGCCATAGCGCGGATGGTGGAAATACACCATCGTGCAGGCAACGTCGCTGTTCGCCTGCAGATCCTGGACCAGCCAGTTGTACTGGGCGGTGCCGGCCGCTGTTTGACCGTACTGCTCGGTCGAATCGAGCGCGATGAAGTGCCAGCCGCCCGAGTTAAAGCTGTAGTAGTGCTCGTCCGCGTTCCAGTAGTCCATGTACCCGACGAAGTCATTGCCCGTCTCGTGGTTGCCGGGAACGGGGTTCGTCCGGCTCTTGAGCGCACCGAGCGTCGGCTCGTAGTAGTTGAAGAACTCGCTGTAGGTGCCGGCGTTGTAGACGTCGCCCAGGTAGAGCATCAGGTTGGGGTTCATGCCCTTGATGAGCTTGCCGACGTCCGTGGCGCCCGATAGGCCGCCCGCGCCGTCGCCGATGGCGACGAGGTTGAGCGTCGAGGCCGTGCTGGTCTTGGGTTGCCAGCTACCGTTGGAGTGGACGTCGTTTGCAACGCCGTTCTTCAGCTCCAGCATCACGCGTGGATAGGTGGTCGTGATGAACTTGTCCGCGAAGTCGACGCGCACCTCGAGCCGGTATGATCCGTCCCGCCACTGGCTGGTTGGGATCTTCAGGCCCCACGGGCTGGCGTAGTCCGTCAGCAGGGACGGCCGGGAGTTCGACTCGGCGCGCGCGAAGTAGAAGCGGACCGCCGTGATCTCGGGCAGCGTGCCACTGGCGGCCGTGATGCTGACGTTCGTGTCGACCGCGCCGCGCGCGTCGCCATCACCGGGAGTGGTGAAGCAGACGCGGGCGACATAGGTGCCGCCTGGGGGGCCCTGATCGACGCAGGGCTGGCCGGTCGTTTGCGCGATGGCGTTTGGCGGCGGCAGGAGCGGGATGTTCGTGAGCAGCAGGAGCATCACGAGCATGCCCGTGATGCGGGGATGGATCGTCATGCTGACCCGGGGACGCCGGGTGCGCGCGCGCTCGATGTGATGGCTCATGGTCATAGCACTCGTCCTCGGTAGGTCGTGATTGCCTTGCTGCGGACGGGTACCAAGCCACGGTGAGCGGTCGTGGAGGGTACGGGACCCCGGTGGGCCACCACGCGGACGCGACCGTGCAGAACACGGTCGCGTCCGCTCGCCGGCCCGGCGAGCGGAGCGGTGTGACCGCGGGCATCGGGAGCGACGATGCCCGCGGGGTCGATCAGGTCCCTGGGACGCGGCTTCGCCCGCGGCACGCGCCGGATCGTTCCGGCTGGCCGCGTGCCGCGGGGAAGCCTACGCGCCACCGGTCGATTCCTCCGGGGCCGGCGCGGGGTCGGCCTGTGTGGTCGTGTCGGTCGCCGGGGCTGCCTCGACGGTCGGGTCCGGCGTCGGCTCCGGTGCGGTGGTCGGTTCTGGGGCCACGGTTGGCTCCGGCGTCTCGACCACCGGCTCCGGCGTGGGCTCGACGATCGGCGCAACGGTCGGCTCCGGCGTCACCTCGATCACCGGGGCGACGGTCGGCTCCGGGGTCGGGGCCACCTCGGTCGGCACCGGTGTCGGCGTGATCGGCTCGAGCAGCTCCAGCGGCTGCACGACGCCGGTCGGATCGTCCCAGACCTCGATCCCGGCGAGGGCCCCCACTGTCGCCGCGCCATCCGGGTTCGTGAGCAGGAAGCGCACGTAGCGGGCGCCGCGATCGACGGGGACGTCGATGCCCTCATCCGGGCGCTGGTCAGCCAGCCGGAGACTGGTCAGCCGGTACCAGGTCGTGCCGTCGGTCGAAAGCTGGATCTCCAGCGTGCCGGCCAGCGGCCAGGTCGGCAGCAGGCGCAGGTGGTCGAGGGCGACCGGCTGCCCGAGGTCGAAGCCGGCCTCGGCCGTCGCCGGCGGGGCGGCGAGCGTGGCCGTCCAGACCGTCGCCGGGTCGCCGTCGGTGAGC
>DATLHE010000245.1:0-13603 GCA_035540335.1 Thermomicrobiales bacterium | reverse complement strand
GTTCGGCATCGTCACCAAGGCACTCGTCAAGCTGACCCCGGCGCCGGAGGCGATCAGCGTCATGCTCGCCGCGTTCGGCAGCATGGAGGACGCGGCGACCGCCGTCACCAACATCATCGCCGCCGGGAACCTGCCGGCATCGCTGGAGATGATGGATCAGCTCGCGATCGAGGCGGTCGAGCCGGCGTACCACGCCGGGTATCCGATGGACGCCGCGTGCGTGCTGCTGATCGAGGTCGACGGGCATCCGCTGGACGTCGCGGAGACATCCGAAGAGGTCCGCGGCATCTGCGAGCAGGCCGGGGCGACGTCGTTCCGGCAGGCGAACGAGGCGGCCGAGCGCGACCTGCTCTGGAAGGGGCGGAAGATGGCGCTCGCAGCAATGGGGCGGCTCGCGCCGAACTACTACCTGCACGACACGGTGGTCCCGCGGACGCGGCTGACCGATACGCTGGCCGCGGTCGATCAGATCTCGCGTGACTACAAGCTGCCGATCGCCAACGTCTTTCACGCCGGGGACGGCAACCTACACCCGTTGATGCTCTTCGACCGGCGGAAGAAGGGCGACGTCGAGCGCGTGCTGGAGGCCAGTCACCACCTGATCGAGGAGTGCGTGCATCGTGGCGGCACGCTCTCCGGCGAGCACGGCATCGGCACCGAGAAGCGCCAGTTCATGACGCTCGTCTTCACCGAGGAGGACCTGCGGGCGATGGCGGGCCTCAAGCACGCGTTCGACCCGGAGGAGCGATTCAACCCCGGCAAGGTGATCCCCAAGGGGTACATGTGCGGCGAGGTCCGCGACCTCCACATGAAGGCGATGGCGCAGAAGCACGGCATCGTGCCGGTGTAAGGACAGGTTCTTGACCGTCGAGACGCAACAACCAGCATCCCCGATACCGGACGAGATTCCGGTCAGCGAGATCGCGCGGCCGACGTCGCCCAAGGCGATCGCCGAGGTCCTCACGGCCGCGTCCGACGCCGGGCGGCCGGTGCTGCCGTTCGGCGGCGGGACGTCGCTCGCCACGGGTGACCATGTCGACACGCCGTTCCTCGGGCTTGACCTGCGCGGCATCAGCGGCGTGCGCGAATACCAGCCGGCGGACCTGACGGCCTCATTCTGGGCCGGCACGCTGCTGCGCGAGGTGATCGCGACGCTCGGCGAGCACGGCCAGGAGCTGCCGCTCGATTTGCCGCAGGCGGAGAGCGCGACGATCGGCGGGCTGGTCGCGACCGGCTTCTCCGGGCCGCGCCGGCTCGGCTCCGGATCGCTCAAGGACCTGATCATCGGCGCCGGGTATGTTCGCGGAGACGGCCTGATCGCCAAGGCCGGCGGCATGCTCGTCAAGAATGTCAGCGGCTTCGAGATTCCGCGCCTGCTGCACGGGTCGTGGGGCGCGCTGGCGGTGATCACGTCGATCAACCTCAAGATCACGCCGAAGCCGAAGGCCGATGTCACGATCTCCCGGTCGTTCTCATCGCTGGGCGAGGCCCTCGCTGCGCAGGCGACGCTGCTGCAGCGGCACGCCACCATCGCCGCGTGCGTGACGGAGAAGGACGGCGACGGCTGGGCGCTGCGCGTGCGGCTGCTCGGCCGCCAGGCGTCGCTGAGGGCGCAGCTGCGGGAGATCGAGGCCGGCCTGGGTGCATCGATCGACGAGGCCGAGGGCGACGCGTTGTGGCGGGACTACGCCGACCGCTGGGCGGCGGCGCGGGGCGACGTGCATCTCGTCGCCGGCGGCCAGCCGCGCACGCTGGCGCAGACGGCGACGACCATCGCGGGCTGGCCGGGAGTGCGGGCGATGACCGTCTCCGTCGGCACCGGCAGCATCCGCGTCCGCTTCGACCCGGCGGCGCTGTCGATGGACGACCTGCAGGGCCGGATGGCGCCGTTCGACGCCGCTCGCTGGATCGTCGAGTCCGCGCCACCGGCGTGGAAGGGCGACGGCTCCGTCTGGGGCAGCGCGCCGGACGGGCTCGACCTGATGCGCGCCATCAAGCAGGAATTCGACCCCGCGGGGATCCTCAACCGCGGCCGCTTGTTCGTTGGGAATCGGTGACACCATGGTGATCTCGCTCACGGAAGAACTGCAGAAGCCGGTCCCGTTCTCGGGCACGGACGTACCCGACGATGACCTGCTGCGGGCGTGCGTCCATTGCGGCATGTGTCTGCCGACGTGCCCGACCTACCGGCTGACCGGGCAGGAGGCATCGTCGCCGCGCGGGCGCCTGTGGCTGATGAAGTCGGTCGCGGACGGCCGCCTGAGCCTGCTGGACGACGAGTTCGACGAGCAGATGTACCAGTGCCTCAACTGCCGCGCCTGCGAGGCCGTCTGCCCCTCCGGCGTGCACTACGGGCCGCTGGTGGAGGCATCGCGGGCCCAGCTGGAGCAGCACCGGCCGCGCCCGCTGTGGCAGCGCGTCGCCCGGAACGTCGCGCTCTCGGCGCCGTTCATGGATGTCCGGCGGATGCGCGCCGGTGTGCAGGTACTCCGGCTCTACCAGCGCATGGGGCTGTCCTCCCTGCTGCGCAGGACCGGCGTGCTGCGGCTGATCCGGCTCGAGAACCTGGAGCGGATGCTGCCGGACATCACCGAGAAGCCGCTCGTGCCCGGCACGGAGTCGTGGAGGCCAGCACGCGCGACGGGCGAGGCGCATCTGTTCAACGGCTGCGTCATGAGCAGCGTCTTCTCGAACGTGAACCGGGCCACGGGCCGCGTGCTCGCCCACAACGGCCTCGCGACGGATGTGCCGCGCGGGCAGCAGTGCTGCGGGGCGCTGCACGTCCACTCCGGGATGATGGAGGAGGCCCGGACGCTCGCCAGGACCAACATCGACGCCTTCGAGGCTTCCGGTGACGACGCGATCATCGTCAACGCCGCCGGCTGCGGTGCGGCGCTCAAGGAGTACGGGTTCCTGCTCAAGGACGACCCGGAGTACGCCGAGCGGGCGAAGGCGTTCAGCGCGCGGGTGCGCGACATCAGCGAGTTCCTTGCCGAGCGCACGCTGGTGACGCCGACGCACGCCGTCGAGGGCACGGTGACCTACCAGGAGCCTTGCCACCTCGCCCACGCGCAGCGGATCACGGCGCAGCCGCGCACGCTGCTGAAGGACGTTCCGGGGCTGAAGCTGGTCGAGATGCGGGAGTCCTCGCTCTGCTGCGGGAGCGCGGGCATCTACAACATCATCCGCAAGGACATGGCGGACGACCTGGGCGACCGCAAGGCGGGGCACATCGTCGAGACGCACGCCGACCAGGTGATCACCGCCAACCCCGGTTGCCACATGCAGCTGCGGACGTCGCTGCAGCGAAACGGGTCGACCATGCCGGTGCGCCACATCGTCGAGATCCTCGACGAGGCGTATGGCGGTAAGGAGTCCGGCGCGAAAGGTGCCTGGGCGGTGGACACGGCGGAGGTGTAGGAACGTAGGTCGGCCACCGCCCGCAGGGGCAGGGCCGACCTACGGGGGTGCGCAGACAGGGGCGATCCTGTGTGATCGCCCCTGTCTGCGCGTCGTCTGCGCTAGCCCGCCTCGTCCTTGGCGATCGGGAAGCGGATGAGGGCGGTGGTGCCGTCGCCGTCGGAGCCGATCGTGAAGGTGCCCTTGAGGTCGGACGTCACGAGGCGCTGCGTGATCTTCATGCCGAGCCCCTCGCTTGCGGCCGGGTTCAGCCCCTCCGGCACCTTGTGGCCGTCGTTGAAGACCTCAACGTTCGCCATGCCGCTCTCTTCCCAGGCGCGGATCCGGATGTAGCCATGCTTCCGCTCACGGAAGCCGTGGCTGATCGCGTTCGCGGTGAGCTCGTTGATGAGCAGCGACATGATCGTCGCCTGGCGGGACGGCACCATCAGGTCGGTCGGGCGGATGTCGAAGCGCACGTCCACCCCGGGCGGGATGAGCGTGCTGTGGGCGTCCTCGGCGACGAGGCGGGCGATGGCATCGACCGTCGTCCCGGCCAGGCGCCGCTCGTCGCTGAGGAGATCGTGGACGGCGGCGATGGACTGGATGCGGCTGATCGCCTCGCGCACCTCGGTGGCCCACGGCGCGTCCTGCGCGGTGCGGAGCTGCAGCGAGAGCAGGGCGGCGACCGTCTGCAGGTTGTTGCGGACGCGGTGGTGCATCTCCTGGACGAGCGCGGACTGCGTCTGCAGGCTGTGCATGGCGTCCTGGTAGAGCTGGGCGTTGTCGATCGCCATCGCGGCGGAGTCCGAGAACGCCTGCAGCAGCCCGAGCGTGTCCTCGCTCAGCTCGGTGTTCGCGCGAAGGCGGAAGCAGAGCGCGCCGACCGTCTCCCGCGCCGAGCGCAGCGGGAGGCAGAAGAGGGTGGCGATGCCGTCCGTGTAGGTGAGGTGCTCGGTGCGCGCGGAGCCGGTCCGAAGGACCTCGGCGACGACCCGATTGCGATCCTGGACGTTGGTCAGGTCGCGCACGGTGCCGATCCGGTACTCGATGATCGGTTCGACGCCATCGTCGTAGGCCGCGCGCTTGGGCGCGGACCGGAAGATGGCGGCCGCGTCGGCGTGGACGAGCTCGACGGCATGCTCGGTGATGAGCCGGAGCACGCTTTCAAGATCCAGCGTCGAGGCCAACATGCGCGTGACGCGTTGCAGGGTGCCGAGCTCGGCCACCTTTTGCCGCAGGCGCTCGTCGGTGCTGCTGTACTGCCGGGCGTTCTCGATGCTGATCGCCAGCTCGCCGGCGACCGTCTGCAGGAACTCCAGCTCGTCGCGGTCGAACTCGCGTCGCTTGATGGAGTTGATGTTCAGCACGCCGACGAGCCGGTTCTGGCCCTGCAGGAGGATCGGCACGGAGACCTGCGAGGTGTAGATCTCGTCGCCGATGCCGGGGTGGGCGAGGAAGCTCTCGTGGCTGTGGGCGTCGGTGGCGGCGATCAGCTTGCCCTCGAGCGCGGCGCGGCCGGTGATGCCGCTGCCCATCCTGAGCGTGACGGCGCCGACCGAGGCGGGGCTGAGGCCGACGGCGGCGCGCAGCGCGAGGAGGCCGGTCGCCTCGTCGTAGAGGAAGACGGCGCAGGCGTCGCTGTTCGTCGTCTCGGCCACGACGCGGGCGGTGGTGTCGAGCATCTCCAGGAGCTGGAGGTTGGCCGTCGCTGCCCGGTTGATCTGGTGGAGGGCGGAGAGCCGCGCCATCTGGGTCGGCGGGTGTGGTTCTCCCGTCGGGCGGCCCGGCACGTCGGGCGTGGCACGGGCCCCGTGCGCCCGCGCCGCCGCGGCGAGGGCGATGCCGGCGGCGCGGAAGGTCGATGGGTCGGAGCCGCCGGTGCCGCCGAACCGCTCGAAGAGATCCTGCAGCGCGCCGGTGCTCGCGGAGAGTGTGTCCTCAAGCGAGATGCCCGCCTTGCCGGCCGCGGCGCCGAAGGTCGTGAACGCCTCCACCAGGTTCTGGCCACCGGTGCCCGGTGTCACGGTGCCGGGGTCGTAGGCGACGACGAGGTCGGCTTCGAGGCGTTCGGCGAGGCTCTGCAGGGAGACGTTGCGTGCCATGGGCGTGCGTTTCCGGGTGGGCCGGGACGACGGGCGTCATCCCGGCGCGCGAGGACTACAGGTACGAGTCGAACCAGCCGACCAGGTGATGGAGTCGGGCGAAGCGGCGGCTTGGCGTGCCGGAGCGGCTGAGGTCGTGGCTCTCCTGGGGAATGCGCACGAAGCCGACCTCGCGCCCGAGGTACTTGAGCGCGTTGAACATCTGCTCGGCCTGCTCGATCGGGCAGCGCAGGTCCTGCTCGCTATGCAGAATGAGCAGGGGCGTGGTGATCTTGTCGACATAACTAATCGGGCTGTGCTTCAGGAGCAGCTCGGCGTCCTTCCAGGGGACGCCGCCGAACTCGAACTCGCCGAAGTGGTAGCCGATGTCGCTGGTGCCGAAGAAGGAGTAGAAGTTCGAGACGCAGCGCTGCGTGACGGCCGCCTTGAAGCGGTCGTCGTGGCCGACGATCCAGTTCGTCAGGTAGCCGCCGTAGGAGCCGCCGGTGACGCCGAGGCGATCGGCGTCGATCCACGGCAGCGCGAGCGCGGCGTCGAGCGCGGCGATGACGTCCGGCATGTCACTCTCGCCCCAGCGGGCGCGGGTGATGCCGGTGAACTCTTCGCCGTAGCCGGAGGAGCCACGCGGGTTGCAAAAGAGGACGGCGTAGCCCCGCGCCGCGAAGAGCTGCATCTCGTGGAACATCGCATAGCCGTACATCGCGTGCGGTCCGCCGTGGATCTCGACGACGAGCGGGTGCTTGGCCGACGAGTTGGCGTCGAAGCCGTGCGGCGGGATGAGCCACGTCTGGATCGTCCGGCCGTCGGCGGCGGTGACGTCGAGCTCGATCGCCTCCATCAACGCGACCTCGTCCAGGAGTGCCTGGTTGGTGAAGGTGATCTGCGTCTCGCCCGCGCCGTCGAGCGCGCTGGTGAAGAGCTCGAATGGCCTGTGGATCTGGCCCGAGACGTAGACGAGCCGGTCGCCGGCGACCGTGAGGCCCGAGATGCGGCGCTTGCCGCCCGTGCAGGCGGTGACGGTGCCCGTGGACAGGTCCACGCGATGGAGTTGCGTCTCGCCGTTCATCGAGGCGAGGGCGGCGACCGAGCCGTCACCCAGCCAGAAGGGCCGGGATTCGCTACCGGCGTGAACGTCGCTCATGCCGGCATCGCCGAAGGAGATGTCGGTGTCCGCCGTGAGGTTGGTGGCCTCGCCGCCGTCGATGGCGACGGTCCACAGGGCGTCGTTCTTCGTGTTGCCGTTCTTTGCGTCCAGGTGGCCGACGAAGGCGAGGCGCGTGCCATCCGGCGACCAGGCGGGCGAGTCGAAGACGGCATCGTCGGGCGCCAGGGTGCGGGCCTCGCCACCGGTGGCCGGGATCGCGAGGATCGTGCGCGCGTTAAGGAGCTTGCGATCGTCCCGCCGGTTGCCGACGAACGCGATCGTCGCGCCGTCGGGCGACCATTGCGGATCGTCGTCGTTGACGTCGCCGAACGTGAGCTGGGACGACTCGCCGGACGCGACGTCGACGCTCCAGATGTGCGCGTAGCGCTCCAGGTAGCCTCGCCCGTCGAACCGGTAGCGGATGTCGCGGACGATCCGCTCGTCGGCGACGCCGCCGTTGGTCATAGGGGCCGCGAGGTCGTCGCCCTCGGCGACGTCGTCGCTCGCCACGAAGGCGAGGCGGGTGCCGTCCGGCGACCATGCCGGTGAGCCCGCGCCGTTGGGATGATTGGTGACCTGGTGCGCCTCGCCGCCGTCGATCCGGATGCTCCAGACCTGGTTCTTCGGCTTCGGCTCCGCAGTCTTCTCCTTCTTTCCCTTGCCGGCCGCCGTGTCGCTCTGCTCCGGTTTCTCCGGCGCGGCGGGGGCGGGGAGCACCGGCGGCCGGTTGGAGACGAACGCGAGCGTGGCGCTGTCCGCTGCCCAGCGTGGCGAGGCATCGCGGTGCGCGCCCGCGGTCAGCTGCCGGGCGTTGCCGCCGTCGCGATCGGCGAGCCAGATCGCGCTGGTGTAGGTGTCGTCGTCGGCCGCCATCTTCGTCACGACCCAGGCGATGTGCGTGCCGTCGGGGGACGCCTGCGGATCGCTGACGAGCTGGATGGCCTTGAGGTCCTCGGCGGTGATGGCCCGTTTGCCGGAAGCGAAACCCATGTGCGTGCTTGCTCCTTGGTATGCGCCGGAAGCGACGCCTTCTGCTGTGGGGCAGGATACCGGAGTCGCCGCGGTGGCTCAATGTGCCGTCGGGCGCGTGGGGCGGCGATCGTCGCCTATACTCTTCCGAGCGCCCGCGACGTGTGTCGCGGGCCGGCCTTCCCTTCGTCTCTTCCGGAGATTGCCGCCCCCGTGGTCCGACGGTATCCGCTTGATCCCGCGCAAACTGATCAACAGGGCTATGCGGACGCGCGTCGACCCCGGACCGCGGGCAGTGGTCCCGCCACCGGCATGGGGCGCGTCGCGTCGCAGCTGGCGGATGTTGCGGCGGGCCTCCTGCTCGCCTACCTGGACTGGCGCTATCGCCGCCCCGACCTGAGCCACCTGCTCACGGCCGTCCTCCTCATCACGCTGGGCCTGGGGCTTGTCGCCTCCGCGGCGCTGACCGATCGCTACCTGCACCGCGGCGTCGAGTCGGGCGCCGAGACGCCCTATGTCGTGCAACCGTCCGGCCGCGAGCTGGCGACCAACGTCGACCTGCGCATCTACATGCCGGATGACCTGGAGGGCGTGGCGGCGGCGCTCGGCGACGCCGGCTTCGGCTATGTCCGGCAGGAGTTCTCGTGGGCGGAGATCGAGCCGGCGCGCGGCCAGTTCGACTGGTCGACCTACGACCCGATCGTGGACGCGCTGAGCCGCCAGGGCATCGCCGTCATCGCCGTCATCGTCGATGCGCCCTCGTGGGCGGTCGCGGGCGATCTGGTGGCGAGCGACAGCCGGCCGCCGGCCGATCCGCAGGACCTGGCCAGCTTCGCCCAGGCGCTGACGAGCACCTACCGGGCGAAGGTGCCCTACGTCCAGATCTGGGACCGGCCCAACCTCGCCAGCGAGTGGGGAGGCAAGCCCGCCACCGGCGCGACATTCCTGCCCTATCTCTCCGCCGCGTTCACTGGCGCGCGGGCGGGCAACCCGGAGGTGCGGATCATCACTCCCGAGCTGGCGCGCGTGCCGGACGTCCCGGAGGGGCTGGGCGACCTCGCCTTCCTGGAGAGCCTCTACCGGGCGCAATCGACCGATTACTTCGACATCGTCGGCATCCCGCTGGACGGCGGGAACATCTCGCCCGATGATCGCCGGGTGGGCGTCAACCGCGTCAGCTTCTCACGGGCGATCCTGACGCGCGAGCTGATGCTGCGGCATGGCGACGGCGCGACGCCGGTCTGGGCCACGAGCTACGGCTGGGCGGCCGACGCCGAGGTGTCCCGGGAGGAGCAGGCCGAGTATGTCGTCCGTGGACTGGAGCGCTCGTGGTCGGAATGGCCATGGATGGGCCTGATGTTCCAGTGGGCGTTCGCGACCGAGCCCGACGACCCGGCGACCGCATACGCGGTGGCGCCCGACGGCTCCTCGACGCCGCTCTACAGGCGGCTGACTTCGCCGGAGCTGCAGGAACGCTCCGACCTCGCGAACACCGGCTTCGCCCCGATGGACGCCGACGCGGTGACCTACCAGGGCAACTGGGAGGATCAACACCTTGAGGGGCGAACGTTCCGGACCACGAACCAGGTGGGATCCAGCGCCACGCTCCGGTTCCAGGGCACTGGGCTGATCGCCTTCCTGCGCTCCGGGCCGCAGGCCGGGCCGTTCAAGCTCGAGGTGGACGGCCAGGTGATCCCGGGCGGCGCGCCCGAGAACAGCGACTACTGGAGCTTCTATATTTCCTATCGCACCGACGACCTGCCGCGCCGGTTGGTCTCCGGTCTCGATGACACCGAGCACGTGCTGCGGATCACGCTCATGGCGCCGGGCGAGCTTACGCTGGGAGGACTTGTGGTCGAGCGCGAACCACCCTTTGTCTGGCCGATCATCCTGCTGACGGTCAGCTCGATCTTCGTGCTGTTCCTGGGGCTCAGGTCGTTCATCTATCTCGTCGCGATCCGGACAGGACGCCTGCTGCGGGCGGAGGCCGCGAGCCCCGCGCTGCCAAGGATGCCGGACTGGCGCCCGGTGCGGCACGCATGAGGGGGTTGACCGTGAGCGGCGCCTGCGCTCGAACCTTCCTCCCGGCCGCCATCGGCACGGCACTTCTGGCGCTGCTCGGCGGCGTGATTGCCGCCGGCATGGCCGACACCATCGTCGTCGCCGTGCCTGTCTTGCTTGCGGCGATCGCGATCGCCGCATGGGTGCCGGCCAGCGGTGTCGCCGCGGTCGTGCTGGCCGTGCCGACCATCTTCCATCTCTACCCGCTGCCGCGTGGCACCTTCAGCCTGCTCGAGCTGGCGATCCTGGTCGCCGCCGCGGGAACGGGCCTCAACGTCCTGCTGCGCCTGCGAAGCAGGGGCTGGGCCGACCTCCGCGCGCTGCTCACGCCGGCGGAGGTCGGCGTCCCGGTCGTCGTGCTCGTGCTGGCGACGGCGGTGGCCCTGCTCAACCTCGCCGACCCGTCGCATCGCACCGAGAGCCTGCGCGAGGTGCGGTTGGTCATCGTCGAGCCGCTGATCTTCCTCGGCGTCGCCCGCATCGTCCTGCGCGATCAGGTATCCCGCGCCTGGGCCGGGATCGCCTTCGCGCTCGGTGGCTGCGTCGTGGCGGTCGCCGCGATCATCCAGGTGCTCGGGGGGATCGGTGGCGTCGAGGCCGGGTCGGTCGTGCGCGCGACGGTGACCTACACACACCCCAACAACCTTGCCCTCTACCTCGAGCGCACGCTGCTCTTCTCGGCGGGGCTTGTCTTCCTCCGGCCGCGCTGGTGGCCCGCGTGGGTGGTGTGCTGCATCCAGGCCGCCGGCCTCTTCCTGACGTTCTCGCGGGGCTCGTTCCTCGGCGTCGCGGCCGGGCTGGCATTGCTGCTCGCGCTGGCCGGCATGTGGCGGGCCATCCTCGCGTTGGCGGGCGCCGGCATCGTCGTCGGCGGGCTGGCGCTGCTGGTCGCGCCGGACCGGCTGATCGACACCGGCGGCGCGGGCTCGGAGCCGACGCGCTTCGCGATCTGGCGCTCGAGTCTGCGGATGATCGCCGATCACCCGATCTTCGGCGTCGGGCCCGACCAGTTCCTCTATCAGTACTGGCGCCGCTACATCGAGCCGATGGGCTGGCCCGAGCGCTATACCTCGCACCCGCACAACCTGGTGCTCGACGTCTGGCTGCGGCTGGGCGTGCTCGGCCTGGCCGCGTTCGCGACGCTGATCGCTGGGCTCGTGCGCATCGTGGCCCGCGCGCGGACGGCGATCCGGCGGGACGCGATCGCCGCCGGCGCGCTGACCGCGCTGTTTGGCGGCCTCGTCCACGGCATGGTCGACAACGGCTTCTTCCTCGCGGACCTCGCGACGATGACGTGGTTCTTCGTCGTCTGCCTCGTCACGATCGCGCCTCGGGACGAGAAGGTCTGATGGACCTCACCGCCGCGCCCGCACCATCCACCCGCGACCTGGGCATCGTCGCGCTCGCGCTGGCGGCGGCGCTGACGATCCTCGCGCTGCCGGCCCAGAGTGCCGGCACGCTGGCGCTCGTGCTCCTCGGCGCGGTCGTGGCGTGGTTCGTCCCCGCCGCGATGGTCGCCGTGGTCATCGTCACCGTCCCGATCCAGGATCTGGTGGTGCTGCCGTTCGTCGCGGGGAGCCTGACGCTCACCCAGATCGCATTGTTTGGCCTGGCGCTTGGCTGGGGTCTCGGCTTCTGGCGACGGACGATCTGGCTCGACGGCATCTTCTGGTGGTTCGTAGCGATTCTGGGGGCGCTCTCGTTCTCGCTGATCGCGGCGGCCGAGGTCGGCCCGTGGGCGGAAGAGCTCTACCGTTGGGCCGCCGCGGCGCTCTTCTATCTCGTCGCGCGGAGCGTGCTGCGCGACGGCACGGCGATCCGCGTCGCGCTATGGGGCATCGTGGTGGCCGTCTGCGGGGCCTCCTCCTTCGGCATCGGGCAGGTAATCGCCTCGAATGGACCCGACCACATGATCGACGGAGGGGTGCTGCGCGCCTTCGGCGCCTTCGGGACGCCCAATCCGTTCGCGGCCTACATCGAGTTCACCGTGCCGATGTTGCTCGCCATCGTCCTCGTGGGCCTCCATGCCGGGCATCGCGCCACGATCGGCCGGGCGCTCTGGGCCGGAGCGGCCGTCGCCTCCGCGCTCGGTGGCGTGATCCTCACGCTCACCCAATCTCGTGGCGGCTGGGTCGGGTTCGCCGCCGCCATGCTCGTCCTGCTCTGGATCCTGCCGTGGCGATGGCGGGCCGGTGCCGTCGCGGCCGGCGTCGTGCTGGTCGGGCTGATCCTGCTGACCCCGCCGGGCCAGTCGCAGCTGACGAGGTTCGCGGACAGCCTCAGCTCCGACGCGTCGCCCCTGCCCATGCTGGTCGATGTGGCGAGCACCGGCCGTGAGGCGCAATGGGGCGCCGCCAGCGCAATGTTCGTCGATCATCCGCTGACCGGCGTCGGCGCCGGTCAGTACGACTACCATTTCCGGGATTACACGCCCGACTGGTACAAGCGGCTCCCGCTCGGACAGGCGCACAATGGGTATCTCCACATGGCGGCGCAGGCGGGCATCCCCGGCGTGGCGACGTTCCTCGGCTGGATCATCGCCATGTTGGTATCATTGCGCGGGGCCCTGAGATGCGCGTCTTCACCATTCGCGCGCGGCCTGGCGCTCGGAGCGCTGGCCTGCGTTGTGGCATTCTGCGTGCATAGCGTGGTTGACTATCTCAATGTCCTCAGCCTGGGACTCCAGTTGAGCGCGGTCGTGGCCATCGGCCTGAACGCGGCGCCCGGGCGATCGACCGTGGACGAGCCTCGACTCCAGCAGATGACAACATTGACGCCCCTACAGGCTGGACATGCATGACGACTGAGACACCAGAGGTTTCCCTGCCGGCGCGCCCCGCGGAGCGCCCGGCGCCTTCCGTGGGGCCGGAGAACGCCGCGATTCTCCCGCCGTCGCCCGAGCTCGCCGACCAGGAGGAGCGGCGCCCGGAGTCGCTTGGCAAGCGCTTCCTGCGACCACGCACGGCGATCTCCTTTGCCTTTGCGGCGGCGATCCTGGCCTTCGTCTTCCGCGGCCTCGACATCAATCCTGGCGAGGTGTGGGCGCAGCTGAAGCAGGCGAACCTGCCGCTCTTTCTCGCCGCCCTTGCCACGTATTACCTGAGCTTCGTCGTTCGTGCCCTGCGCTGGACGCAGATGCTGGCCAGGGTGGACATCGACCGCGAGCATGGGCACGATGTGCCGCGCCTCGGCGGCATGGTCCAAATCCTGATCCTCTCCTGGTTCGCCAACTGCGTCGTGCCGGCCCGTCTCGGTGACGCCTATCGCGGCTACCTGCTGAAGCAGCGGGCCAAGGCCTCGTTCGGCGTGACGCTCGGGACCATCCTCGCCGAGCGCCTGATCGACCTCGTCGTGCTCGTCAGCGTGCTTCTCGGCGCGGGGTTGATCGTCTTCGGCACCAGCGTGCCGACGCGGGCCGAGCAGGCGTTCGTGCTCGGGGCCGGCGTCGTGGTGTTCGGCATCATCGGTGTGCTCGTCCTCTGGTTCGCGCGGGAGCGCGTCGAGCGCTTCCTGCCGCCGCGCCTGATGAGCCATTTCCACCGCCTGCATACCGGGATCTTCCGGATCCTGTCGCGACCGACCAACTTTGCCCTTGTCGGCGTGCTTCTCTGGCTCGGCGATGGCCTGCGCGTCTTTCTCGTGACCCTTGCCCTGAGCGAGCACATCTCCTACCCGTCCGCCGTCGTCGTCGCGCTCATCAGCGCGCTGGTGACGATTGTCCCCATCACGCCCGCCGGGCTCGGCGTCGTCGAGGGTTTCATGATCTGGGCCCTGCCGCAGGTCGGCGTGGCGCCCGAGAAGGCCGCGGCGATCGCCTTCCTCGATCGGTTCATCACGTACTGGAGTCTCATCCTCGTCGGCCTGCCGCTCTACATCTGGATGCTGCGCCGCGATATCACGGTGACCGATGACGACACTCGTTGAG
>DATLHE010000244.1:0-3518 GCA_035540335.1 Thermomicrobiales bacterium | reverse complement strand
ATCCGCGGCTGGGGCAGCTCGACGAACCCACACCCGCACTTCTCCTACACGCAGGCGTTCTTCACGCACAACACGCTGGCGATCAACAACGGCGGGTCCGGCACGCAGTTCCCGCTGGTGCAGGAGACGGAGGTCGAGGGCAAGGTCGACCTGGAGGCGCTGACGCTGGCGGCGGCCGAGGGGATGGACCCGGAGGCGCAGCGGGAGCATGTGACGCGGATCGCGAAGGTCTACAACGAGCTGCTGCCGGCGATCCCGCTATGGGAGCGGTACGGGAACAACGCGATCCTGGAGGGGGTCCGCACCGGCGCGTGGCCGGCGGACGACGACCCGATCTACCAGAACAGCCCGTACGCGGACGGGATCGTCACCATGCTGATGCTGCAGGGGCGGATCGGGCCGGCGGAGTAGCGGGCGTTCGGGAGTGCGGTGGCCCCGGCCCTGGGTGGCCGGGGACGAGGGGCAGGCTTTTATGCCTGCCCCTACATGCGCTGCGCTCCCCATCACACCGTCATCCTGAGCGTAGCGAAGGATCCCCCGGCGAAGCCGGTCATCCGGGCGGACATCGCGTGTGGGTTCGTGCGCTTCGCGTAGGGTCCTTCGCTACGCTCAGGATGACGGTGTTTGTTGGCAAGCGCCCATTCCCTCATCGAGACGCCGTGGTGGCGGGCGAACGCCGGCCGCAGGTGCGGTACAAGAGCCGGGGCTACATACGGGAGGCATATGGACGTTCTGACATCGGGCGCGATTGGTGGGCGTCGGCCCCGGCATTTAAGCCCGGGGCTACTGTATCGCGGTCACCCCGCCGGAACCTGTATCAGGAACGTTGAAGTGTCTCCGGGCGGCAGGGCGCCGGCGCCGTGAGCGACGAGCGCGGTGAGGACGACATGAACGTCTCCGTCGTTCCGTAGGTTCAGATGAATGGAACAGCCCTCCCGGGTGACGGTGACGGACGCGGTGCCGGCGATGCCCGGGAGGGTGCAGGCGAAGACGAGCTCGACGGGGTCGCGATGGTCCAGCGTCCAGAGCGGCGCCGGATCGACGTCGTCCAGCACGGCCGGGGGCGGGATGACCGCGCGCCAGCCGTCGCCCTCGCGGACGAGGAGCTGGGCGACGCGCAGCGGGCCGGCGATGGAGACCCACGCGAGGGCATCCCGCCAGGGGCTGATGACACGGTGGAGACCTGGCCCGCCGCCGGGCGGGCCGGGGTAGCGCTCGAAGCGCGTCATGCCCGGCGCAGGCGGATGTAGACGTCGCCGTTCTCGACCTCGACCGGGAAGGTCCGCACGCGCACCTTCGGGTCGGTCAGCGAGACGCCGGTGAGCAGGTCGAACTCCCACTGGTGCCACGGGCAGGCGAGGATCTCACCCTCGCGGCCCCAGCGGAACTCGCCGGGCGCCGAGGGGAGGGTTGTGCCCCGCCGCTGGCCGAGGCAGACCGGCGCCAGCTCGTGCGGGCAGATGTTCAGCACGGCGACAATCCGCTCGCCGACGCGAAAAAGCCCGACCGACATGCCACGAACGTCGACGATCCGCCCCTCTTCCGGGATGTCGGCCTCGCGGCAGGTGAAGTGGCGCTCCGCGCTGGCGGTCACGGTCATCCAACAGCCTCCGCGACGGGGGCGGGCAGGCGGTAGAGGCGGCGGGCGGTCTCGCTGAGGACGTTGGCGCGCTGCTCCCTGGGGATAAAGCGGGCGGCGAAGTCCGGCGTGTCACCGTCCCAGTGCGGGTAGTCGCTGGAGAACATGAGCATCGAGCCGTAGTCGAACATCTCGAGGATCTGCCGCAAGTGCTGCGGGTTCTCCGGCTCCTCGATCGGCTGGGTGGTGAGCCGGATGTGGCGCTGGATGGTCGCGCTCGGCGGCTCGGTGAGCCAAGGCACGGTCATCCGCAGCGCCTTCCAGTTCTTGTCCATCCGCCACATCAGCGCCGGCAGCCACGAGACGCCGCCCTCGATGAGGACGACGCGCAGCTCGGGGTATTTCACGAAGACGCCCTCGTTGATGAGGCTGATGAGGTGCGTGATATAGCTGGTGACGAGCCCGGAATGCCACTCGAAGTAGTTCGTCGCGTAGCCGGCGGCGCCGGTCGGGCCGGTGATGCCGACGCCCTCGTTGCCGGGGTGGATGCCGACCGGCAGGCCGACCTCCTGCGCCGCCTCGTAGATGGGGTGGAACATGCGGTGGCCGTAGGCCTCCCGCGCGCCGCTGCCCATCAGCACCTGGACGACGCCCGGCGTGCGCCCGACGCGGCGGATCTCCTTCGCGGCGGCGACGGGGTCGTTCGGGGCGACACCTATGGACATACGGAATCGCGGATCCACCGGCAGCCAGTCGTGGATGAAGTGGTCGTTGATGGCCGAGAGGAGCGCCGCCGAGTAGTCGAGCTCGGGCGAGACGCCGATGTGGATGACGCCCTCGGGGTTGAGGACGCCGTAGGCGATGCCGGTGACGTCGAAGTAGTCGCGGGCGAGCGTCTCCGGCCGGGCGGCGATCTGGACGCCCGCGTCGGTGACGGCGTCGGCGCGGAGGACGCCTCCGGGGTTCCAGTAGCCGAGGACGCCGGGGCCGCGATTGCCGCCCAGGTAGCGGCGCTTCCACGGCTCGGGCAGGTAGGCGGCGACACGCTCGGGGATGGCCATGGTGTGGATGTCGGTGTCGATTACGGTCTCGGCGCGGGGCATCGGGGCAGGTCTCCGGGTCGGCGCGGACGGTCAGGATGCCCGTCAGCGTACCCGGGTCCGGGGTGTTGTCAATGGTTTTCCGGGGCGCGTGCTAGGCTGACAACGATATTTGGCATCTCGACCATTTGCGCGGAGGGCGCCATGCCGAGGATTCCGGAGCTGACGACCGAACGGTTGCTGCTGCGCCCGTTTGCGCCGGGCGATGCGGACCGCGTGACCGAGCTGCTGCAGCGGCCCGAGATCGCGGCGACGACGCTGAACATCACGCATCCCTACCCGGAGGGCGCGGCCGCGTCGTGGATCGCGAGCCATCCCGGCGCGGCGGAGACCGGCGAGGCGTTCACGTGGGCGATCTACCGCCGGGAGGACGACCTCCTGCTGGGAGCGATCGGCATCCACATCGACGCGCGACACCTGCGCGGGATGATCGGCTACTGGCTCGGCGTGCCGTACTGGAACCAGGGGGTCACGACCGAGGCGGCCCGAGCCGTCGTGGATTACGGCTTTACGGAGCTTGATCTTCACCGCATCGATGCGACGTGCTTGCCGCGAAACGTCGGCTCGTCGCGCGTGATGGAGAAGGCGGGGATGACCTACGAGGGCACGCTTCGCGGGTACGTGCAGAAGGACGGCGTTTTCGAGGACGCGGCGATGTACGCGGTACTACGCGATGAGTGGCGGTGAATGTTAGCCGAGGGGGCATCTGGGTCGTTCAGGATGGCGTTGAGTTGCTCTTGCAACTCCGGGAGGTCCCGGCAGCAGGTATCCCAAATGATCCGGTGATCGATCGCATCATAGGTATGCGCAATGAGGTGCCTCAACGCGATCCACTCGTG
>DATLHE010000243.1:0-3181 GCA_035540335.1 Thermomicrobiales bacterium | reverse complement strand
CTCGACGCCGGCGACTGCCGGACGCTCATCGAGCAGCGCATCGCCGCCATGCAGGCGCACGACGACCACCGGCCGCTCTTCGATGACGACGCCCTCGCGATCGCGACGTCGTGGTCCGGCGGCAACGCGGCGAAACTGGTCCATCTCGCCGGGGAGTGCCTGGTCGAGGCGATCGCCCGCGGCCAGGAGCTCGTCGACGAGCGCATCGCCCACCAGGTCGCGCGGGAGCTGACCGACCAGGCGCGGGCGCGGGCGCGCGCCGAGGCGGCGTCGCCGTTCGCCGAGCCGGCCATCCAGACGAAGATCCCGCTGCTGCTGGACGATGCCGGCATGGGCGTGTCGTCGCCCGCGACAACGGCGGGCCGCGCGAAGCGGGGGAGGCGGCACTGATGCGCGGGGCCCACATTTGCCGTACGTACATCGCGTCGGGGTGGACGCCCGCGGCGTATGCTGATCATGGCCCCGGATCGGGCATGGACCACACCGGCGCGGCCGGCCTCCCCTCGGGGGAGCCGGCGCGGGCAGGTGCGGTCGGTGCCGGATCGCAACCGCCAACCGGAACCGTAGTGGCTTTCGCAGACGTTCAGAGGAGGGTTCGCCAGCGCAGAGAGGTGTTCACCAGCGTCATCGGATCGACGCCACGTCCCATGCCCAGCGAGCGCGCCAACGCTTGCGACGGCCGGGGCATCGGCAACGCCGCGATGACGACTGTCACCAGTGTGAACGGCACGCCAATGACGAACGGGATCACCCTGCTTCCAAACACGGAAAAAGCCCGGTGCGCCAACACCGGACTTTCTCAGGAAGTGTCATTGGTTGTCACCGTCGGGATTCGATCGGACCGTCGCCAAACCGCCTGATCGCCTTCCGACATCGAGCCGCGTTGTTGCATCCCCGCCAAGGGAGGGTTTTGTGTACCCAAGCGACCTTACCAGGATTCTAGTCACACCCCCGACGGTGTGTCAAGCGGTGTCGTGCCGCCCGGGCACGCGGTAGCGCCGTGACCCGCCGCCGGACCGACAGCCGCGAACAGCGGAGCGAGCCCTCCCCCCGGCTGGACGAGCCCTCGGCCGTCCGGGGCGACGGCATGCCCGCGAACGCGGACCAGCCGGTGACCGGCATCATCGGCGACGCCTCGGTGACCGCCGGGCAGAGCCGCTCCGGCGAGGACACCCGCCGCCGCGGCTGGTTCTGGCACTGGAACAGCATCGTCACCCAGTTCGCCCCGATCATCGGCCTCAAGGGCGTCGGCCTCCTCAACTCCTACACGGTCTGGACCGACCGCCGCGAGGAGTCGCCCCACCGCGGGTACGCCTTCCCCTCGCAGCAGAGCGAGGCGGACTTCTACGGCGAGGACCGCAATGAGCTGATCACGATCAACAAGATCCTGGTCGCCCTCGACCTGATCGAGATCCGCAAGGAGATGGTCTACCGCACCGACGAGAGGGGACGGCGCTGGAAGGTGCCGCACAACCTCTACCGGGTGAAGGACCACGGCGACGAGTTCAATCTCTCCACGCGCGACGTCATGCGCGTCGCCCAGCTGGCCGACAAGGACCGCGCCGTCTACCGCTACGTGCGCCGCGTCTTCTCGCCCCGGTTCGAGCCGATCGACCGCGACAACGTCTGGCACGACATCCTGGAGGAGGTCCGCCGCACCGACGTCTGGCAGCGCCTCGCGGACCGCACCGAGCGCGATGAGAAGCGCGCCTCCGCCCGCAGCAAGGCCGGGCACGCCTCGCGCCGCGCATCGGACACCGACGCTGTTTTTTCTTTGCCCAACGACGGTGACAACGCGGCAGTCGAGGCGACAGCACCCGACACCACTAACGACAGCGCGACTGGCGACACTAATGACAGTGGGCCGACCAGCGAAACCTCTGCTGCACAGACCAACACTGGTTTGGCGACCTCTGTTGCAAGGAGCAGCAATGGTTCGACGCCGAAATCGCCGGGCAGTGATGACGAGAGCAACAATGGTCCGGCAACCAGTGTTGGACGGACCAGCACTACGTATTACCAAGATCAAACAACGACAACCACAGGGGAATCCGGGAATTTCTCGGAGCTGGCGAGCGATCCGGTTCAGGCATCTCCTATGGAAAACAGTCTCGGTCTGCCGCCGGATGACCGGCGCGACGAGGACACGACAGTCCGCCTCTTCGATGAGGCGAACGGCCGGCCGTCGACCCCGGCGGCGCGGCGCCACCTGAAGCGGATGGCCGGCGACGTTGCCGAAACGGCACATCGCGCGGGCGTCTCCGGGTGGGCGCTCGTCGGCAGCGCGATCGACGAGGCGGTCGCCTCGGGCAGTGCGTTCGTCGCGCCGAAGCGCATCCGTGAGATCCTGGCCCGCTGGGAGCGCGACGGCGTGCCCGCCGACTATGCCTCCGAAGCACCGGCCGATGCCCGGCCGTCAACGTCCGGAGTCACACCTGTGACACGCGGCGGCGCGGCCAGTCACAGGTCTGTCCGGACGGTCGCCCTGCCGAACGGGCGCGACGCGGCCGACGTCTGGGAGGCGACGTGCCAGCTACTCGGCGGGGAGCTTTCCGCCGCGGACCTCGCCGCCCTGCGCGACGGCGCGGCGGTCGTTGGCTACGACGCCGGCGAGGTGATGATCGAGGCCACCACGGACGCGACCGCGGAGGTCATCGCGACGCGGGAGCAACTGGTCCAGCGCAAGCTCGGCGTCGTCCTCCGGCGGCCGGTGCGGATTCGCGTCGTCGCCGGTGCGCCGGGCGGCCCGGACGACCCCGATCCGGACCCGGCACCTGAGCCACGGTCCCGCGAGCGCCAGCCGCGCAGTGGGAAAACCCCGGCGCGGATCGCCCCGCCGGCCGCGCCGCGCGCGGTGCCGGTGTTCATGGTCCCGGAGTGCGGGATGACCAGCGAGCAGATCTGGAGCGCGGTGCTCGACGACCTGCGGGGCGAGGGCGCGATCCCGCGCGGCGAGGTCGACACCTGGCTGCGCGACTCCGCGCTGATCGGTCGCGGCGAGGGGGCAATGCTCATCGTCGGCGTGCCGCACGCGCTGGCCGAGCGGCGGGCGCTGCGCTTCCTGCCGGCGATCGAGCAGGCGGCGGCGCACATCGTCGGCTTCGACTGCGCGATCGAGATCGTCCGCACCCAAACCTGGCTCGCCGACCGGGCCGCGACCGGCACGGAGGGGTAGGGTGCC
>DATLHE010000242.1:0-12478 GCA_035540335.1 Thermomicrobiales bacterium | reverse complement strand
GTGATGGCCAAGCTCGTGGAGTACGGTCGTTCGGATTTCCTCTTCCAGTTCGTAACGGGTCTCACAGGCCCGCGAGAGCGGTCCGGCGAAGATCGTGATCCTGTCCGGCGCGACCATCGTGTACCCGGAGCCGCGCTCGGTGCGCGGGATGCCCTGGTAGAGCCCGAAAAGCTCGTCCTCGCCGTTCAAGTCCGAGTCGCGCAGCTGCCGCGCGTCCGGCTCGTCCTGGACGACGATCGCGACGTCGTCCAGCAGCTCCTGCACGTGGTCCGGCAGCGTGTCGACGACGCGCTGCACGACCTTGTGAAACCGGAGCTGGCGAGCACGCCTGGCCGTTCGGGCCACGTCACGAACCATGCCCTAATTTTACCAGAATGGGCCGCATTTTCCCACTTTTGAGGAGGCCAAAAGGGCGCGTACGTACGCTTAATTTGGCGAGATTCAGGACGCCTCCTCGCGGCGTGCCTGGATGGTGCCTGCGAGCATGTCCCGGCCGATCGAAACGGCGCTCGAGAGCCCACCGGAGCCGCCCTCCAGCACGACCGCGACGGCGTATCGCGGCTCGGGGTCGCCGATGAACCCGATGAACCACGAATGGTTGGTCCCGTCGCCGGTCTCCGCCGTGCCAGTCTTGCCGCCGACCACGTACCCGTCGGCGGCCGCGCCGCTGACGGAGCCGTTCTGGACGGCGTTGATCATCATCTGCTCGACGTCGTTCGCGGTCTGCGGCGACACCGGTGTCTTCCAGGTCGCGGGCGCCGCCTGCCGCGTCACCGTGCCGTCGGCGTCGGTGACGGTGTCGACCAGGTATGGCTCCATCATCCTGCCGTCGTTCGCCCACATCGCCGCGATCATCGCCATGTGCAGCGGCGTGACTTGGATCTGCCCCTGTCCGAACGCGGTGTCCGCGAGTGCGTTCTTGTTCGAGAGCACTTCACGCCCGTTCGCGAGCTGGCTCTCCGCCACCGGCAGGTCGAAGGGGATGTCCTCGCCGAAGCCGAAGCGCGGCCCGTATTTCCAGAGATCTGTTCCGCCGATCTGCAGTCCCACCTGCGCCAGCACCACGTTCAGCGACCAGGCGATGCCCTCGGCCAGGGTCCACTGGTCGCGGGCCTCGTCGGGCCGGTTGTTCTCGACAAGGACGCGCCCGTCGATGTCGAGCTGGCCATTGTCCTCATAGACACTGTCAGGTTTGGCGAGGCCCTCCTCGATCGCGATGCCGGCGGTCACCGTCTTGAAGGTCGATCCCGGCGTGTAGAGGCCGAGGTTACCGCGCGTGACGAGCGGGGCGGCCGGATCGTCGATCAGCGACTGCCAGTATGCCTTCGCCGCCGCGTCGTTTGCGGACGTCGTGAAGAGCTGGTTGGGGTCGTACGTCGGGTTGCTGGCCATGACGACGACTTCTCCAGTCCTGATGTCGAGGACGACAACGGACCCCCGGCTGCCGCCGAGCAGATCCAGGGCCTGGCCCTGCAAGCTCGCGTCAAGCGTCAGTGAGAGGTCGGCGCCGGTCTGCGGCCGGTGCAGCAGCGACTTCAGCACGCGCGTGATCGGGTTGTTCCCGGCCGCACCGGAGAGCTCCTTCTCGTACGCCAGCTCCAGCCCGGACGCCCCGTACAGGAACGGGCTGTAGTAGCCCACGACACAGGCGCTTGCCGGCTCGGGGTAGGAGCGCAGGTACTGACCGTCCACCAGCTGCGTGTCGGCCAGGACGACCCCGTTGCGATCGTAGATGCGTCCCCGGGCGACGTCCAGGTCGCCGGATGCGGTCCGCGGGTTGGCGATGATCTCGCCGTCCGGTGCCGTCGCCGTCTTGTAATAGATGTTGTCGCCTTCCACGACTTGGATGCGCACTAGCTGCGCGGTGACGATGACGAAGACCGTCGTCAGCACGAGACCGGTGCGGATGATGGTGCGGTTGAAGGTCGGCAGGGTGGGCGCGAGCGGGATCCGCGTGCCGAGCAGCAGCAACAGCCAGGCGAGGCCGAGGATGCCGAGCCAGCGGGCATCGGAGATGCCGTCGCTGCTGAACAGCCCCCACGAGATGAGCCCCGCCGCGGCGAGGAGCAACAAACCACGAAACGCGTTCTGCATGCGCTCTCTTTCAGGGTCACGCCCGCCGGGGCAGGCTCGACATAAAGAGGAGCAGCCCGACGATGCCGAAGTTGGTGATGAGCGAGCTGCCTCCATACGAGATGAACGGCAGCGTGATGCCGGTGAGCGGGATGAGGCGGGTGACGCCGCCGATGATGATGATCGTCTGGATCGCGAGACTGGTCGAGAGCCCGGCCGCCAGCAGCTGCACGAAGCCGTCCTCGGCCCGCATGGCGATCGCATAGCCGCGCATCACGAGCACGAAGTAGAGCGCGATGACCGCCAGTGTGCCGAGCAGCCCGAGCTCCTCGCCGATGGCCGAGAAGACGAAGTCGGTGTGGACCTCGGGGATGAACGTCGGATGCCCCAGGCCGAAGCCGGTGCCGAAGAGGCCGCCACTCGCCAGGGCGTAGTCGGACTGCACCTGCTGGTAGCCGGTGACGTACGGGTCACGCCACGGGTCGATCCAGTTCTGGACCCGGATCTCGATGCGCGAGAACGCCGTCCAGGCCGCCCAGCAGGCGGCGGCGAAGGTGAAGAGGCCGACGCCAACGTAGATGAGGCGCCCACTGGCGATGTAGAGCATCGTCAGGAAGATGCCGAAGAACAAGAGCGCCGACCCGAGGTCGTTCAGCGCCACGAGCGTCATCAGCGACGCCGCCCACATGATGCCCATCGGCAGCAGGTAGGGGATCGGCGGCAGCGAGAGCCGCCCGACCTGCCAGCTGGAGCCAATCAGGTCCCGCTTGTCGTCGAGATAGCTGGCCAGGAAGATGACGAGCGTGACCTTGACGATCTCCGACGGCTGGATCTGGACCGGCCCGATCTGGATCCAGAGCCGCGCCCCGTAGACCTCCGTGCCGACGACGAACGTCGCCGCCTGCAGTGCCAGCGTCGCCAGCAGCCAGGTGTACTTGTACTTGCGCAGCCAGTTCATCACCCGGAGTGGCCCGGAGAGCATCACCACCAGCCAGAGCACGACGAGGCCGGCGGCAAGGTACATGAGATGGCGCTGCGCGACCATCGCGTAGCCGTCGGCGATGGCGGCGAGGTCCGGGTGCAGCCTTTGGATCATCAGCATGCCAAGGACGGCCAGCGTCGCGGTGATCGGGAGCAGTACCTGATCGCCCCGGAAGCCGCGGATGCCGAAGCTGACACTGATGAAGAGCACCGCGCCGGCGAAGGCGAGGCTCACCCAGATGTCACCCCACGTCCAGTCCACCGCGCCACGGCCGACGACGATGATCATGAGCAGGCCGACGATCGCCAGCGCTCCGGGGATCAGCAGCAGGTTGAACTCGGTGGCGCGAAAGGTGGGCCGGTAGCGAGCCTGCATCATGCTCAGGTCGTGGCGCCGTCGCCGAGTAGCGCATGCAGCCGCTCGCGAATCTCGTCAGGGATGGCGTCGTCGTGGGTGGTGATCGCGTGCCGCGCCGCGTCTCGGCAGCCGTCATCGCACGCGGGCACGCCGGCGTGGGCCAGCGCGGCGACCACCGCCTGCCCGGTCGCGACGTTGTCGCCCAGCACCTTGCGGATCATCTCGAGCGTCACATCCTCTTCCGTCTCATGCCAGACGTCATAATCGGTCACCATCGCCAGGGCGGCGTAACAGATACCGGCCTCGCGGGCGAGCCGCGCCTCGGGCATCGCCGTCATGCCGATGATGTCGGCGCCCCACTGGCGGTAGAGGTTCGACTCCGCCCGGGTCGAGAATTGCGGCCCCTCAATGCAGATGTAGGTCCCGCCGTCATGTACCGCCTCCTGCGCCGCGGTCGCATGCTTGACGACGGCCCGGCGGAACGCGGAGCAGTACGGGTCCGCGAGTCCGACGTGGGCGACGATGCCGCCCGCGAAGAACGTCCGCTCCCGGCCAACGGTGCGGTCGATGACCTGGTCCGGCACCACCGCGGTGCGCGGCGGCAGGTGCTCCCGGAGGCTGCCGACGGCGTTGATGCTGATCAGGTGCGTGACGCCGAGGCTCTTGAAGGCAAAGATGTTGGCGCGGACCGGGATATCGGAGGGCGTGATGTGATGCCCGCGCCCGTGGCGGCTGAGGAAGGCCAGGCGCGTTCCCCCCAGCGTCCCGGTCACGAATGGCGCGCTCGGGGAGCCGTAGGGCGTCTCCATGGGCACGTCGGCGACGTCCTTCAGTCCCGGGAGCTCGTATAGGCCCGTTCCACCAATGACTCCCAGCATACTGGCTCCTTGACGCTGCGTTCGCCGCACGTGACTCCATCAACGCATGGGAATCTCATCCCCTGTCATGGTACATTCGCCCGTACAGGCGACACAAACGTGCACCCGGCATGCGTGCTGTGCGGTGCGCGTGGTATAGTTACGCCTGTAAGCGCCGACGCCACGGGCGTTTTCCACACCTAATCGACGGCAAATACACGGCCGACTACGGCCCGAGGAGGCTCCGCCGGCATGGCGTTGCAACAAGCACAAAAAGACGAGATCATCGCCAACAACCGCGTGCATGACACGGACACCGGCTCGCCGGAGGTCCAGATTGCGCTGCTCACCGAGCGGATCAACGGCCTGACCGCGCACCTGCGCGAGCACCGGCAGGATCATCACTCCCGCCGCGGCCTGCTCAAGCTCGTCGGCCGCCGCCGTCGCCTGCTCGCCTACCTGAGCGAGAACGACATTGAGCGCTACCGCGCCACGATCGCTCGCCACGGCCTGCGCAAGTAGCTCTTGGGCGACCGCGAGCAACCTTTCTCCCCGGCGACTGCGTTCGGTTCGCTCGCACGGCATGCAGATTGCACATCCAGGCCCGGGACCGTTTGGTCCTGGGCTTTTGGTGTGCCCGGAAAGGAGCTCGACGACCTGAAACGATGGTGACCCGGCAGCCACGCCGGAGATTGAGGCATTGGAGCGGCGCGAGGTGACACGTCGCCCCGCTCCAGTTCCTCAGTCGTCCGCGGGTCCGCGCTGCGTGGCAACCCCGGCGTCCCGGCGGGACGCCCGACAGATAGAGGATTGAGGATGATTCCCACAACCGTCGAAGATCAGATTAAGACCGTATCGACCGAGATCAACGGTCGCACCCTGTCCCTCGAGACCGGGCGTCTCGCCGGCCTCGCCATGGGCGCTGTCGTCGTGCGCTACGGCGACTCGATGGTGCTCAGCACCGTCGTCGGTGAGCGCGAGCCGAAGGAAGACCTCGGCTTCTTCCCGCTGACGGTCGACTACGAAGAGCGCATGTTCGCCGCCGGCAAAATCCCGGGCGGCTTCCCCAAGCGCGAGGGGCGCCCGACCGAGGCCGCCATCCTCGCCGCCCGCTTGACCGACCGGCCGATCCGCCCGCTCTTCCCGAAGGGCTACCGGGCCGAGGTCCAGATCATGACCACGGTCCTCTCTGCCGACCAGCAGAACGATGACGACATTCTCTCCGTCATCGGCGCCTCCGCGGCGCTGGCCATCTCCCCGATCCCGTGGGACGGGCCGGTGGGCGCGGTTCGCGTGGGCGTGCTCAATGACGAATTCGTGGTCAACCCGACCTTTGCCGAGCGCGACGAGAGCCAGCTCGACATGGTCGTCGCCGGCACCGACGACGCGATCATGATGGTCGAGGGCGAGGCGCACGAGATCAGCGAGGAGCGGATGGTCGCCGCCATCGAGCTCGCGCATGAGAACATCCGCAAGATCGTCGACCTCCAGCGCGAGCTGGTGGCCGCGGTCGGCAAGGAGAAGTGGCCGTTCACGCCGCCGGAGAAGAACGAGGCGCTCTTCAGTGACCTGCGCGCGTTCCTCGGCGACCGGCTTCGCGAGGCCGTGCGCAACCCGAACAAGGTCGTGCGCCTCGAGGCCACAGGCGACCTCCAGCAGGAGGCGATCGACGCCCTGACGAGCGCTGCCGAGGGCGAGGAGCCGAAGTATCGCGCCGGCGAGGTCCGCGGCGCCTACGAGTCGCTCCTCAAAGAGGAGGTCCGCTCCGGCATCCTCGACGAGGGCATCCGCCCGGACGGCCGCTCCAACACCGAGATTCGCCCGATCTGGTCCCAGGTCGGCTACCTGCCGCGTGCCCATGGCTCGGCGGTCTTCACCCGCGGACAGACGCAGGTGTTGACGGTGGCGACGCTCGGCTCCACGGCCGAGGAGCAGCGGCTCGACTCCATCACCCCGGCGACCAGCAAGCGCTACATCCACCACTATAATTTCCCGCCGTACAGCGTCGGTGAGGTCCGCCGCCTGCGCGGCGCCAGCCGCCGCGATATCGGGCACGGCGCACTGGCCGAGCGGGCGCTGGTGAACATGTTGCCGGGTCCGGACGTGTTCCCGTACACCATTCGACTCGTCTCCGAGGTCGTCAGCTCCAACGGCTCGACCTCGATGGCCAGCGTCTGCGGCTCTACCATGGCGCTGATGGACGCCGGCGTGCCGATCAAGAAGCCGGTCGCCGGCGTCGCGATGGGCCTCGTGACCGAGGCCGAAACCGGCCGCTTCACGGTCCTCACCGACATCCAGGGCATGGAAGACGCCCTCGGTGACATGGATTTCAAGGTCGCCGGCACCCGCGACGGTGTCACCGCCATCCAGATGGACATCAAGGTCAAGGGCATCACGACCGAGATCATGCGGCAGGCCCTCAGCCAGGCGCACGACGGCCGCCAGTTCATCCTTGGCAAGATGCTCGAGACGATCGCCGAGCCGCGGCCGGAGCTCTCCAGGTACGCGCCGCAGGTGGTGACGATCAAGATCAACCCGGAGAAGATCGGCAAGGTCATCGGCCCCGGCGGCGCGATGATCCGCCAGATTCAGGAGGAGACCGGCTCCAAGATCAACATCGAGGACGACGGCACCGTCTCGATCGCGGCCACCGATCCGGAAGGGTCCGAGGCGGCCAAGAAGAAGATCCAGGAGCTGACCGAGGACGCGCCGGAGATCAAGGTCGAGCGCGGCGAGCTCTACACCGGCAAGGTCGTGAGCATCATGCCGTACGGCGCGTTCGTGGAGCTCGTTCCGGGCCGCGACGGCCTCGTGCACATCTCGGAGCTTTCTGAGGATCCGGCGATCCGCGTCGAGCGGGTCGAGGACGTGGTCAATCTCGGAGACGACATCACCGTCATGGTCACCGACGTGGCGCCGAACGGGAAGGTCAGCCTGTCCCGCCGCGCCGCCCTCACCGGCGTGCTGCCGGAGCCGAAGGCGGAGCGCCCGCGCGGCGACCGTGGGCCCCGTGGCCCGCGTGGCGACCGCGACCGCGGCCCGCGCGACGGTGGCTACCGCGGCGACCGTGACCGGGATCGCGGCCCCCGCGGCCCACGTTAGGCTCACCACAACGCCCCTCGCTATCATGGCGAGGGGCGTTTCAATTGGTATCACCCGTGGGGAAAGGCGCGCTCCCGCTTCTCGGCGAGCGCGGAACGGTCCCTTGGCCAGGGGATTCAACGTGCTCACCCACCGGAACGGGCACCGCCTCAGGCACGTTCAATTGCCCTGCCCCGCCCTGCCGCTGCGCGCGCACGCGAATGGGCCCCCGGTGCGGCGGTTTTCCCCTCAGCCTGCCGCCGGCCAGCACGGGCACGTGAAACGCCCCTCGTCGTGATGACGAGGGGCGTTTCCATGCCCGGAACCATGATTGGGGAGGCTACTCCGCCTGCTTGGTGGCCTCTTCGACGACCTGCGTCGCGAGATCGTTGAACCAATCCTGTCCCGTATCCGTCGCCGTCACAAAGAAGAGGAACGAGCAGCAACCGATAACGCAGATCGCCAGGATCGCGATGATGATCCAGAGCCAGACCCGACGCTTTGGACGCGGCGGCGGACCGAGGCTCGACATTTTCCACTCGTCATCATCGGCGTCCCCGCCGTTCTGTCCGCCGTTGGCGAAGCTCGGCGTGACCGGCGGCGGGATGGAGGACTGTGCCGGGCCAAACGGTAACTGCTGTGGCTCCTCTCTGTGCGCCTCGGGCTCCGGTGCCGGTGTTGGCACGGGCGCGGGCGTCACCGGTTCGGTGATGTTCTCACGAGGTGGCACCGTGGGCGTGAGCCGGTTGCCGCAGTTCGCGCAAAACCTGTCGCCTTCATTGTTCTCGTGTCCGCAGCGCGGGCATCTCACCATGTGGGGCGTTCTCGCTTCCTTCCAGACGGGACATCATGGGCCGGCTCCGGCCCGATGCCCGGTACATCAGTCGTTCAGCCGCGGATCGAGCGCGTCGCGCAGGCCGTTGCCAAGCAGGTTAATGCACAGGGCACTCACGAAGATCATGAATCCCGGGAAGAAAGCGAACGTCCAGGCTTGAGTGAAGTACTGACGGGAGTCGTCCAGCATGTTGCCCCAGGACGGGGTCGGGATCTGCACACCGAATCCGAGGTAGCTCAGCGTCGCCTCATAGAGGATGAGGCTCGGCAGCGAGAGCGACGCCCAGACGATGACGATCGAGATCACGTTCGGAAAGATGTGCCGGGTGATGATCTGGCGGTTGGACGCCCCGGTCACCCGTGCGGCGTCAACGAAGTCGCGGTTCTTGAGCGACAGCACCTCGCCCCGGATGAGCCGGGAGACGCCCGTCCAACTCAACGCCGCGATGACGAATGCCAGCCCCACCGGTCCCGGCCGGAACCAGACGGACAGCAACAGCAGCAGCGTGATGCCGGGGATCGAGATGATGACGTCGACGAAGCGCATGAGGAGGTTGTCGATCGCGCCGCCGAAGAATCCGGCGACGGAGCCGACCGTGCTGCCGATAACGAGCGCGACGGCCAGCGAGAGCACCGCCACTGTCATCGAGATGCGGCCGCCATATGCCAGGCGGGTCAGGATGTCGCGGCCGTTGTTATCCGTGCCGAGGATGTTCTCCGTCGACTCGAACGGTGGCCGCAGCACCTGCGTGTAGTTGCCGGTGATCGGATCCTGCCCGGTGAGGCGCTCGACGACCGGCGCCCCGAACGAGAAGAGCATGATGATGATCGTGAAGAAGAGCGCAACCATCGCGATCTTGTCGCGGCGCAGCTTCCGCCAGGCGCGCGTGTAGAATCCTGGTGATTCCTTGATGATCTCGCGCTCTTTGACCCGCGACTCCGCGAGCGTCCGTGGCTGTGCGGGTGCCGCCTGCTCAAGGTTGGTGGTCTGTTGTGCCATGGAAGGACGTCCTTTTCTGTCGGCGGCTGCTAGTCGTACCGGACGCGCGGGTCAAGCACACCGTACAGGATGTCCGCGATGAGATTGCCAATGACGGTGAGCAGGGCCAGCATCATCACACAGGCCATGGCCACGGAGTAGTCGTTGGAGCTGAGCGAGGTAATCGTGAGCTGGCCGATGCCCTGATAGCCAAAGACGTTCTCAACGATCAGCGCGCCGCCGAACAGGTCGGGGATGGTCAGGCCGACCAGCGTCACCAGCGGGAGCACGGCGTTCTTGAACGCGTGGCCCATGATCGTCGCCCGCTGGCGCAACCCCTTCGCTTGCGCGGTGCGGATGTAGTCCTGACGGATCACCTCCAGCATCTGCGAGCGGATGTAGCGCGTCCAGCCCGCGAGGCTCACCAACGCTAGTGCCATGGCGGGCATGATGAGGTGGACGAACCGGTCCCACACATCCCCTCCACCCCGCAAGTTGTGCGTCCCGGCGACGGGCATGGAGGGAAGACCCCACGAGTTGAATTTCACGGAGAAGAGGATGATCATCAGCATCCCGAGCCAGATCGTCGGGACGGAGTAGAAGGCCGTCGAGAGCACGGTCATCACGCGGTCGAACAATGAGTTGCGCTTGAGGGCGGAGATGATGCCGACCGGGATGGCGAAGAGAAGGGCAATCACCAGCGATGTGAGGCTGAGCAGGAGAGTGTTGGGCAGCGCGTTCTTGATCGAGTCGACCACGGGAACATAGTTGCGGAAGCTGATGCCGAAGTCGCCCTGGACCGCGTTGCCCAGCCAGATGAAGTAGCGCTCGTACCAGGGGGCATCCAGGCCCAGATTCGACTTGATGCGCGCGAGGTCGGCGGGCTTGATGTTGGGGTTGAATTCGAACTGATCTGTTGGACTACCAGGTACCAGATTCAACAGCGCAAAGACAAGGAACGATATTCCCAGTAAGAGTGGGATCATGCCCAATAGGCGTCGAATGATGTAGCGCGTCATCTGCGTGACCCTCGGGGAATCGTCCAGGTGTCGTGTCCATGACGGGCGGGCAAGAGCGGGACCTGGAGCTGAGGATAATGAATGGCTGAGCACATTGGCCCCGGATGTGGGCCGGTGCCAATGTGCTCCGCGATGCTGGTGTTAGCGGCCCCGCCTCGCGACGGGGTCGGCGGCAGACGTCGCAAAATGCCTGCCGCCGATGCGAGCTGCCGTCAGGAAGCTAGCCCTGCTCGACCCACGCGTACTGGACCCACCAGACGTTGCTGTAGCCGTTCGGGAAGAAGTTGTGCACCCGCGGCGAACCGCCGTAGATGCTCTTCCGGAAGACGTTGATGCCGGCCGCCATCTCGTCGTTCACGATGTTGGAGGCCTCGATCAGGATGTCGATCCGCTTCTGGTCGTCAAGCTCCACCTGCGACGCGGCGTCGAGCTTGTCGTAGTCCTCGTTGCAGTAGCGCATCATGTTGAAGCCGGCCGGCGGCACCGCCGAGCAGCGGAACATGTCGCCCTGCAGGCCGTCGACGCTCCAGGTGAAGCCGAGCACCGACATCTGGTAATTGCCGGCGTCATTGTTGTCGAGCAGCGTCGGGAACGGGATCGCGGCCGGGATCATCTCGATGCCGACCTCGCGCCACGCCTGCTGCATGTACGGGATCTGCTGCTCGTACGTCGCCGAGGCTTCGGCGTAAGTGCACTCGAAGCTCAGGCGGACGCCGTCCTTCTCGCGGATGCCGTCGCTGCCCGCGACCCAGCCTGCCTCGTCCAGCAGCGACTTCGACTTCTCCGGATCGTAGAGGTAGATGGTGTTGATGCGATCCGGCGCGTAAGCGACCGACAGCACCGGCTGCGTGCCGTCGGCGCGGATCGCGAAGCCCTGGTACACGGTCTGGGCGATCAGGTCGCGATCCAGCGCGTAGTGCAGCGCCTGCCGAACCTTCACGTCAGTGAACAGATCGGACCGCGAGGCGTCCTGGTTCGTGATGTAGAAGTTGAAGGCCAGCGTGTCGAAGTCGTTGACCTGCAGCTCCGGGTTGGACTCCCGCAGGGGGTTCGCCTGAGAGAACGGCACCTCGGCGACGTCGCTCTCACCGGTCTGCAGCGAGGCCAGCGCCGAGGAGGCGTCGGCCACCACGCGGTAGGTGTACTCGTCGATGACCGGCAGGTTCTCCTGGTCCCAGTAGTCGGCGTTCTTCGTTAGCGTGACGTGGTCGCCCAGCGCCCACTCCACGAACTTGAACGGGCCGGAGCCGATGACGCGGGACGGGTCCTGCCCAGTCGAGCCCGGATCCGAGTTCCACTCACCGAACGGCACGCCCTCCCAGATGTGCTTCGGCACGATCTGGAACTGGCCCGCGGTGTTGGCGACGAACACGGCCGACGGCGACTTCGCCACCAGCTGCACCGTGTAGTCGTCGATCTTCTTGTATTCCTTGAGGAACTGCTCGACCGTCGACTTGCGGACGCTCAGGCTATCCTCGGCCAGCACGGCGTCGAACGAGAAGATGATGTCGTCAGCCGTGACCGGCTCGCCGTCGTGCCACTTGGCGTCCTTGGTCAGGTAGAACGTGTAGGTGACGCCGTCCGCGCCGATCTCCCAGTAGTCCGCCAGACCCGGGGTGTCCGTGCCGTCGACCGGGCTGCCGCCGACGAGGCCCTCGAACACGAAGCCGGTGATCCAGTTGGAATAGGTGTCGGACACGAGGATCGGGTTGACCGTCGCGATGTCGGTCGTCATCGTGTGGATGAGCTGGCCACCGGTCGAAGCGGGCTCCTCGAACTGGTACGCCTCGCGCAGTGCCGCATTGAACTCTTCGCGGGTCACCGACGTGGTGACCTCGCCCGTGCCCGCCGGGCTCGCCGCCGGCGTGGCGTCCTGCGCCACTGCGTTGCGGGCCAGAATCCCCGCCGCCGCGCCGGAAAGCCCGAGGGCCGTGGCCCGGCGCATGAAGCCGCGACGGCTCAGGTTGCCGTTGCGAAGCTGTTCGACCAACGCGTCGATCTCAAACCGATTCATCCAGAGATCCCCCTCTGTTCTTGGACCACACCCCAGGCGACCTCGCCTGAGGCATACGCCTAACGAGACACCTAATCGTACCGCAACGTTATGGTGCGGGTCACGGCGGGCAGGACTTTTGGCGCCCAAAGCGACGCCACTCGCACGCCCGAGTGAACCCATGCGGGGCGAGGACCGCCCTCTCCCGCGAGCTGTAAGCGTTTACCGTGCCTCGCGGGAAGATCGGGGAACGGCCCTGGACGGCCTCCGGTACCCCAACGGATTCATTGTCATCACCCGAAC
>DATLHE010000241.1:0-7326 GCA_035540335.1 Thermomicrobiales bacterium | reverse complement strand
CGGTGCAGCACGTCGCTTACCATGCGCGGCTCCAGACTCGGCAGAGCGCGTTGCAAGAACGCTGCCGGGATCGTGAGCGGGGATCAGGAGCGGCGGCAGCGCCACGACGCCAACGGATCGGCCACCCGAGCCGAGGGGTGTTCCCGAGGGCAGCCCGAGCCGTCGGCAGCGCGGCGCAAGTCGCCGCTCCTGATCCCCGCTCACGATCCCGGCAGCGTTCTTGCAACGCGCTCTGCCGAGTCTGGAGCCGCGCATGGTAAGCGACGTGCTGCACCGGTGGATTCGCCTCGCGATGCCGTTCGTGAGAGGCGCCTGGTTGGCATGGTCCGCCGTGGCGTTTGCCCTCATGTTGCTGATCGGCGCGCATGCGTCGCCGACGGAGAGATCACCGGTGATGCCACCCCCAGCGATGAGCGTCCCCGCGGCGCCGAACCAGTCCGAGATCCGCGCCCTCGTCCGTGAGGTGGAGCAATCGCCCCAATTCGCCGACAAATGGATGCTGCGGATCGAGATTCTCGAGACGACGCCGATTCGCGGTCCGCAGTTCGCCCGGGTCGGCGCGACGGTGACGGGATTCGCCTTCGGACCGACGGTACCGGCGCAGGTCGGCGACGAGATCGTCACGCTGGCCGAATACATCGGCGATCCGCGGGGCGGGCAGTTCCGGCTGGATGAGATTCGCATCGTTGACCAGCCGGACGACGGGGAGGGGTAGCGGCTCGCCTCGGGTGCGATCCAGAAAACGCCCCAGAGCAATTCCCAGATTGCTTGAGACACCACGTATGGTCGGTCCTGCCCCTGCGGACAGAAGGCGCACACCCTGCGGGGTGCGCCGCTACGACGGCATACCGCCACCCCTATGCGATCGCGGTGATGCGGCGCGCGAGGGGACAAGGCCGACCGTACATGCTATCCCAAGCAACCCGCGAGTTGAGTTAACCGCAGAAGTCCACGATGGTGTCCGTCAGAATGTCGGTGAGCTGCCGCACGGAGACAACCGACACCCACTCGTCCGCGGCGTGCGCCCCGCCACCATCGGCGCCGAACATGACGGACGGGATGCCCGCCGCGTGCAGAAGCGCGCAATCCGTCCAGAACGGCTCGGCCCGGAAACGCGGTGCGTGACCGAGCGCCTGGCCGGCATGCGCCTTCAGCATCGCGACGAGCGGGTGGTCCGCGTCCGCCTCGAACGGGACCCGTTCCAACCCGCGCTCGAGGTGATAGGCAAAGTCGGGAACGTTGGCCGCGAGCCCGTCGAGGATTGCCCGCAGCTCCGTCTCGACTGTCCCCGCATCCTCGCCCGGGACGGTCCGTCGCTCGACGGTGACACGACAGGTGGCCGGGTAGCTCGAGGCCTCCTCGCCGCCACGGATCAGCGACGTGTGGACACTACCCGCTCCCAGCGCGTGGTGACGCGGTCCGGCACCGAGACGCGCGCCCCACGCCCCCATGGCGACGAGGAAGTGCCCCGCCTTCGCGATGGCGTCGATCCCAAGCTCCGGGCGCGAGCCATGGGCCGCGCAGCCGAGGATGGTGACGTCGAACCAGACGAATCCCTTGTGCGCGAGTGTGATCTCCAGGTGGCTGGGCTCCGTCACGATGCCCGCGTCGGCGGTAACGTGGCGCAACACTTCCTCCGTACCCCAGCTGGAATGCTCCTCGTCCGCCACGCAGGCAACAATCACGTCGCCGCGCAGGTCGTGGCGGGCCGCCCGCGCCGTGGCGACCATCGCCGCGGCGACGCCGCTCTTCATGTCGAACGCGCCCCGTCCGTGGAGCTTGCCGTTCTCGATGCGGGGCACGAGCGGATCGCCGCGATAGCCTGCCAGCGTCACGGTGTCGTAGTGCCCATTGAGCATGACCGAGCGGCCGCCACCTCGTCCCCTGGCAATGCCAACAATCGACGGGCGCCCGGCCCGTGACTCCAGGCGATGCACCTCCAACCCGCGCGCCGCAAGCCAGTCGCCGCAGAAGCCGGCGATCGCCGCCTCGCCCGCCGCTCCCGGCACCAGGTCGGGGTTCACCGAATCGATTCCGACCAGTTCGGCGAGCAACCCGATTGGATCGCCTGATGGTTCGTATGTGTCGCTCATGTCGCGGCGTCCCTTCCGATCGCGCCATCATGCGGGCCCGCACAGAAATGGAGAAGCCGGACAAGGGGTGTCCGGCTTCTCCAAAGTGGGTGGAGGAAAAGGGGATAGATTGTTTGCGACAACCGGACCGCTGTGGGAGCGGTCACTCCTCGGTTGCCCCGGACCAAGGCGACGTCATCGATCTGGCACCACACAAGATCATTCGTCGTCGCTGCTGAGACCGCTTTCGGGAAGTGCCACGACCATGGAGGACTGATCCAGGGGCGCTTCGTCATCCCGCGGTTCAACGAGGCCACCCTTAGTATCCCTCACGACACGTGTGGACACATCCGCAAAATCACCTAGATTCCGAAATGGACACATCCACGATCTGCCTACGTAATTCCGCGTACGGATACCTAAACAGAGGATGCGAGGGAGCATGCATGCAGTATAGGACACCATATTGGCCATCGGGATGGCCCAACGGGGCCATCCCGGTCCGGCGACGCATTGCTGCGGCCCCGAACATGTGCGATCTGCTACGGTTGATCTCGGTAATCGACGTATCGCAGAGGGCTCATCCATGACATCACCGACGCTCCAACCAATGAACGCGCGCGGCCAGAAGGCCCGCGAGAATCTTGTCAACGCCCTGCGGGAATGCGGCGAGCTCGCCGACGCCGTCGCGCACTTCGAAGGTGCCGAACTTCTCGAAGTGCTCAACTACCTGGACAGTATGCGCTTCGTCATGGCCGAGTCCGGCCAGATCCTGCAGGGCGTCGTCCGCGGCGAGGGCTGAGCCCCGCCCGCGCGCCGGAAAGGCGCCCCGCCATGCCCCTCTGGCTCTGGGTCCTGCTTGCGCTGCTCGGGATCGTCGTCCTCGCGCTCGTCGCGGCTGCCGTCTGGATCTGGCGCAGCGGCCGCACGATGACGGACGCCACCGCCGAGCTACGGGCGCTCGGCGGCGACCTCGTGCGTCTGCCGTTTCGCCTGCGCCGGCTCGCCGCCGATCCGCGCGTGCCACGTCGTGCCCGCTGGCTGCTGATCGGGCTCGCGATCTATATCGTGAGCCCGATCGACCCGATCCCGGACTTCCTGCCCGGCATCGGGCATCTCGATGAAGTGATCCTCGTCCCCATCATCCTCGCGCGCATCCGGCGTATGATCCCGCCGGACGTGTGGGCGGAGCATTTTCCGCCGCGCAAGGCGACCTAGCCGATCGGCGGGAAGACCCGCACCTGCCAGTTCGGCTCCGCCATGTCCCGGTCGAGCGGGAAGACCGGGCGCTCCACCCGCGCGAACGGCAGCGACTGGATGTCCTGGTTCACCGCGCCCGGGGTGAGCGCCTGGAAGGCGGCGGAGGCGGCATTCTTCAGCTCCGGCTCCAGGTAGCCCCACTTGCCGACCGTGATGTCGAACTGCTTGACGTCGAGGCCAAGGTTCGCGAACTCCCGCATGTGGTGGTAGGGCTTGCGGCGGCTGGGGATGATCGCGTGCACCCCGCCGCTGCGGATGACGACGATGTCGCCGCCGACCGGGTCGTTCTCGTAGATCGCGTAGATCTCGCCATGGAGCGAGAGCGGCGTGCCGTTGACCGGATCGTTGACGCCGCCGATCACGACGTCGACCTCGGCGCCGACGCCAGCCGCCTTCGCGATCCGGACCGCCTCGGCGCTGGCGATCGCGGAGACGATGGCGGTGCGCCTGCCGGAGGCGAGGTCCGGATGCGCCAGCAGGCGCTCAACCATGTAGGGGACGTCCCCCGCGCCGCCGGCCGTTGGGTTATCGCCCGAATCGCTGATGAGGACGGCCTTCTGGTTGAGCTTGAGCGCCTCCTCGATCGTCCAGTCGGCGCTGCCGGTCGGGACGCCGAAGCGGAACTCGTCGCGGGCGTCCCAGTAGCGCCTGGCGATCTTCAGCGCCTCGCCACGGATGGCGTCGGGTTCGGTGCCGGTGACGACCGTGGTGGCGTTGGCGCGCGGCTGGTCGGCCCAGACGTAGCCGACCCAGAGCGAGGCGTCGATCACCCCGGGAACGGGGTCGGATTCCTCCAGCCGCTTGTAGACCGTGGTACCCGGCTCCCACATCGTGCTGGTCTTCTCGCCCGGCAGGTTGACGGGGATGCGGACGAACGCGCGATGAGGCCGCGTGCCGCTGTCGAGCAGGGATAGGAGGTTGCGCACCGCTCGCGCCTTGGTCTCCATCGCGTCGACGTGCGGCGCCTGCCGGTAGGCGGTGAAGCAGTCGATGGCGCCGACCAGGACGTCGGAGACGTTGCCGTGAAGGTCCATCCCGGTCGAGATGATGCAGCCCGGCCCGACCTTCTCGCGGATCGCGGTGATCAGGTCGCCCTCGGCGTCGTCCAGGCCGATCACCGACATTGCGCCGTGGATGTCGAAGAAGAAGCCGTCGAGCGGGAGGGCGGCCTCCAGCCGCTCCAGCAGCTCGCCCTTCATCGCCGCGTAGCTGGCGGCCTCGATCGGCCCGCCCGGGATCGCCCGCGCCTTGAGCGTGCCGAGCCACTCGACGTCGTCGCGCCCCTCGAAGGTGCCGTTCTCGAAGTAGGGGTAGTTGGCGACGATCTCGTCGCCGCGATGGATGGTGAAATCGTCGACGGTGCTGGGCAGCGGCGAGAACGTGCTGCTCTCGATCGCGATCCCGCCGATGCCGATGCGATAGGACTTGTCTGACACGACTGCTGACGACTCCTCGGTGCGAACCAACCGTTCGATGTGCCGCCGCCCACCGTATCCGAGATCGGGCCGATCTACAACCGAATCCGGGCAGCCCGGTACAATGCCTCAGCGGACCATCGCGACGCGCGCCGGGAACGAAGGGCGAAAGAATGCTCGACATCGGGCGGCTGGGCCATGACCTCGCCACGGCCTATACGCATCACATTCTCGATGCCGGCAAGCAGCCGCAGGCCATCATGCTCGTCTCATTCCTTGTCACGTTCGCGACGGTGCGGGTCATCACCCACGCCATTCGCGCCGGCCGCTGGCACAGGGTGCTGCACAACGTCGGCACGCCCGGCGGCACCCATCTCCACCATCTCGTGCCCGGTATCCTGCTCCTGCTCGTCAGCGGGTATCTCGGCATCGGACTCGGGCCGGAGGTGCATCGCGACGCCTTCGCCGTCATGTTCGGCATCGGCGCGGCGCTGACGCTGGACGAGTTCGCGCTCTGGCTGCACCTGAAGGACGTCTACTGGGCGCGGGAGGGTCGCCAGAGCGTCGACGCCGTGGTCATCGCCGCCACGACCGCCACGCTGGTCCTGCTCGGCTGGCCGTTCTGGCTCGACACGGGCCGCGCGTTCGGGCGCTTCGGCGGCCTGGATTGATGACGAAACGACATCCCAAACGTAAGGAAGCTTGTCCACATGCGAGACGACATCCTGGCCATCCTGACGCGCCACCACGAGGCTGCGGACTTTTCCGGGGTCTGCCTCGTCAAACAGGGAGATACCCCAATCGTCCACGAGGCGTTCGGCCTCGCCCACCGCGGCTTTGGGGTCCCCAACACGGTCGAGACGCGCTTCGACATCGCCTCCGTGACGAAGATCTTCACCGCCGCGGCGATCATGCAAATCGTCGACCGGGGGCAACTCGCGCTCGACACGCGGGTGATGCCACTGCTCGGGATCGACGGCACCGCCATCAGCGACGAGGTGACGGTGTATCACCTGCTGACGCACACCTCGGGGATCGCCGATGACGCCGATGAGGAAGCGGGCGAGGACTACGAGCAGCTCTTCGTGGACAAGCCGAACTACTCGATTCGCGATACGGCCGACTTCCTCCCGCAGTTCGCCTACAAGCCGCCCGTGTTCGCGCCGGGGACCGGCGTGCGCTACAACAACTGCGCGTACGTGCTGCTCGGGCTGGTTATCGAGAACGTTTCCGGACTCTCCTACCGGGACTACGTGCGGCGGCAGGTCTTCGCACCGGCGGACATGACCGGCGCGGACTTCTGCGCGATGGACGGCGTGTGCGCCAATCTCGCCGAACACTACAAGCGCGTCGAGGACGCGAACGGCGGCGTCACCTGGCGCAAGAACATCTACTCCTACCCGCCGATCGGCTCGCCCGACGGCGGGGCGACCGTCACCGCGCTCGACCTCTACCGGTTCATCCGCGCCATCCGCTCGCACGCGCTGATGAGCGAAGCGGCAAGCGGGCAGCTGATGAGCCCGCATGTCATGCGACGGGAGATCGACGGCGGCAGCCTCTTGAACGGCTTCGGCTTCGAGTTCCGGCGGGACGCAGACGGCGCGATCGTTCATCTCGGCAAGGACGGCATCAATGCCGGGGTCGCGAGTTATGTCGTCTATTACCCCGCCACGGACGTCACCTGCGTGCTGCTTGCCAACCAGGACTGCAACGTCTGGGCGATACATCGCGAGATCGCCCCGCTGATCACCGCCTGACCGGTACTGGCACCAGGACCCGTTTCTCCTACACTACCGGACGTGACCCGTCGCAAGCCCGAAGACTGGAGCCGACATTGAGCGAGAAGACCACGAAGTTCCTGCTAAACGAGGACCGCATTCCGAAGGCCTGGTACAACGTCGTCGCCGACATGCCGAACCCGCCGGCGCCGGTGCTTCACCCCGGCACGAAGCAGCCGGTCGGCCCCGACGACCTGGCGCCGCTCTTCCCGATGGCGATCATCCAGCAGGAGGTCGCCACCGACCGCTACATCGAGATCCCCGATCCGGTCCGTGACATCTACCGTCTCTGGCGACCGACGCCGCTCTACCGCGCCGCCCGGCTCGAGGCCGCGCTCGACCTGCCGAAGGGCGTCCGCATTTTCTACAAGTACGAGGGCACCAGCCCGGCCGGCAGCCACAAGCCGAACACGGCCGTGCCACAGGCCTGGTACAACCAACAGGAAGGCGTTCGGCGGATCACGACCGAGACCGGGGCCGGCCAGTGGGGCAGCTCGCTGGCGATGGCCTGCGCCTTCTACGGCATCGACCTCAAGGTCTACATGGTGAAGGTCTCCTACGAGCAGAAGCCCTACCGCCGGGCGCTGATGGAGACATGGGGCGCCGAGTGCGTCGCCAGCCCGAGCACCGAGACCAACGCCGGCCGCCAGATCCTCGCCGAGCACCCGGACTCCACCGGCTCGCTCGGCATCGCGATCTCCGAGGCCGTCGAGGACGCCGCGACCCGCGAGGACACCAAGTACTCGCTCGGCTCGGTGCTCAACCACGTGCTGCTGCACCAGACGGTGATCGGCGAGGAGG
>DATLHE010000240.1:0-4189 GCA_035540335.1 Thermomicrobiales bacterium | reverse complement strand
ATCCCGTACAGCGGCACCTGTCGCAGCGCCAGCGTGTGCCGGTCGCCATCGCGCGACAGCACCCCCTCCATCCGCCCCGCCGGGTCGCAGACCTCCATCCGGTCGAACGCCCCGGGCAGACGCACGCTGACCGTCAGCGCCTCCAGGCAGGGCACGGCATCGGTCGCCTCATCGTAGTCGTAGCGGATGATGTGCACTGTCACGCCGTCGTCCACCCGCACGACGTTGATCGCCACGTCCGCCGCCGGGCTGACCTCCACCTGAGGGTCGGGCGGCACGACGTCGCCCTCGACCCGCCGCAGGCCGGGATGCCCCAGCAATGCCTGACGCGCCGCCTCAGGCAGGTTCAGCCCCACCTCGCCCTGCGCGATCACGCGCCCGCCGCCGTCGAGATATCCCAGCAGGAGCGCCGCCTGCGCCTCCGTCAGCGCGTGGCAGTCCGGCAGGATCACGGTCCGGTACGGGAGCAGCGTGTCGAGGGTGAGCGCATCCTTGCGGAGCTCGCCGTCTGGGAAGAAGACGACGTCGTAGGGCTGCCCCGCCGCCGACAGCGCCTCGCAGGCCGCCCAGAACGGGATCGGCGCGTCGCGAGCGACATTCTGGGGATTGTTGGCGATCTCCTCGGGACGTGCGCCGCCATGGAAATTGCTCTCAACGCTGTAGACGACGGCCGTCTCGTTGGCGCTGTGGCGGCTGAACAGGTGCTCGTGATCCGCGAGGAACGTCTGGATCTCGACGCAGAGCTCGTGCGGCGGGTAGAAGGCATCCTGCTCGACGCTCCCCATCCACGCGCCATAGGGCACGCTCATGTTCGCGCCGAGCGCGGCGGCCTCGTAGAGCGACATCCGGAACAGGTCGTACCCCTTGCCGCGCTTCAGCTTGTCCACCAGCTCGGGGACGACGCCGCCATACGGGTTCTCCACCACCACGACCGGCTTCTCGCCCGCGAACCCGGTCACGTAGCGGTACCACGCCGGCTGCCGGTAGCGGGTGTTGCGCATCTCGGTGATGATCAGGTCGACCTTCGGCTCCAGCGCGTAGTACTGGTCGAGCACGTTGAAGAAGTTGCCGGAGACCAACACCTCCCGCCCCTGGGATGCGGTGTACTCCCGCGCGTAGTCGGCCAGCTCCGCGAAGTACTTTGTGATCGCGCCCCGCTGGTAGCGGATATATTCCCAGTAGAGGGGCGTCGTCTCGCGGTTGCTCTTGAAGTCGTACCCCCGCGCCTTCAGCCACGCGCCGTAGTGAAACGTCGAGAGATCGGTATCGCGCAGGACATCGGGCGGCTCATCCGCCGAAACGTCCCGCAGGTAGGCGGAAAACCCTTTCATGCAGTCCTTGCAGAAGCATCCGCCGTACTGCAGGCTCGTCAGTGGCAGCTCCGACTCGTCGAGCTGGATGCCCGCCACTCCGGCATCGATCTGGATGCGGATGATCGCCTTCAGGTACTCACGCCAGACCGGGTTGTTGCGGTCCATGGTGTAGCACACATGCTCGCGGTCCGGGCACTCCACCCAGTGCGCGTGGCAGGGGGTGCCGTCGATGTCGCGCGAGCAGCACTCGGCGAGCAGGTCGGTGACGGGCTCGCCGTCGCTGTTGATCAGCCCGTCCGGGAAGTACGTCCGGAACGACGGCCACAGCTTCGGGTAGCGGTCCTGCGAGAACTCGCGCAGCCCGAGCCAGCCGCGCTTTCCCACGCCACGCAGCTCGTTCAGCGCGAGGATGCGGTCCTCGTCCTCGCTCAGCTCGACCGGGAACTCCCAGCCCTGCACCTCGAAGACGATGCCGAAGACCGTGATCCCCCGCGCCTGGCAGGCGGCGATGAACTCGGCGTCGTTGACGAAGCCGTAGAAGCGGAAGCGCGGGTCGATCTCCCCATGCGCCTCCTGCTCCAGATAGGGCAGCGAGATCGACCCGCCCCCGAGCGCCGACCAGACGAGCACCGTCGCCCGGTAGTCGACCAGGTCGTCGATCATCCGCAGCCGCCGTGGCGGCAGGCTGGGGTGGTAGCAATGTTGGCGTGGAAACCACGCATCGAAATAGACGCCACGCTCCATGAGGGTGTGTGTTCTCCTTGTGTGCTCGATGAGTGGCACGTGGTAGGGGAGGGCCTTGTGCCGACCCTTCAGGCCTCCCGCCGCGCCCGCAGGGCGCGATGCGCGGATATGACCCTTCGGGCCATCGGGCGACCACAAGGGTCGCCCCTACCAGCCGGTCGCAGGCGGCCGTCATTCGCCGGCACTTGCCGTCGCCGCCGGCGCCTTCTCCGCGCTGGCCTTCAGAAACGTGAATTGCACGCCGGAGGGATCCTGCGGCGCGCGCGGCGTCCCGTCGCCCCGCGACCAGAACGCGTCCATCCTCGCGACCGCCTCCCGCCCCCAGCGCACGAGCTCGTCACGGTGCGCCGTGTCGCCCTTCGTCAGCTCGCGGATCCAGTCGGTCCCGAGCATCACGTGCGTCCGCTCGTCGGCCTGCAGATAGTCCGCCAGCTCCGCGATCCGCGTGTAGCCGCGCTTCTCGGCCTCCGTCCTCCACTCGCGCAGCGTGTGCATCAGGTTTGCCTCCGCCCAGCTGTTGGTCACCGTCAGGCGCTTGAGCGGATCGGGGTCGTTCTGCATCCACCACCAGAGCAGCGACCACGGCCCATACCCGAGGTCGCCGCCCAGCTCGTCCTCGACCGCCTTGGCGACGATCTCGATGTGCCGCGCCTCGTCCCACATCTGGTGCGCCATATCCATGCGCATCTCCCACGGCAGGTCGGGGAACTCGGCGAGCATCTTGCCCATCCGGTCGGTCGTCTCGACCTCGCCGTAGAGCAGCTGGTGGAACTTCTGGCGGAAATCCTCGATCGACCACGGCTCCTTGACCTCATAGACGCGGAAGTCGTCGCGGTTGTCGGAGAACCAGAAGGGTGCCTCGACGACCGGATGGTCGAGCGGCGGGCACTGCTTGGTGAACCGGTAGCCGCCCTTGCCCCGCTTCACCCGCGGCGGCGCCTTCTCCTCCGCCTTCGCGCTGTGGAACGCCAGCCAGTGCGACTCGATCCCCTGCCCGGTCACGCCGCCGCAGGCCAGCAGGCGCCCCTCCAGGTCGGCCTGTACCTCCAGCGCGTGCCGGCGCTCCTCCGGCGACCGCGTCAGGTTCTCGAGGACGGCCTGCCCCCAGGCGACGTGCGACTGCCCGATGCCGGCGAGGTGACGGAGCAGGCGCACCGTCGGCGCGTCGGTCATAGGGTCGGTCGCGTCCGCGTGGTAGACGTAGGTGCTGACCAGGTGCGGCTCGAGCACCTTGTAGACGGCCACCAGCCGGTCGACGACGCTTTCCAGGTTCCAGACGTGCTCGCACAGCCGCGCGAAGTCGTCGGTCGCCGGCTCCTGCGCCTGGCGGCCGGAGCGCAGCTGCTCCAGCCGCTCGCCGAGCATGTTGGCGGCCTGGGCGTGATCGTAGACGTGGTAGCCGAAGGTCGCCTTGAGCTGGATCGGCGGGGTGGTGTGCGACCAGCCGCCGATCATCTCCATCAGCTGCACTTCGAGATAGCGGTAGTTGGCGAGGCGCTGCGAGTTCTCCTTGACGCCGAAGCGCCCGCCGAACTCGCGCCGGTCGACGACTGGCATCCGTCACTTCCCTTCGTTGTGAACGGCGGTGTCCGCCGCGATGGCGATCGGCCCCTCGGCGCGGACGACCTTCTCGACGTCCTCCGCGCCGGTTCCCTGGCGCAGCAGCACGAGCGCGGCGAGCGGCCGGTCGAGCGCCAGCGGCGCGCCGTGCCAGACGCCCTCGCTGAGGATGACTCCCTCGCCCGGGCGCACGCGGAAGACCGCGACACGCTCCCACGCCGGCGCGTCACCCGGCGGCCCGACGTGGAGCAGGCACGACCCGTCGAGCGGGATGATCGTCTCCGTGCTGCGCAGGTGCCGCTCGGCCCAGTCCACCTGCAGCGGCGCGGGCTCCAGGCGCAGGTAGCCGACCGCGTACGCCCGGTCGACCGGCGGCACGAGCGCCACCTCGCTCCACCAGCGCCACCCGGCGCCGGTGGCCTCCGCTGCGCTCTCCGGCTGCCGGATAACCGTGCCGAACGGCGCGAACGCTTCAGGCGTCAGGTCCGTGATGGGGAGGTTCATGGGCGCCTCCTAAGGTCGTTTTCGGAATCCTCGATCACCGTAGGGGAGGACTTGCGGCGCCCCAACGG